>JANWWH010000052.1 GCA_025056375.1 Aquificaceae bacterium
TGTGGTGCAGGATGCCTACTGGAACTACACCTGTGAGTTTGCAAATCTTGTTCTGCCAGCAGCACAGATGGGGGAAAAGACCGGCGTTATGACGAGCTCGGACAGAACGGTAAGCCTGTGCGAAAAGTTTTCAGAACCGCCCGGCGAAGCAAAACCAGACTGGCTCATATTCAAAGAGCTTGCCCATAGACTTGGCTTTAAAGAGCAATTTCCATACGAAGATGCTCAAAGCGTATTTGAAGAGATAAGGAGTATAACCAAGGGCAGGCTATGCGATTATTCAGAACTGTCCTATGAAAAGCTTCCGCAAAGATGGGGGAAAAGGTGGCTCTACGAAAGACTTACCTTCCGCACGCCTTCAGGAAAAGCTAAGATGCACCCTACACCCTACAGGCATCAGCCTGCTTCTTTCGTACTTCTTACTGGAAGAACTAAAAACCAGTGGCATACCATGACAAGAACTGGCAAAAGCCCTGAACTACTTAAGGGTGAAGAAGACCCCTTCCTGCTTATCCATCCTGAGGATGTTGGAGAGCTGGGTGTAGAAGAGGGTGACACTGTCCTCATACGCTCTCAGATAGAAGAGCTACTACTCAGGGTTAGGTTTGGAGACATAAAGAAAGGGCATGCCTTCGCACCCTTTGGCTACACCTCCGCACCCGTGAACCTTCTTACTGGAGATGGTGTTGACCCTCTCTCAAAAGAACCGGAGCTGAAGTTTACCCTCATCCTTCTCGCAAGCACTAAGGAGGTAATCTCTCATGGCTCTGAAAGGTAAGAGGATTGGTGTGGTCGCCACAAGAAAGGCACAGGAAGCGGTGGAGAAGATAACCCAGCTGGGTGCAAAGCCTGTGGTCGAAGAGCTGGTAAGCATAGAACCTGTGCCAGAGGAGGAAACAATCAAGGGTTTAAAAGAGGCTCTGAGTGCAAAGCCTTGCGTATACCTCTTTACCACGGGGGAAGGGGCAAGGCTTGTATTTGATAGGGCAAGGTCTGCGGGGTTATATGGAGAGCTCACAGAAGGTATGAAGAGAGAGCTTTTGATAGTCAGAGGCTACAAGGCAAGGGCAGAGCTCCTGAAAGAAGGCTTTGGAAACTTCCACATGGTGGAAAGCACAGAGGGCGTAAAGGATGTATTGAAAGGGGTAGAGCCTGAGGGGTGGCGAGGGTATATAAGGTCTGGACCTATAGGTATGTGGAAAATGCGGAGAGGATGCAAAGTTTTTTAGAAAAAATCCTGCAAGGCTTTTACCATGGCGTGCTTTTTACCTCCGCTTACCAGGTTTCCTATCTCTTCAAAAGGGCGAAGGACATGGGTCTTCACAGAGAAGTGGTCAGAAGCATGAACAGAGAGGTTTTTGTCTTTGCGGTGGGCAGGACAACTGCCAAAAAGCTCTTTGAGAACGGTGTGCTGAGGGTCCACTACCCCGAAAGGGAAAGGCTTAGTCAGGCAATAAGGGAACTGCAGAGGGTTTTTGAGGATGGGTAAGGTTTACCTTGTGGGGGCAGGTCCGGGTGATGTGGAACTTTTAACTTTGAAGGCTCTGAGGCTTATAAAGTCTGCGGAGGTTATACTCTACGATAAGCTGGTAAACCCAGAGGTGCTCCTCTTTGCAAACCCCCAGTGCGAACTGGTTTATGTAGGAAAAGGAGATGGCAAGCACACCTTGGAGCAGGAAAGTATAAATAACCTTCTGCTTGAATACGCACAAAGAAAAAACGTAGTGGTAAGGCTAAAGGGAGGAGACCCCTTTGTCTTCGGAAGGGGCGGAGAAGAAGCCATCTTCCTTGCACAGCAGGGCATAGAGTTTGAAGTGGTGCCTGGTGTCAGCTCCGCCACAGCGGTGCCCGCCTGTGCGGGTGTGCCTCTTACCTTTAGAGGTATATCCTCTTCCTTTGCTGTAGTTACCGGTCACGAAGACCCAAGGAAGGAACACTCCAGCATAAACTGGCAAAGTCTAAAGGGTATAAACACCCTCGTTTTTCTAATGGCTGTGTCCAACAGAAGGGAAATAGCTAAAAAGCTCATAGAAGTGGGCAGGGACCCACAGGAGAAGGTAGCCTTAATAGAGAGTGGAACAACTCCAAGACAGAGGCTAATAACAACAAACCTTGAGCAATTACTTATGAACCCTCCCCATATCCAGCCCCCTGCGGTTATGGTGGTGGGTAAGGTGGTGGAGCTTTCAAAGGAGCTAAACTTGAGAGAGTGGACAGGTGCTTTGTCTATTTGGGCAAGCCATCCTCGTAAGGCTTACATTGAAGGTTGTTTATGAAAAAAGTTTTTCCGTCCCTTCGGGTGCAGCGGTAAACCTCGTAAGGAGGACAGTTCTTCGTCTCTGTTACCAGGAGTCTTCCGCCCTCCACCCTTATGGAACACTTTCCACACACCGCCGGTCTTAAAGCCTTGGGGTCAATCGTAGGAACACAAGACAACACTTCAAGGCTACCGCCCTCACCCCCTCTCTTTGAAATTCCAGCACAGGATGTCAGGATAAAAACCAAGAGGACAAGAACCATGTTTATAGTTTAACACAAGGGGGCAAAAGCCCCCAAAAGTCAGAAGAGGAAGCCTACCTCAATACCAGCCCTTGTCTGACTCTTCTTGTTGTTTACAGTAAAGGGGTTGTCCGCCTTAACATAAGAGAATTCAGCCCTGACAAGAAGAGGACCCTTCGTGTAGGAAGGTGTGAGGGTAAGGGTCCAACCCTTGTTTCCCTCTCCAAGACCTACAAGGTCCGTGCCACCCGCGTCCGAACTGTCCCTGAAATATTCAACCCTTCCTGAGAGCTTGAAAGGTTTAAGGTCGTAGGAAAGGTGTAGAGCGCCACCGCTTGCCTTAGCCTTTGCTTGAACTTGAGCCTCTGCGTCTCTTGGAGCTTCCACATAGGTGAAGTCCATACCGAAGGACATACTGCCTATGGTGTATGAGGCAAGAAGGTTAAACTCTCTCTTGTTCGCAGGCACTGCGGTGTCGTTTGGTCTTGAGCTTTTGTCCGGGATGATGAAGTTGAAGGATATGGAACTGTCTTTTGTAGGGGTAAAGCCGAAGCTTCCTTCAAAGGCTGGCTTCGGATGGGTAGTGCTGAGGGTGTAAAAGCCGTCATTTAAACCCGCCTTTACGAAAAAGAGCTCTGTGGTGTAGGTAAGCCTTAAGCCGTTGTTGACCACTGGTTGCATGTTCCAGACCAAACCCCTCTGTATGTGGTTGTTGAGGTAAGTAAAGGCAGACTCGTAGCCTATGATGGTGGGCAGCTTACCAGCCTGAAGGGATAGCCCTTTCATGGGGGCATACTCTAAATAGGCTACTGGCAAGGGGCTGAAGAGGTCGGTGGTATCCGAGGTTTTTCCTATACCCACACCTACCACTGGCACTCCGTAGGCACCACCTATGAAGGTAAAACCAAAGGGCTCTGCTGGCTTTGATAGGTTTATCAGGGCGGAGCCTACATCGTATCTCGTCTTCTTGTTATCCGTCCTGTTCACGCTGTGGATGCCGTAGCCCGTCAGGGCACCGGTTATGTTCAGGGTGCCCAGAAAGTCTGTCTTAAGCTCAAGGGCTTTCGCACCTCCGAAGCTTCCAAGAAGGGCGGTGATAATGAGAGACTTTTTCATGATTTATACCTCCTTAAGAAATGTTGTAAGCATTTTCACCGTGCTGAGACCTGTCAAGCCCCGTTATCTCTTCCTCACCGTTCACCTTAAGCCCGGTGAGAGCTTTTGCTACAAAGAATATGACTGCGGTAATAACACCGCTGTAGACTATAGTTACAATCACAGACTTTATCTGCACAAAGAGCTGTGCTGGGTTTCCGTAAAGAAGCCCCTTACCCGCTTGATTGATGGAGGGGTCTGCAAAAACACCAGTAAGCAGGGCACCTACGATGCCCGCCACGCCGTGTATGCCGAAAACGTCAAGGGCATCATCGTAGCCCAGCTTTTGCTTTACCTCTGCTACCATAAAGTAGCAAACCACACCCGCAATGATTCCTATGACCACCGCACCAACCACGTTTACAAAGCCCGCAGCTGGTGTTATAGCCACCAGCCCCGCTATAACTCCAGAGGCAAGACCAAGCACAGTAGGCTTTCCTCTGTGGAACCACTCCGCAAACATCCAGCCTAAAGCAGCCACTGCGGTGGCTATGTTGGTGTTAAGCATGGCGACAGCCGCAAGGCTGTTGGCACCTAATGCGGAGCCTGCATTAAAACCAAACCATCCAAACCACAAAAGTCCTGCACCAAGGACTACGAGAGGAAGGTTGCTTGGAAGCAACACCGCCTCCTTTCTCTTTCCTAAGATAAGAGCTCCCACAAGACCCGCTATGCCTGCGTTTATGTGGACAACAGTTCCACCCGCAAAATCAAGAGCGCCATCCTTTGCCAGAAAGCCACCACCCCATACCCAATGGGCTATTGGCAAATAGACCAGACTAACCCACAAAAGGACGAAGAGCACCCAAGAAGAAAACTTGAGCCTCTCCACAAAGGAGCCACTGGCAAGGGCTACCGTTATGGCGGCAAAGGTGAGCTGGAACATGGCAAAGAGAAGCTCGGGTATCGTCCCCTGCAGACTATCTATACCTACACCCTGAAGAAAGAGCTTGGAAGGAGCACCGATAACACCCCCTATGTCTTGTCCGAAGGCAAGGGTATAGCCGTAGATTATCCAGACCACAGAGGCAATGCAGTAGGCTACAAAGGACATGGCTATGGTGTTGAGGGTATCCTTCCTCTTTGCCATACCACCGTAAAAGAGGGCAAGACCCGGAAGGGTCATGAGCATCACAAGGGCGGAGGATACCAGAAGCCAGGCGGTGTCGCCCGTGTCCAGCTTTGGTGCCTGCTGCTGTGCAAAGGAAAGGCTTACCGGTAGTAGTGGTATAATACTTCCTGCGCGACGCATTCTATTACCTCCTTTGCCCCGCAAAGGGGCGGGGCGGTTTTTTACTTAGATATCAAAGTAAAGTTCAAACTCCTTCGGATGGGGTATGAACCTTATTTCGTCTATTTCCTTCTTCTTGGAGCTTATCCATAGCTCTATAAGCTCCTCTGTGAATACGCCACCCTTTAGTAGGAACTCGTAGTCGCTCTCCAGAGCCTTCAGAGACTCTTCCAGAGAGCCGGGTAGTTGGGGTATGTCCTTTAGTTCCTCCGGTGGCAGGGAGTATATGTCCTTGTCGAAGGGCTCGCCGGGATGGATGCGGTTCTCTATGCCGTCTATGGCTGCCATAAGTATGGCAGAGAAGGCAAGGTATGGATTGGAAGTAGGGTCAGGGAAACGTATCTCTATCCTCTTTGCCTTGGGGGAAGGAGAATAGGTGGGTATCCTTATGGCCGCGGAGCGGTTTCTTGCGGAGTAGGCAAGCCTTACGGGAGCTTCAAATCCGGGAACGAGCCTGTGGTAAGAGTTAAGGGTTGGGTTTGTGAAGGCGGTTAGTGCAGGTCCGTGTTTGAGAACGCCACCTATGGCATACAGGCAGGTTTCGGAGACGCCCGCATACTCAGAACCCGCAAAGAGGTTCTGCCCTTCTTTCCAGATGGAAAAGTGGGTATGCATACCAGAGCCGTTGTCGTTAGGAAGAACCTTGGGCATAAAAGTGGCAAACTTGCCGTATTTGTGAGCAACCATTCTGACCACATACTTGTAGAGAAAGAGCTTGTCCGCCTGATTGACCAGAGAGTCATAGCGTATATCTATCTCTCCTTGTCCTGCGCTTGCTACCTCGTGGTGGTGAAGTTCTACTACTATGCCCAGCTGAGACATGATGGTAACCATCTCGTTCCTGAGGTGATGCACCCTATCAAGGGGTGGCACTGGGAAATACCCTCTTTTGTGAGGTATTTTGTAGCCAGAAGAGGCTATTTCTCTGTTCCACCATCCCTCTTCTGAGTCTATCCTCCAAAAAGCGTAGTTGGCAGAGGTTCCAAACTCCACGGAGTCGAATATGAAAAACTCAGCCTCAGGTCCGTAGTAAGCGGTATCTCCTATGCCTGTTTGCTTCAGATACTGCTCCGCCTTCTGAGCTATGTAGCGCGTGTCCCTTCCGTATCTTTCCCTCGTTATAGGGTCGTATATGTCGCATATCATAACCAGCGTTTTCGGTTCCATGAAGGGGTCTATGAAGGCTGTGGTTGGGTCTGGGAAGGCAAGCATGTCCGACTCGTGGATAGACTGCCATCCCCTTATGGAAGAACCGTCAAAGCCCCTACCTTCCTCAAAGGTGGACAGAGATAGTTCGTAGGCTGGTATGGTAAGGTGTTGCCACTGACCAAAAAGGTCAGAAAACCTCAGGTCCACATACTGGACCCCTTCTTGCTCGATGAGGCTTAAAACCTCAGCTGGCGAATACTTTGGCATGGTATGACCTCCTTTATAAGTTTCTTATATTGCCTGTTCACCTCTTTCACCTGTGCGTATTCTTACCACATTCTCTATGGGTATTATGAATATCTTGCCGTCTCCTACCCTTCCTGTCTGGGCGGTTTTCATGATGGTCTGCACCACCTTTTCCACATCCTCATCCCGCACCACCACTTCTATCTTGACCTTGGGCAGGAAGTCGATAACATACTCCGTTCCGCGGTATATCTCTGTATGGCCCTTCTGCTGACCAAAGCCACGCACCTCCGTAACCGTCATTCCCCCTATGCCTATCTCCACGAGGGCATCCTTCACCTCGTCCAACTTAAAGGGTTTGATGATGGCTTCTACTTTTTTCATCCTTCAACCTCCTGCTTTTAGTTATGCAAACATCATACCATTAAGCACACGCTAACACAGGGTTTAATTTTACTAACTTTCAGGAGTTCAGGCTTTTCAGTAGTGTGAAAAATTGTTTACAAAAATGTAAAATTGTTGCCCTCTCAAGAACAGCTCTTAAGCTCTATGGTTGCATGAGCTATCTCTCTAAATCCAGAGATTAACTTCTGGTAGTAGCCTAAGTCATAATTGCCCGTGGTTTCGATACCCACTATGCAGGCGTATTTATCCTTGTGCACTCTCAAAAGATGAATGTCGTAAACCCTGCTCTCTCCGTCCTCTTCAAGGGTTTTGATTATGCGTTCCAGCATAGGGTTTTTGCCCTCCCTGTCAAGGAGTATGGAGGCACTTTCCCTCATAAGACCAAGAGACCATCTTATTATTAGCACAAAACCCAGCAGAGCCATCAGGGGGTCCATAAACCATAAACCCAAAAACTTACCGGTAAGAAGACCTATTATGGCAAGAACAGAAGTAAGCAAGTCCGCCAGCACATGCAGGAAAGCTCCATGCAGGTTAAGGTCGCCATGGGCTTTATCCTCGCGATGGTGTTCGCCGTGAAGTAGGTATGCACTCAACAGGTTAACACCAAGACCTATAAAGGCAACCACAAGCGCCTGATCGTATTCTACATCACCACCACCCAGAAGCTTTGAAAAGGCTTCCTCCAACAGTAGGAAGGAAGCAAAAAAGAGAAGTATACCGCTTGTGTAAGCCCCTAAGACTTCCACTTTCCAGGTGCCAAAGGTAAAGCTTCCTTCCTTTGACCATTTCTTTGCAAGATAATAGGCAGTGTAGGTTATGGCGAAGGCGAGAACATGGGTAGACATGTGCACACCATCCGCCATCAAGGCAACAGAGTTAAATAGATAACCAGCCACCACTTCCGTAAACATGGTGGCAAGGGTTATAAGAAGTATTATTAAAACTTTCTTGTGCGCCCTGCCATCATAAGCGTAAAAATCCTGCTGATGCTTGCAAAGCATAGGGAAATTCTATAGCAGGTAACATAAAAGGGCTATGAGAGAACTCAACCAAGGGAGTCGTCTATCCACCTGAGGTAATCCTCGTTGCCCGCCACTATAGGAAGGGCTATTATTTCTGGCACCGTGTAGGGATGGATAGACTTTACGCCCCTGAGAAGCTCCTCAAACTTTTTGGCAGAGGTCTTTACCACCAGCAGGCTTTCTCTATCCCTTTCAATGTTGCCCTTCCACCAGTATATGGAATTTACCTCAGGCACCACATTAACACAGGCACCCAGCCTTTTCTGGATGATGTACTCCGCCAGCTCCTTACTCTTTTCTACGGGCACGGTTATAAACACCACATAGTAGCCATTCATAGTGGAGAAAATTATAGTATACATTGTATGAGAAATTGCCCTTAAGGT
>JANWWH010000053.1 GCA_025056375.1 Aquificaceae bacterium
AAATACCCCTTGACTACAGGCGCAGGCTAATATCTTTGATGAAAAGGGTTTTCGGCATAAGGGAGTTTATAGAAAGTTCTACAAGACCCTACACCTTTGCGGTTTACTTGGGCAAGAGTGCAAGGGTGGGGGAACACTTTATAGAAGGCGTCAAGTTTATAAACTTAAGAGTTTCCACAGGAGACCCAGTCTATGGCTTGAGGCTCTACAACGGACTTTTGTCTTTGAAAGGTGAATGGCACAAGGTAGGCGAGGCGGAGTTTATCATCAAGGACATTAAGGCGCAAAAGGAAGGGGACTGGAGCAAGGGTTACTTTAGAAGCCTTTCCCCCGTGGTGGTAGAAAGACCAAAAGGGAAAGAAGACAACCCAAAGCTAAGGTATGCTTTACCCATGGAAGAAGACTTTGAAGCATCCACCTTAGAAAACACGCTCAGACGTTTTGTTGCCATAAAAGGCTACACGCCGGAGGTTAGACACTTTTCCTTTGAATTTGAAAGCTACAAGGAGCAGATGCTTAAGCACTACGGTGGTTATATAAGGTGTTTTTTGGGTAAATTCCGCATACACACGGACAACCCCGAGCTTCTGAAGTTTGTTTACCAATACGGGCTTGGTCTAAGGACTGGTCAGGGCTTTGGATACCTTGAAGTGATATAGGTGAAAGACAACACAATATGATTTAAGGAGGTTGAAAACAGGATGGGGAGAGATAAAAAGAGGGAGTGTTTATAGAAGCAGGGTGTAGGTTAAAGGCTCAGAGGATAGTGGGTAATTTATTGGACAGAGTAGGTTTATCAACACCACTTCCTCCCCTCGTAGTGCCTGACAGACCTCTTATCCTGCTAAGAAGTAGGAGGTTGTTTTCCATCAGAAACTGCCTCATGCCTTAAAACCTCCAGAGATTTTAAAAAACTCCTCCTAAACTCCTCCTTAAACTTATGAGACCAGAAGGCAACCTTAAGGGTGTTACCCTCCAAACTTGCCCACACCTTTCGATGAACGGTGTAAAAGGCGAGGAGCATACCACCCACTACCATAAGAGAACCCAACCATATGAGGAAGGTGCCTGGTTGACGAGATACCTGAAAACCACTGAAGAACTGAGGTTCAAAGTTCAAGAGGAAAAAGGTGTAGGGGAAGTCTGCAAGCCCTGGCGATTGAGACTGGGCAAAGACCGTCAGCTCCGGAGAATATACCACGGGCACGTCGTAGGCTTTCCCATTGAGTAGGACTTTTACCACGAGAGCTGGTTTTAGCTCGCCCTGAAAACCCTTCCTTTCATCCTCAAGGTTGAGCGTGGACCTGTCTATGGAAAGGAGCATATCACCAAACTCGGAGACCTTGCCCGCTCTCAGCTCTACTTCTCCGACAAATGCCTTTTTGGGGTCCAGAGGTGCCAGCTTTTTGTCAAAAACCGCCAGCTTTACCCTACCCGCCTCTCCAGTAAGCCCATAAGTAGCCTGAAATATTCTGTAAGAACCAAAGTCAAAAGGTGCGTTCACCGCAGTCATGCCACTTGAGACAACCTTACCGTTTTGGATAATCCTTATGTCGCTCTCAAAGCTGGCGACTGCGTCCTTGAAGGGTGTCTCTCTGGGCTTTCCCTTTTTCTCAAATTCCTCACCGTAGCTGACAATCCTGAAGTCCTGGAGCTCTACCTGAAAGGGTAGCTTTACTACCTTTTCCTTTGCTTGTATTTGAAGAGTGTCGCCCCTTGAACCCTCGGGCACGATAAGGGTGCCCCTTATACCCCAGAGGGCGTCCACGAGAGCACCCGCCATGATAACCAAAAGACCAAGATGCACCACATAAACGCCAAGACGGGCAAACCTACCCTTCTCCGCATAAAAGTATGTCTTTTTACCCTCTCTGTCCATGTAAACCCTGAAACCCATACCCTTCAAAAACCTTACCAGCCTTTCCTCCGACAGGTTCAGCTGTAGAGACAAAGGTTTAAGATGTCTTTCCATGTGCTCCTCCAACCTCTGAAACCTTTCCCTGGTAAAACTCTGAACCCAAACGCGAGGAAGCCTCTTGAAGGAACAAGCTATAAGGTTAAGGGCAAGGAGCACTATAAAAGCTATGTAATACCATGAACGGAAGACATCTGTTATCCAGAGCCTCCACAGCCAGTAGCCCAGGTCCGCACCAAACCTGTCAAGATAAAACTCTATCGGCTGGCTCTGTTGCACATAGGTAGAGCCAAGCATGGACAGTATACCAAGAAGGAGCATCAGGAAAATGGCAAGGCGTATGTCCGCAAGAAAGTCAAAGAGAAAGGAAAAGAGGTTTCCCTTTCTTGAGTATTCCTCTTTGAGGTATGCATACACGCTGAGGGCATAAGAACCAAGAGAGAAGCTAAGGAGCGCAAGACTTCCACCAAAAAGGGCGAAGTATAGAGGTCCCCTATACTCAAGGTGGAAAAGCCCTATAATGAGAACTGCAGTAAAAAGCACGAAGGATGCTACAAGAAGGGCGTAACCCCTAAAAGCTCGTTGACTTCCTTCCATCTTAAGAGAAATATAGTAACAGTTTTTATGTCAGTCTAAAGGTTTCGTGGAGTTGTAAGGAGTTCCTGCAGGGTCTCAGGCTAATGTGGTTCAAAAGGCTCAGGAAGGTCTTTAGGTAGGACTGTCTACGCGTGAAGGCGGGCACCTCTATATATCTTCAAAAGCCTTTCAAAGGTGACATCCCAAGAAAAATTGCTGGCTATGTATGAGCTGACCCTCTCTCTTAAAGAAAGGCTGAGGACATTACAGGCTTTCATTAAGGCGTCGTAGAAGGCTTCCACTCTTAGTTCTTCTGCGAGATACTCCTTGAAGGGTTGGGTTTCGAGACCTAAGTCAGGAGCTACAAGAAGGCAACCGCAAGCCTGAGCCTCAAGGAAAGAAAGCCCGTAGGTCTCTCCTGTGGAGGCGCTCACATACACATCACAGCTTGCGTAAACCTCTGCCAACTCCTCTTCTTTTTGCACATACCCAAGATAGGTTATGTTGGATAGCTTCTGCGTGAACTTTTCCACTTTTCTTCTCATAGGTCCGTCTCCTACCACAACCAGATGGAAGAGGGTAGGGTCCAAGTGTTGGAAAAACTCAAGGAGGAAGCTTATGTTTTTCTCCGGCGATAGCCTGCCAACGTAGAGAAGTCTGAACCTGTTTTCGTCTATACCTAGAATTTTTCCAAAGTAGGGGTTCCTCTTCCAAGGGTTAAAGAGGTGCGTATCCACACCCAAGTTCAGGGTGGTCACTTGCTCAAGTCCATAAGACCTTAAGAACTCCTCTTGTCTTTTTGAAGGGGTAAGTATAAGGTCCGCCTTTGAAAGTCTTTTCTTTATAGTATATTCTACCAAGACCTGTTTTAACTTTTCGGGCAAGGGGAGAAAGGATACATCAGTCCTTATATCTGAATGGTAGAAGACGCTTAGAAAGTATCTGTCTGAGCTGAGGAAAGGTATAGGTTGGTAAGTTCCACCCAGTTCCACAACGTCTGGCTCTTCTCTCTGGAGTATTTCTTTTATCTCTGAAAGAGAAGAGAAGAACCTGTAACCCCCTGTGAGGGGAAGGGGAAAGGAGGGAAGTTCGTAAACTCTGGTAGAGCCAAGGTAGTATGTCCTTTTCTCCTTCCCTGGGATAATAAGCACATGCTCCACATACTTCCCCTGCAGAAACTTTGCCTTCTCCAGAAGGTATCTCTTTATACCACCGCTCTTCCTGTGGAAGTAGGGGGTGATGTCAACCAGCTTCATGCACTAACCTTCCAAGCCCAGCTATGGATAGCATATAGTCCATGTAGCTCTTTTTCATGTCAAGGCTTCTCGCCCTGTAGAGAGCTTCTTGAGACATAGTTCTATGAAGGTTCTCCTTAGAAAGGAGCAGAGATAGCTTTTCAACGAACTCCTCAGGTTTTGTGGCTATAAAGCCGTTTACTCCCTCTTCCACGTGCTCGTGAGAAGCTCCCCTCGAGCTCACCAATACGGGCAGACCACTTGCCATAGCCTCCAACACTACCTGACCATAAGTCTCCGTCTCTGAGGGGAACAGAAAGACGTAGGAACTCGCGTAAGCCTTTGCCAGCTCATCACCCGTCAGGTAGCCTACGAGATACACGTTTTTGGGTCTGTAGGTTTCCAGCTGAGCTCTATAGGGACCGTCACCAACTATGACGAAGGCATCCTCCGGGAAACATCTTGCAGTGTATAGGAACGTATCGAGACCCTTTTCTTTGGAAACGCGCCCCACGTAAAGAACCACCCTCTGATGTCTTCGCAGGTTTAGTTTCCTTATCCAAAAGTCCTCCTCTCTCTTGTATGGTGAGAAAAGCTCAGTATCCACGCCCCTTCTGAAAACACCCACCTTCCCGTAACTGAGACCTCTATTTACAAAAAGCCTCCTATAGTGCTCCGAAGGCACGAAGAAACGGTCAGAAAGGTTTCCTATAAATAGGAAAAACTTCCAGAAGAGCTCCTCCAGCTCCGCATCCCCAGTGTAGGTTCTGGCATAGGCAGGAAGGTCCGTATGGAAGGCGAAGGTAACCCTCAGGTCTAGGATTTTGCCCGCAAGAAAACCAAGAAGTCCAAGAGGTCCGGGCGTTGCCACATGCACCTGAGTAAAACCTTCTCTCTCCAGGAGCTCCAGAAGGTCCAAAAAGTTTGGAACGCCCATCTTCAGTTCCTCGTAGAAGGGCGTAGGAACCTCTAGCAGAGGTTTCAGGTTTATGAGGTTATCCTCCTCTTCCACCGCGGAGTTAGAAACCACAACTTTGAAGGGCATATCTTCCTCAAGGGCTATCTGTCTCAACAACCTTGCGCTCCGAGCAACACCGTTTATGTGATGGTAGGTATCTGTAAGATAGGCGACTTTTATAGCCCTTCCGTTTAGAACTCCGAAGTCTCTCCCTATCGCCTTTATCTTCTTTTCTTCCCTTTTCTGGGCATACTTTAAAAAGGCGGGGAAGCCATGAGCCATGAGGGACAGGCACAGCTCCCCAAGGGTTTGCGGTGAGGGGCTTTTGAAAAACCTTTCGATGGATATGGAGGGTAAGACCCTCGCAAGCTCTTTCAATAGGCTCTCTCTCTCAGCCCTCACACCTATAAAGTTTCTCAGTAGTAAACCTACCATGGGGTTGTCAGAGTGCATAAAGAGATAGTCGGTTATAGGTCTTATCTCGGAAGGTATGTGCCCCTTGCTCTTTAGAAAGTCATAACCCACTCTGCAGACCATGTTTAGAAGTCTTTTGTCCCCGAGCTCTTCCGTGCCCACCAGCGTTCTACCTTCCCAGAGGCCCTTAAGGAAGTCTTCTTTGCTGTGAGCTCCCTCCACCGCTGTCCAGGTTCTACCTACGTCCATACCCCCGTGGTCGTCAGAACCTGCGGTAAAGCTTATCCTCTCTCTGAACCTTTGGGGCTCAACCTTATGCTTCTCCGCAAGCTGGTGTATTTTGTTCCATCCGTCGTAAAGCCTCGCTATAGACTCCTCTATGTATCTTACACCATCACCCCTAGTGCCGTTTATCACCTCCCAGTTGTCAAAGAGAAGAACCAGTTTTTCCACCAGGCTCTTGCTAAGCACCGTTCCTTGCACAGAGTAGAAGGGGTGGGCGAGAGAGTGGGCAAGCCTGTTCATCTTTAAGTATTTCACGAACTCATACACACTATCCCTCAGCCTGAGTAACTCTCTGTGGTTTTCCTCTCTGAGCCCATACACGAGCACATGCACCTTTCCCTTCTCCTCAGGAACTACCACCGTATACTCACAGCTCACAAAGACATCAGGCAGATGAGCTATCTCAAGGACGCCATCTATGGTATTGTGGTCCGTTATCGTAACAAAACTCATACCCCTCTCTTTGAGCCTTCTATATATCTCCATGGGCTCGGTAAAGCTCTCGGGACAACCCACCAGCTTACTGAACCATCCGCCCGGCAGGTTGGAAGCCTTCGAATGAAGATGAAGGTCCGCCTTTGCTAAAGAGTTCCCCATAGCTGGTCCACCTCCTTGATTTTTTAACCTCTTCCAGTAAATCCTTCCAAAGGTTTAACTTTCTTCTATCTCTGAAGTCCGCCATGTGGAGGGCAAGCCTCATGATGTGATGCCTGCTGTAAAGCTTTTCAAACTCTGGCACGAGCTTAAGACTAAGCCAAGAGAATATGTGTCTGTTGCTAAAGGTAAGGGCGGGTGATTTTATAAGAACTCCCTCCGTAAGGTCCTTTATGTGCCACCGGTATGCGACGCCTCTAAAAGCCAAAGAGTAAAGCACATCCTCCAGATAAGGATTGCCTATCCAGGCGGGCGGGACGAAGAACTCAGTCTTTAGCCCAAGATACTCAAAAAGCTCAAACCCTGCCCGGACTCTCTCGTAGGTTTCTTGCAGGTCAAGCCCTCCAAACTCCCCCTCCCCATCCGTCCAAAGAATGTCCTGAAACCTTTTTTTACCCTTGTGAGTGTATCCGTGTAGAAGCACCTCCCCGCCAGTGCTCTTTATAAGAGATAGGAACTCTCTGTCCTCTCCCAGCGGTGCCCTTTCCCAGAAGTAGGGCACCACCAGCAGAGAGAATCTATGGCAACCCACCTCCTCCAAAAGCTCAAGGGCACTCAAAAATTCAGCCCTGTAGTAAGGGCTTACATCGTGCAACTCTACAAGTGCAAGAGACATGGTAAAAAGGATAGAGTGGTAAGGTTAAGATTTCTTTAAGTTTTGGTTAAGTTTTTGTTAAGATGGGGCGAACCGCCCCAAGAGCTTCAGGGTGAGAGCCAATTTTCCAGCTGAAGGGCTTCCTCCATCTTTGAGGAGACGTTCTGGGATATTTTGTAAGCACAGAACTCAGGACCGCACATAGAGCAGAATTTTGCTGTTTTGTAGCCTTCCTGTGGCAAGGTTTCGTCATGGTAAGCTCTTGCGGTTTCTGGGTCAAGAGCCAGCTCAAACTGCCTATTCCAGTCAAAGGCAAAGCGAGCCCTTGACATCTCCAAGTCCCAGTCTCTTGCACCGGGCCAGTTTTTGGCAACATCTGCCGCATGTGCGGCAATCTTGTAAGCTATAACACCCTGCTTGACATCCTCTATGTTAGGAAGTCCAAGATGTTCCTTTGGAGTCACATAGCACAGCATCGCAGCGCCATACCATCCAGCCATAGCTGCACCTATGGCGGAGGCTATGTGGTCGTAGCCGGGTGCTACATCAATAACCAGAGGTCCAAGCACATAGAAGGGTGCCTCGTGGCACAACTTTTGCTGAATTTTCATGTTGAACTCAATCTGGTCCATGGGCACGTGCCCCGGTCCTTCCACCATAACCTGCACATCGTGCCTCCACGCCCTCTCAGTGAGTTCACCCAAAACTTTCAGCTCCGCAAGCTGAGCCTCGTCGGAGGCGTCCGCTATCGCCCCCGGTCTTAGTCCATCTCCCAAGGAAAAACTCACATCATATTTTTTGAATATCTCGCATATTTTGTCAAAGTGCTCGTAAAGGGGGTTCTGTCTGCCATGCTCCACCATCCACTGAGCCATAATTGCGCCTCCACGAGACACTATACCCATAACCCTATGCTGAACCATGGGTAGGAACTCTCTGAGAACGCCCGCGTGTATGGTCATGTAGGAGACCCCCTGCTGTGCCTGCTCTTCTATCACATCAAGGATGAGGTCCACCGTCATGTTTTTCACACTGCCCTTTGCCCTCCTGAGGGCTTCGTAGATGGGGACAGTGCCCACCGGGACACTGCTGGCATCTATGATAGCTTGACGGGTCTCTCTGATGGCTTCACCCGTAGAAAGGTCCATTATGGTATCCGCACCGTATTTTATGGCAACCCTTGCTTTTTCCACCTCTGTGGGTATGTCTGAGGCAAGCCCTGAGTTGCCTATGTTGGCGTTGACCTTTACCCTTGAGTTTATGCCTATGCACATAGGTTCAAGGTGTAAGTGGTTTATGTTAGCTGGAATTATCATCCTTCCCTTCGCCACCTCCTGACGGACAAACTCAGGATGGAGACCTTCCCTCTTTGCCACATACCGCATCTCCTCGGTG
>JANWWH010000054.1 GCA_025056375.1 Aquificaceae bacterium
CAAGTGGGCGAGATTAGAGAGGTTTGGAACATACCACCCGAGAGATTTATCATAATAAGGCAGGTAGAGGACGGCCTCTTCTTTACCGTACCGATGAGCTCTTACCTTCTTCTCCTCCCCCCAGGGAGTCCAATTTACGAATTAAAAAGATTGGGCTTGAGGCTCGGTGTAATTCCAGTATGGGACTACCTTAGGGAGGAGTTCATAAGAAGACATACCGTCCCGATAGGCAAGGTTTCAAAGGAGGACATTTCAAAAATAGAGCAATGGGTAAAAAGCTGGCGAGAAGACTCTGCGGGCTATGCGGTTAGGAAGTTCATTTCTCTAAATTCAAGAATATGGGCTAAGTGGACTATGGCTTCTTTGCTTCACCACGCAGACCTTGCGGAGGAGGGAGCGTTTCAAGTCATTAAGCTTGACGATAAAACAGAAAGAGATTTAGAACCTTACAGAGTTTTTGCTCTTGCGGCGGAAAACAGGTATTTCAAAGGTGAGAACTTCTATGCGGTGCTTCTGGAGAAGGGTTTAAGGCTTTACCTGCCCGAAGAGCTCTTCCGCAAAAGAGTGAAAATAACGGTAGGTGATGTGACCCTCTTTGAGGGTGAGATAGAAGAGACGCGCTTGGAGCTGGAGGGTAACTTCTCTGGCATAAATCCTGAGGAGGTTTTGAAAGTTGTGGAACTTTAGCCTTTTTGAGGAGGAAGACCTTATAAACTTTTTAGAAAGGGGTATGCTTGATAGTGATATAGAGGAACTGCTTAACCAATGGGAGGAACTCTCCCCCAAAGTGCAATACCACCTCATAAAGCACCTGCGTTCTGGGGAGTTTGAGCCAGAGATCTTACGGAAAGCTCTGAACATAAAGCACCAGACTGCCGTAGCCTTTCTCAAAAACCCTACCCTCGAGTTTGACTTTCCCGCAGTAGACATTGAGGGCGGTCAAGTGGTAAAGGCTCTTGCCCTAAAGGACACACCCGAGACCTTTTGCAACATAAGAGAGCTAAAAAGACACATAAAACCCGTGGAGGAATACCTGCGGTCAAAGGGAAAGCTTTCAGAGCATATCTCCGTGTTTTTCGAAGTTCCTATCAAAGGAAACAGCTTTCAGCTTGCTCTGGCTCTGAGTTTAAGTGTAGGGGAGCTCCCCCCGTCTCTTTGCTGGAGTGGAGGCATAAGAAAAGATGGAAGGCTAACAAAGGTAGATTCCATTAAGGAAAAGGCGGAAGTCTGTAAGTCCATGAAAAGAAAGCTTGCGGAACCGTTTCATCTTAAAACCCTTGAGGAACTCTGTCAGTGGCTGGAAAAACCCTTCGTAGAGGTGCCCCTTGCGGTTAGTAAAGACCCACTGCGCGTAGAAGAGTTTTTCAAAGATTCACAGGAACTCTTAAATCTGAAGAACATACTCCGCTTGCAAGAGGAAAGCTTAGTTTTGCTAACAGGTAAGCTGGAGGGTAGTCTTTGGCAAGAAGTGGCGGAGAAGTTCGTCAAAAGGGTAAAAGAGTTGGACTACATGCTTATGAGAAGACTGAAGGCGCACGTAGTTATAAACGGACCAGCAAGCCTTGCCTTTGCTCTTGGCATACTTTACGGACACACGAGACCCTCCGTCATATATCACTACAACCCCAGTAGCAGACGCTACCATCCCATAGAGCTGGAAAACACCAGAGAGATAAAAGAGCATACCAACCGATACGAGTTTGTGGAGACACAACTTTTTGAAGCATTGGGCGAAGACCTCTCGGTAGTTCTCTTCTTTGCTCATCACAACCCAGTTTCGGACATAAGGGCTTTTCTGGAAAAGGAAGGCATAAGAGGTGATATGCTTGTTCTAACTACGATGCAAAGTAGAGGCAACCTCAGTCCGGAGCTTTTCAAGAGTGTAGCAAAAGAAATTGCCAGCGCGATTCAGGAGCGGAAGGGGGCAAAACACTACGCAAACCTGCACTTTTTCTTTTCTTGCCCCGTTGCCATAGCCTACCTTTTCGGCGTTGCCTTTGGACACTTTAACAAAGGGTTCATATACAACTACAACAAGGAAGGGGGCTACGAAAGAGTCCTTTCCATAGAGCTCTTGAGAGACCTCATAGAGAAAGCCTTATAGCCAAGGACCCTAAAGCTAAACCCTTTACTAAAGGGGTTATAACCTTCTTACCTTTTGCAAAAGATTATGGGCAAGCCTTGTAGGTTCTGGCACTCTATAAAGAGAAGTTTTCAAAACCAGCTCAATGGCAGTCTTGAGGCTTATCCTGTGTCCTACGGACACAAACACAGGTTCCGAGTAGTCTTTTGTCCTCACCGCTGCGCCTACCACCGCTCCCTTGTGGGTGAGGTAGCTGTAGCTTTCCCTCTTGCCTTCTAGCTCTTTGTAGTATCCAAAAAGTCTGGTCTTTGCCACGCCTACGCTCACAGAATTGGTCTCCACGCCAAAGTGCGAGGCTATACCGCAACCCCTCGGATGTGCCACCCCCTGACCATCTATGAAAAAGACATCTGGCTTTAACTCCGCCTCCTCGTAGAGCTTCAGCATAAGAGGGAGCTCTCTGAAGGCAAGAAAGGTAGGAACATAAGGAAAGTCCACCATGCCCTCTACCACTTTTTGGTAAACCGCCCTTAGGTCTGTGAGCCTCACCACCACCAAAGAAGCCCAAGCTCTGGTAGGGTTTTCCTTTGCACTCTCAAAGGTAAGGTCTATACCGCCAACAAACTCAAGCTTTTCAAAATCATCCCTTTGGATAACTTTTTTGGCACAATCTTCTTGAACTCTCTTGAGCCTTTCAACATCCACAATTCTAAATTATTCTCCACCAGAGGTTAGAGTTTTAAGCAGTTTATCTAATCCGTCCGACAACCTACTCATTACCCCCTCATAAGCAGACAGCATTGCTACCTCTGTCTCAACGTCTTCTGCGATAAGGTCAGAATTTTCTATGATAAACTCGTAGAATTCTCTCTGTCCAGTAAATACCTATCATCCCCCAAGCTATTAGCTCGCACTCCACTCCGACCACCCAAACACTCTCCAAACTAAGGTTTATGTGGTTGAACCCTCTTCATCAAGATAAAACACATCGTCCGATATGGGGTCGTTCCACCTTTTAAAGCCCGGCAGGGCTTCAATCCTATACCAAGCGGACCTATACCATACGCCCTTTGGCTGTCTTTTGACGGGAGCAACCTCGGCAGCCTTTGTCTCCGGATGATAGTCCCAGGTTATGTAGGCGTTAAAGTCCTGCACTATGTCTGTGATAGCAACGCCAAACTCAGTGGTAAGAGAAACCTGAAAGTCTCTCCAACGGAAGACGGAGGAATCTCTGAGGGTAAGACCAAAGTAACCCACACCTCCATCCTCTCTTAAGGTGGCTATACCCCTACCTATGAAAGCCCTGAAGGCGGGCAGGGTCTCGGGTGGGTCGGATACAAAGACGTCGTAGTGCCCAAGTATCTCCTCTGGAAAGGGGTTTCTTAAGTCCCAAACCCTCGCCTCCGCATTGTCGATACCCAACTCTTTGAATATCTGGTTATCAAAGTCTATCAGCCTTTTGTCTATGTCAATCACGAGCACGCTTCTTGCTTTCCTTGAAAGGGCAACCGCAAGACCCGTAAGGTCGTCCTCCGCACCCAGAACGAGGATGTCTTTGCTCCTAAGGTCACCCCTTGAGTCCATAAAGAGCACCCTTGATACGGTGGTTTCTGGTGTCACAGAACCCTGGTCGTAGTCCCTTATAGCCTTTGGTCTATCCTTGGTAACCTGAAGAAACTCTCTGTAAAATTCTATGTCCGCATAGAAGGGGATGCCTCTACCTTCGCAGGCTTGACACACGTAATCTCTATAGGCTTCCACGCCTAATTCCTTCATCAGGTCAAGACCCTTCTGGGTCAGCCTAATGTTTTCCTCGTCATCTATAAAGGCAATGCCCTTTTCCACGAGTGTCTTTACTATGCCCGAGGCTGCAGGCACAGGAAGGTCGGACATATCCACTATCTCCCAAAAGTCACCGCTTCTAAAAAGGGCGGAGAGCACCCTTTCCACATTTTTCTTGTAAACCCTTACGCCACCTAATTCTCTTGCTCTGCTGGCAAGCTCTACCAGAATGCTCAACCCGCTACCTCCAAGAGGTCTTTAAACCTTATAATTATACCACAGAAAGGAGGTAAGCATGAAAGTGCAAAAGCTCTTCAGAGAAGCACCACAAAGCCCCAACCTTCTCGAGCCCTTCGTAAGTTGGCAAGAGATTTCCCCCCGCTTTGAGGAGAAAAGATTTGACGACTGTTACCTCCTTATAGCGGACATATCAGAAGATAACTTTGATAGCCTTGTAGGCATATTTCAGAGTAGAGAAGAAGCCATGGGTGCTTTTCTTACGGTGGCAATGGAGCAGGGATGGGAGGAAGTGCCGGAGACTTACTGCGTATATCACGCTCAGGAAGTTGGGGGTAAGCTTGTGGCGGGGCTGATGTTTGACGGTCAGATAAGCACCTACGAACAGACCACCGTGGAGCAGATGGTGCAGGTTATGGCAAAACTTCACAGGGTTGTGGTATATTCCTACGATGTGGTCACATACATAAAGGACATATATCCTGAGATAGACCAGAAGGTGTTTGTCTTAGCCAGAAGGGTGGCAAAGGTTCTCGGCAGGGCTCCGGAGCTGGAAGAGTTAGCAAAGATTTACTGCATGCCCCTTCAAAGCCTTGAGGACAAGCTCAGGCTTATAGATAGACTGCTGGAAAACCCCGTCAGAACACCCTACGGAGAAGTGAATATTCCACCCTTTAGCTACCCTGTGGTGGATTGTGAGTAGATGCGTTAAAATCTTGGCATGAAGTTTTTTATGCTTTCTCTCTTCGGGAAGGACAGACCGGGCATAGTGGCAGGAGTATCGAAGGCACTCTATGAGCTTGGTATGAACCTTGAGGACTCTTCCATGACGAGGCTGAACGGCGAGTTTACCATAATGCTCATAGTAGGCTCGGATAGAGATATAAGTGCGGAGGAAGTGCTCCAAAGCCTTAAGGAAGTAGGTCAGGAGTTTGAGCTTTTTATGGTCTGTAGAGAATTGGAGGATGTGGTCTATCCTCAGGCGGAGGCTATATACCGCGTAGTGGTTTTTGGGTCTGACAAACCCGGCATAGTTTATGGGGTCACATCAAAACTTGCGAGCCTTGGTTTCAACATAAGCGACCTGAGGACGGAGAAGAGGGGTGGGCTCTATGTGATGGTTATGGAGGTGGAAGGCAGAGAAGACTGGGAAGAGGTTCTGAGAGAGGGGCTTGAGGAAGTAAGGCAGTCTCTTGGGGTAGATGTAAGCTTTGAAAGAGAGGAAGAGGAAAGGCTGTGAAAAAGCTCACCATACTCACCTACCCCGATGAAAGGTTAAAGCTTCCTTCTATTGATGTTGTGAGCTTTGACAGAAAACTTGAGGAACTTACCCAGGACCTTATTTACACCATGAAGACCTCCCCTGGGTGCGTAGGCATTGCCTCTCCACAGGTAGGCGTTCACAGGAGAATAATAGTGGTGGATACCTCTGGCTCAAAGCACAGAGAAAACAAGGTAAGCCACGGGCTTTTGGTCTTGGTGAACCCCATCATAATCCAAAAGGAAGGAGAATTCACAGTAAGAGAAGGGTGCTTGAGCGTTCCAGATTACACGGGCAACGTGAAAAGACACTACTGGATAAAAGTTCAGGCTTTTGATGTAAAGGGTAACATGTTGGAGTTTGAAACCGAGGGTTTTGAGGCAGTGGTGATACAGCACGAAATAGACCACCTGGAGGGTAAACTCTTTCTTGAAAGACTTCTATCGCCAAAAGACCTCTTCCGGAGGAAGGTTTACAAAAGCTGATAACCTTAACCAAATCTTAACAATTCTTTGATAGTATCTTCCTAAAAAGCTAAGGAGGTGAAAGATGAAAGTGAAGGTCAGCCTGGTCCTTGGTCTTATGTTTGTCTCCGCTATGTTTGCAGTGGGTTATGCAAGCCCCAAGAAGGGAGAAAAGAAGGACAAGGACGTGGTCCACTTCAAGGACAACATATCGGTGCTTATAAACATCACCACCGATAAGGGACAAAACCCCATGATGGCACTTAACTTCGCCATGACTTCCCTCAAAAGGGGAAATGAGACCATAGTATGGCTCAACTCAGAAGGTGTCAAGCTTGCAGACGCCAAAGCAAGACCAACCCCCGCCATAGAGCAGCTGAAAGAGTTCATAAAGCAGGGTGGTCTTGTTTTTGTATGTCCCAGATGCGCAGAACAGTTTAAGGTGAAGGAGCTGGTGCAGGGGGCAGAGTTCGCCTCTCCGGGGCTAATCTTCGGCATACTCTCCGAAGACAGGGTAAGAATACTCAACTGGTAAAGCTCACAATCTGACCCAAAAAGGGGGCACAACAGTGCCCCTTTTTTTATTTCCTCCAAGGTCATATTGACATATCTCATCTTTTGTTATAAAATTGTTAATATCACGATATTATGGAGGTAAAGTAATGAAAAAGTCGATACTGTTGACCGCACTGTTCAGCCTTCCTGCCTTCTCTCAGGAGTTGCTCCTGAAGGAGGTGGAGGTCAAGGGTAAGAGGGAAAGCTTTAGAGAGAGCCTTGAGGTGAGAGAAGTTCGCGAATCCTTCGCAAAGGATGTGGGCGAGGCTCTTCAGAAGATTGAAGGCATTAACAAGGTAAGGAAGGGCGTGATAGCCAACGACACGGTCATAAGGGCTTTTCAAAAGGACAACATCAATGTTCTGATTGATGACGCAGAGGTTCACGGTGCCTGCCCCAACAGGATGGACCCCCCAGCCTTTCATGTGGATTTTTCGGAGGTGGAAAGGATTGAAGTCATAAAGGGGCCCTTTGACATAAAACATCAGGGTTCTCTTGGAGGTCTTGTAAACATCATAACGAGAAAACCGGAGAAGGGCTTCAGGCTCAAGCTAAACGTCACCCTCGGCTCCTTTGACTACAGAAACTTTTCTCCTGTAATCTCTTACAGAGACGAGAACTTTTACGGACTTGTTGGTTACTCTTACAGGTATTCAAAGCCTTACAAAGACGGAGAGGGAAGGCGGGTAACCCAGTATTCCGCTCAGCACCCAACACCACCCAACTCCGCCTACAGACCGGAGAAGGTAAATTCAAGAGCTTTTGAGATAAACACCTACTGGGCAAAGTTTGGGTTTTCTCCGGTAAAAAACCATGAGTTTGAGGTAGCTTATACGAGGCAAGAGGCGGACCATGTGCTATATCCAGCCCTCAGGATGGACGCCATATACGATAATACAGACAGGCTAAACCTTACCTACCACATAAAGAACAGGTTAAAACTCCAGTTCTACTTTACTCAGGTCAAGCACGACATGACGGACCAGTATAGAGCCTCTTCCAACAACATGCCCAGACCCTACTCTATGAGAACCTATGCGGACACCAGGACCTACGGTGGAAGGATAGAGGGCAAGGTAGGTGGTTTTACCCTTGGGCTGGAAGCCTACCAGAGAAACTGGGAGGCGGTAAACTACAGAAGGATGTATACGGGTGCAAGCCCCTACACACCCGTCCACATGATACCTGACGTGGACATAACAAACGTAGGAGTATACGGGGAATACGAGAAAAACTTGAGTAAAAACCTCAGGTTCGTAGCAGGTTTAAGGCTGGATACCACAGAAAGTGAGGTGGGTGCCAGAGACGGGAACACCTCACCTGAGTTTAACATTAACCTCTACAACAACATCCACGGCAC
>JANWWH010000055.1 GCA_025056375.1 Aquificaceae bacterium
GAACATGATGAGTTTATTAAAGGCTTAGGGAGAAGTAGTAGAGATTTTTACTACCTTGTGTTGAAAAGCGATGTAGCCTTGGGCGTTCTTTACCTTAATCGTGTGGACTTTCGTAACCGCAACGCCTACTTTGGTATATACGCAAATCCAGAGGAAAGGGCTCACGGCGCTGGCATAGTCTTAGAAAAATCCGCCATGGCTTTGGCTTTTGAAGTAGCAAAGCTACACACATTGAAGTTGGAAGTAATAGAAGACAACGAGAGAGTTATAAACTTTCACAAACGCATGGGTTTTGTGGAAGAAGGAAGGCTCAGAGAGCTTGTTTTCAAGGAAGGAAGGTGGAAGGACGTTATCGTGATGGGTATGGTAAAGATAGATGGCTGAGGCCATTCTACGCTTTTTGCACTGCCTTTATTAGCTTCTTTGCTACCCTTAGAGCCCCCTTACCGTCTATGAGTTTTCTACCTATCTTGCTCATCTTGAGCCTAAGCTCGTAGTCCTTTAGCTTTTCCACACCTTCCGAGAGCTTCTTCCAGAGCTCTTTGTCTTCCCACCAGCCCGCGTAAAAGGCAAAGCCAGCCTTTTCCCAACCTTTGCAATTAAGTAATTGGTTGTCCGCAATCGCCAAAAGCACAGAGGGCACGCCCACCCGCGCAAGCTCGTAGGTAGTTTGCCCACCCGCGCTTACCGCAAGGTCCACCATAGTCATTAGGTCTCTCATCTCTTCACCAGAAAGACCTTCAAAAACCTTTATTTTTTCGCCTTTTAGCTTGTAAACTTCTTCTTTGTTTTTGAAGCCCTTGCCAACTACCACGAAAAGTTCAAGTTCAGGATGCTCCTTTCTAAGCAACCTTAAAACCTCAGGGGTTATATTTCTTGGGTCTGCACCTCCAAAGGTTACAAGCACGCTACGGAGCTTCTTTCTGATGTATTTTCTTTTGACTTTCCAAAAGGCTTTTCTCAGAGGCACATAAGCAGGACCAAGTAGGTATACAACTCCCTCCGTCCTCGGATATTTAAGCTCCTGTCCGTAGACGCTTCCGTTCAGGACGAAGCCCGGCGGATAGGCGAGCCTTTTGTAGTCGTCTATGAAAAGCTTTATAGGAACACTTCTGGATATGTCCTCGTATACCTCTATACTCGCAAGGTAGGAATCAAGGACAACTATGTCAAAATCTCTAAGCTTTTCTTTCCTGTTTTTCCAGTCCTCCAACCAAGGATACAGCTCGAAACTTTTGTTCTGCAGAAGGCTGTAAATTGTATAATCACCTTGCACTATCATGTGGGGTTTTGAGCCCAACATCTCGAAGGCTTGATACAGAGATAGGCATCTTGTGACATGCCCATGCCCTATGTGAGAAGGGCCTTCAGTAAGAAAAAGAACCTTCACAAAGTAAATTATAGCGAATATTTACCATGTCCAATCTTGCTCTATGAGATACTATGAATATAAGATGAAAAGTGCGGTTTATCCTGGCACCTTTGACCCACCCCACCTTGGGCACATGGATATAGTGAACAGGGCGAGGAAGATTTTTGACAGGGTTGTGGTGGCAGTGGCAAAAAGTCCAAGAAAGGGACTTCTGTTTAGCATGGAAGAGAGGATAAGGATGTTTCAGAAAATGGTTGAGGGGGTGGAGGGAGTGGAAGTTAAGGGCTTTGATGGGCTTCTTGTGGACTTTATGGAGAGAGAAGGGCTTGAGGTTATAGTCAGAGGCGTGAGGCTGTTCACAGACTTTGAATATGAGCTTCAGATAGCTCTGAACAACTACAAACTGGCAAAGGTAGAGACGGTCTTTATGATGCCCTCTCAGGACTACATACATATAAGCTCCACCATAGTTAGAGACATAGCTTCTTATTGTGGGTGTTTGAAGGGTCTTGTCCATCCCTACGTGGAAGAAAGGTTAAGAGAAAGGTTTAACTGCGTCAATGGTGGAGCGGAGGGGACTTGAACCCCCGACCTCCTACACGCCAAGCAGGCGCTCTCCCAACTGAGCTACCGCCCCTCTTACAGACTAAATATTTTAGTGTAGAGTCTTGCCCTTGTCAAAGGTTTTCTTCTGAACCTCAAGCCTGAGCTTTATCGCCCTTTTCTTCCTCTCTCTTTCTTCCATAAATATCTTGAAGGCTTCTTTTCTCAAGGCTCTGTAAAGGTCCACCATCGCCATGCCTTACCCCCTTACCTTTGCTGGGTTTATAATTTAATCCTCCTCACCCGCTTTTTCCATACCTCTGAACCTGTGGGCACAGAAGGGGCATACCTTCGCCCTCCAGTGAACCCCACTGTAGCACTCAGGGCATCGCTTCTTCCCCTGCAGGTAAAGAAATAGATTAAAGTGGAGAAAGACCTTCGGGACCACATACAAGATGAACACGAAAAGGATTATAGCCCAACCCTTCAGAGGTGTGAGCGGGTCAAAGGATTTTAGCCATATAAAGGTAGTGCTCAGGGAGGAAATCCAAAAGGCTACCCGTCTGTCCAAAAATACCTGCGCAAGGAGCTGAAGAAGAGCCATGTAGAGAAAGAACTGAA
Source organism: Aquificaceae bacterium (assembly GCA_025056375.1). GTDB lineage: Bacteria > Aquificota > Aquificia > Aquificales > Aquificaceae > Pampinifervens. The sequence goes on from JANWWH010000055.1 coordinate 2,537, forward strand.
AGAGGCTATTTCTAAACAGGGGTTCAAAGACCTTCAGCTCTTCCATCTTTCCTAAACCCTATGAAAAGGAGCGTCGATAAAAAGCCGAGAAGAAAGGCAGAAATACAGAGCAAAAAACCTATGAAACCACCGCCGAAATAGCAGGCAAGGAAGGCAAAAGCCCAGATAGAGAGCTTTGCTGGTAGGCTCAGAAGGTAAAGCCCCACAAGCCCCCTTCCTGCAAGCCTATGGGTCAACCCCACAAAACCCACACCGAGCAAAAAACCGGACAGAACAAAAAACAAAGCCTTTACCACAATATAATTTTAAACCCATGACGAAACTTATCCTTCTTGAGGAAGGTGCGGACTTGGACGCCCTCTCCTCTGCCTACTGCGTGCTACTCCTATACGAAGAAGCTTATCTTCTCAAACCCCATTACCTTTCAAGAAAGGCAAGCGAGGTCTTCAGACACTTTATGCACAGGTTTCGCATCCTTGAGACGCCACCGGATAGTTTTGACCTTGTCCTCGTAGACAGCCACCATTATGAGGAATACCTCAAGAGGTTTGGGGACAGGATAAGAGAGATACACATATACGACCACCACCCAAGTGCCCCCTCAGGCTTCAAAGGCAAGGTGGGAGCTGTGGGTAGTTGCACTACCTTGCTGATTGAAGAACTGGTCCGCGAAGGGATAGAAGTGGACCCGGAGTCTGCCACAATCCTCGCCCTGGGTATATACGAAGATACTGGCATGCTAACCTACGAGGGAACAACCCCCAGAGATGCGGAGGCGGTGGCGTGGCTTTTAGAAAGGGGGCTCAATCTTAGGCTACTTAGAAGGTTTCTAAGCGGTGGCATAAGTAAGGAGGACATAGACTTTCTCTCAAGGCACATGACGAGTTTTGAGAACCTCTTTTTGGAAGGTAGGCAGGTAAGCATAGGGGTCCTGAGAGCTGAAGAGTACAGGCCGGACATACTGAGCCTCTTCTATGAACTCAGAGACATAAGAGAAGCCTCCGCCTTCTTTGTAATAGTGGAAGCGGGCAACAAGACCTATCTCTTCGGTAGGTCTGTAAGGGGTGAGTTTGACGTTTCGGAGTTACTTCAAAGGTTTGGTGGAGGTGGTCACGAGTTTGCCAGTGCAGTAAAGTTTGAGGGGGTCTCCGGTGAAAGACTGAAGGAAGTCCTAAAAGCTCTGCTAAAGGGTGAGAAGACGCCTCTGAAGGTTGAGGAAGTTATGAGCTATCCACCCTTCCTCCTTCATGAAGACATGGACATAGAAACCGCACTTCTTGAGCTTTCTCAGAGAAACTTTGCGGGGGCACCGGTGGTAAGCCGGGAAGGTAGTCTAATAGGGGTCGTTTACAAGAAAAACCTCCTCAAGGCTCAGAAACACCGCCTGAAAGGTAAGGTAAAGGACTTCATGGTGGAAGAGTTTCACACCCTTCAGCCTGGGGACTTCCTCTGGAAGGCGGAGGAGGTCCTATCTAAATACGGCGAGAAACTTATTCCGGTGCTTAGTGGAAATGAGGTGGTGGGTGTGGTCACCAGGCTTGACCTCCTGCAGGCTTACAGAGAACACATAAGAGTTATGAAAGCCTCCGAAAAGAAGCTCACCCTACCAGAGAACATAAGAGGGCTTCTTGAGAGAATAGGGAAAGAAGCTAGTCTTATGGGTTATAGGGTTTATCTGGTGGGTGGCGTGGTCAGAGACCTACTGATGAAGAGAAGCCTATGGGACCTGGATTTGGTGGTGGAAGGAAAGGCAATAGAGCTTGCGCAGAGGCTTGCAAGTCTGTGGAAGGTGGAAGCCCATACCTTTCCAGATTTTGGCACCGCCCACATGAAACTTGAGGGTTTCAAGGTGGAGCTGGCTACCACCAGAAGGGAAACCTACCCTCAACCCGGTGCCTACCCAGTAGTGGAGTGGGCTACCCTCCGGGAAGACCTCCTCAGAAGAGACTTTACCATAAACGCCCTTGCCCTCTCTCTGAACCCAGAGGACTTTGGCACCCTCGTGGACTACTTCGGAGGCTTAAGAGACCTCAAAGATGGCATAGTAAGGGTTTTGCACCCTATGAGCTTTGTAGAAGACCCGGTCCGAGTGCTGAGAGCTCTAAGGTTTGCGGGTAGATTTGGCTTTAAGCTCTCGAAGGGAACGGAGAAACTTTTGAAAAATGCGGTGGAACTTGAGCTTTTGAAAAGGTCACCGAGGGGAAGGGTGCTCAACGAGCTCAGGTTGGCACTGAGAGAGGAAAAGCTTCTTGAAATCCTCCGGCTTTACAGAAAGTATCATGTTCTTGAGCAGGTGATAGAGGGCTTCAGCTTTAGTCCCCAGCTGGAAAACTCCCTGGAAAAGCTAAAGGAAATCGTGAGCTGGCACAGGATAGAGTTTCCTCAGGAGGTGATAGACTACGGGTGGGTCTTCCTCTTATTGCTCATAAAAGACACAAAGGAGGGCGAGGATTTTCTCCGCGAGATAAGCGCACCCTCTTGGGTTAGGGAAAGCTATAGGTTGGTAAAGGACCAGCTTTACAGGGTGCTCCCTTCTCTTCAAAAAGCTCAAAAGAACTCGGAGATATACCTCCTGCTGAGGGGGAAACCCCTTGCCTTCTTGCTTCTTCTCATGCTACATCAGAAGGAAAAGGTTAGGCTTTACATGGAGAAGCTCAGAGGGGTGAAGGTAGACCCACAGAAGTTCAAAGGGCTAAGAGGAAGAGAGCTGGGAGATGCCATAGAAGAGGAGAAGCTGAGGCTAATGGACAATCTACTCCTCCGATAGGTAACTGAAGATAGCCTCTATGATGGAAAGCAGGACGGAGATTATGTTTGCCGCCAGAGCACCCGTGGCAAGGCTTACCGACTCGGACACATTCCCAAGGAAGTATATAAAGGCAGCTGGGATGAGGTGAAGGTCTGCCACAAGGCTTGCGGCCGTCATCTCCGTAGCCAGTATCTTACCCTCGCCCAGCTTTAGTATGGTGGCGGTTAGATTGGTGACTACCGTTATAACAAGCTCGTAGGGGTTGGGATTGAAGATAAAGCTCAGGTTGGTGGTCAAAGCCATGAGCAAGAAAAAGTCTGTCATAATCTTCTTTAGCCTCATACGAGAACCTCCCTGTAGAATTCGGTGGCTTTTTTTACATCTGAGGGCTTTCCAAGGAGAAGCAAGGTGTCTCCCTCCTCTATCTGCGTATCTCCTGAGACGGTAAGCTCAAGGCTTCCCTCAGACCTCTTTATGCCTATGACGGTAACGCCGTAAACCCTCCTCAGGTCTATGTCCTTTAGCTTTTTACCTGCCAAGGAGCTCCTCTCCGATACCCTTATCTCCACTATCTCAAGCTCCGCTTCCTCGCCGTAGGCTATTCGGTCAAAGAGGTCAGATACAAAGCCTCCCGTCTCGTGGAGCATGTAGGAAAACACCCGGTTTGCTATGAGCTTGTCCGGCACTATCACCTTGTTGGCACCCAGTTCCTCCAGTTTTTGAGCGGTGCCGTCGGTGGGTGCGGTAGAGTAAATGAACAGTTTTTCTCTGCTGGGCTCGAGGAGCCTTGCGGTAACTATAACCGCTATGTTCTTGGCTTCGTCCTCCATGTTGGCTATGAGGTATCTTGCCCTGCTTATACCCGCAGCGTTAAGGGCAGTCTTCTTGTAAGGCTCTTCCGTGAGAAAATACTTTATGTTGTGCAGTTGCATATACTTTAAGGCTTCCTCTCTTGAGTCTATGACCACAAACTCTATCCTTCTCTTGCGCAGAGCCTCTACAAGCCAGGCGGATGTCTTGTTGTATCCGCATATGATGGCGTGGTTCTTTAACTTTTCTATGTCGCTAAGCACCTTAATGTATTTTAATAGAGTTATCACATCTCCTAAGAGAAAAACCCTTACCACTATAGTGACAGAGGTGGTAAAGACCCCTATACCCATAAGGGCGAGGAAGGTGGTAAATATCCTGCCCTCAGGCGTATCCGTTCCCTTTGCTATTTCACCAAAGCCTATAGTGCCAATGGTTATAACTGTCATGTATATGGCGTCTATAAAGTTGCCACCAGAGAGTATCATGTATCCTAAGGTTCCTACGCTGAGGGAAAGGTGTAGAAGCAAGAGGGGTATTCTCAACTCCTTAAGGGACTCTATAAGCCTACCCTGATAGAGAGCAAGAAGGGTCTTTTCACCCCTCCTCCTGAGCCTTAGCTTCTTTCTTATAGTCTTCAGCTTCTTTGACCTTGACAGTGCAGGCATGTAAACTTATATTTTAAGACCAATCCCTTAAGGGGGCGAAAGGGTTCGACGGGAACCGTAAGACAGGGTTGCAGGCAGGGTGGCAACCTTAACAGCCGTAGCGAACACTTCCCGAAAGGGAACTTGCTCTCGCCGCTTAAGTAAAAGCGGTGGCTCTCCTGCGGCTTGACCTCTGGGCTGTGGGAAGGGCTCAGACACGGAGGTGTAGGTGGTGGGCGTTGCAGGATGCACCCACTGCCGAAGACCCAGTCCTGCTCGCCCTGAGGGAGTTTGCCAGTGGACGCCCTAGGGTCAGAAGGAAAACGCTGGCTAAGCCTGTAGAGGCTCTGAGTTCTGAAAGTTCTCGGACGCGGGTTCGATTCCCGCCGCCTCCACCAGATGTGTCAGCTTGCCTTTGCCCCCTCTTTCACATCCCTGTCGGGAACGATGAGGGACAGGTTCTCTCCATCAGAAAGGGCGAGCACCATACCCTGAGATTCAACGCCGAATATTCTTCTGGGTTCAAGGTTTGCCAGCATAAGGACTTTTTTACCCACCAGCTCCTCGGGGCTGTAGTGTTTCGCTATACCTGCCATGAGGGTTCTTTCTTCATCTCCGAGAGATACTTTGAGCTTTAGGAGCTTCTCCGAACCTTCCACGCGCTCCGCAAAGAGCACCTTTGCAAGCCTTATGTCCAGCTTTAGAAAGTCTTCTATGCCTACCCTTTCCATGGAAGGCTATTTTAACCCGACTTTATGGCTTTAGGGGGCTTAAAAACCCCTCACAAAACCCTGTATAGGTTACTAGTCTCCAGTAAAATAGTTGTTTTTGGACAAATATAGATGTTCATCCATTTGACATTTTTTAGAA
>JANWWH010000056.1 GCA_025056375.1 Aquificaceae bacterium
ATACCCATTTGTCTGAAGAGGGCTCTTACAAAGCCTTCTGTTTGTCTATAGGGTAGTCTGAGGACATATTTGAGAAAGAGAATGAATATGATTAGTCCTCTTGGATACTTGAAGGGTCTTCCTAACTTTTTTGCCTCATTGTGTTGTGATTGTGTATCAAGTATTTCTGGGTCAATGAGGATTTCTCCTCTTTTTACTAAGTCTTTGTTATAATCTTTCCAGCTCCGCTTCATAAGATTATATTATCCTACAGACCTTATTAGACAAAGCAAAGAGGTTTAAGTCCTCCACCTTAAAACTTGAATTGCTGAACTTAGAAGCTCAAAGGTAGGTCTCCTATCTTTGAGTAGCCACCTTCCTTCAAAAACCTGAGAAGAAGAAGGGCACTCATGTAAGCATCCTCCAAGGCGTTATGGAAGTTGGAAGCGGGTATATTGAAGTCTCTGAGAAGTTCCGCCAATGTAGGTATGCTTTCCTTCTTTCCTATCATGCTCACTAGGTCAAGAGTGGGGGGGTAGAAGATGCCCTTGCATTCTCTCTGGACCAATTTTTTCACCATAGCCACATCTATGTGAACAAAGTATCCCGATAGAATACAACCTCTTGCGTATTCCAGAAAATCTTTGCAAACCTCGACCCTATCTCTTGCACCTTCCAGCTCCAAGGGTGTTATACCATGAACCTTTACGGACTCGCCGTAGCCGATGGTGGGCTTCAGAAGAGCATAGTAGCTTTTTGACAGGTCTATCCTTAGACCTTCTATCTTTACCGCTCCGAGGCTTAGAGGTTCGTCTCTCCTTAGGTCAAGTCCTGTGGTCTCGGTATCAAAGACAACAAAACAACCCTTTTCTATACTCTCTCTCTTGTCTATGTCCCAGTTAAAACTCTTCCACAGGTCTGGTTTTAACCTTTTTGCAAGCCACCTCCTTACGGACATCATTCAAAGAACCTAAGACTATACCTTTCGTAGAGAAAGTCCTGAAACTCTTTTATAATCCTGAAGACATCCTTTAGGGTGTTCTTCTCCGCCCTAGATAATCTATGAGGGTTTACATAGTTGTCTGGTTCTTTGCCCTCTTTCATCTTCTGAGCTTGAAACCTGAAGCGCAGAGACAGCAGAAACCTGTAAGATTCTTTAAGGTCCTTTGCGTAGTCCTCCGAAAGAAGACCCAGTTTCTTGAGTTCTTCTATACGTTCAAAGGTGTTCTGCCTGCTTATACCCTTCTCAAGGGCAAGGGCCCTTATACCCTGAGTTATAGGGAATATGCCCCCTTTCTTAATGTCTATCTCACCCCTGTGTTCGCCCGTTTTCTCCACTACAAAGTTTCTAAAGAAGCCTACCGGCGGTTTGAAGCGAACCGCATCGACCGCAAGGAAGGGCAGGAAGCCCTGGTTATTTTTTATTTCCTGCAGGACATACTCCCACAGCTTCCGCACGAGCGTTTGGTCGCCGAACACATTTCTGAAGTCAAAGAATATGGCTACATTTAGTATGTTCTCGGGCTTTGGTCTTTCAACCCAATCTTCAACTGCCTGATACCATTCTTTTGAGGACCTTCTCCAGAAAGGATTTGAAACCATCACCTTGCCGGGGCAGGGGGGGAAGCCTATCTCAAGCAGTGTCTGAATGTAAACCTTTGAAAACCTTTCAAAGTAGCCTTTTGGTTCAAAGTCCAGAAGGGGGTAATCCTCGTATATTAGGGCGTTGTCCTGGTCCGTTTTAAGGCTTTGCTCTCTTCTGCCCTCGCTACCGAGAACCATTATACTAAAGGGCACCAGAGGCTCTTCTCCCAGCTTGCTCATGGTTATGTAAACTGTCCTTTTCATAAAACGGTCGTTGAGCTCTGATATATACTCACCCAGCCTTTCCGGGTCCGTTCCATGAAAAACCAACTCCAGAACATGCTCTCTAACTAGGTTATAGAGGTATCTAAGCTCAGGGACTGTCTTAGCCTTGTCTATCTCCTTTATTAGCAGGACTGCGTTCTTGCTTTCGTAAGCTATCAGGTCTCTGTCCTCGAGGACTCCAAGGGGCACGCCCTCTTTCTTTATCAGAAGTTTTCTGATGCCGTGCCTTGCCATGAGCACCATGGCATCGTATAGGGTCTTACTGCTCTCCAGAGAAAGGACAGGAGAGGTAGCCACTTCCTCAAGCCTGACCTCCTCCGGTTTTAGACCCTTTGCCAAAACCTTCTTGAGCACATCTCTCTCCGTAAGGATGCCAAGCTCTTTCCCAAGTTTCACAAGAACAAAGGTGCTGTCCTTCGATACCATCTCCTTTACTGCCTCCTCCACGCTCAAGTGACCCTCAAGTATAAAGAGGGGTCTGAGGTTTAGTTCCTCAATGGAGACCTCCCTGTGCTTTTCCACCGACGAAGGGACCTTCCTTTCTGAGGTCCCCTGCAACCTTCTTGCCAGCTTACCTGTAAAGTAATCTCTGAAAGTCTGGCTACTGCCCATGAGCTGGTTAAAGAGTTTTTTGTTAATCAGGAAAAGGACGCTATCTTCCACAGCTCTCGCAGTGGCAGTAGGTGGGTTTGAGCTCATAAGAGAGACATACCCAAAGCTCTCGCCTTCGTGCAGATACTCCACAACCTCCCCTCCGCTCTCAAGGACCACACTGCCGCTCCTTAGTATGTATAGAAAATCCAAAGGCTTTGAACCTTCTTTAAAGACAACCTCACCCTTCCTATGGTATTCAACCATTAGGTTGTGAGCTACCCTTTGGACCTCCCCTTTACTTAGCTGGTTGAAGGGTTCTATCTCCGAGAGAAACCTCTCTGCGTCCAGCATCAGAACAATTTTACAACCGCATACCTAAGAAAGAGAAGGGTAAGGATTATGGCTAAAGTATGACAGCAGGGCAATAGCCTTCTGTAGAACCTGTAAGCTGGTTCCGTAGGCAAGTAGAGCATGTTGTAGAAGAAGTTTTTTCTGTCTGTTGTAAAGAAGGAAAGGGCGGCCCGCCCAAGGACGAGCCACATGTAAAAGGCGAGAGTGTAATTAAGGGCAGTCTCTATCACTCCTCTGCGCCTGCCTTTACCGCACCCTTGGGGTAACGTATGCTGTCTACGAAGGTCTGCAGCTTTTCAGGTGGTGCGGGCGTGAGCCTGGAAATAAGGATAGCCACTATGAAGTTAAGGGGCATGCCGAAGATACCCGAGGCTATGGGCTTTATACCAAAGAGCTCTATACCCTTAAACCTGCTCAGATACAGGTAGATGATGGTCACTACCAGACCTACCACCATACCTGCTATGGCACCCTGCTTGTTCATCCTTTTGTCCCATATGCCAAGCACCAATGCGGGGAAGAGCGAGGCTGCCGCCAGAGAGAAAGCCCAAGCCACCAGCTCTACTATGATGGCAAGCTTAAACTTCGCCACATAGGCACCAAGTAGTGCCACTATCAGAAGAAGAGCCTTACCTATCTTGACCCGTGTGGAGGGTGATAGGTTAGGGTTAATCATCTTGTAATAAAGGTCGTGGGATATGGCGTTAGATATGGTAATCAGAAGTCCGTCCGCTGTGGAGAGGGCTGCTGCAAGACCTCCCGCCGCCACAAAGCCTGCTATCACGTAGGGAAGACCTGCGATTTCTGGCGTTGCCAGCACCACCATGTCCGGATGTATGAATATCTCCGCAAACTGCACTATACCGTCACCGTTGAGGTCTTTTACTGTTATGAGGTTCACCTTTGCCCACTTTTGCACCCAATCGGGCATTTCACTAAAGGCCTTACCTACAAGATTGAGCATTTCATACCTTCCAAAGGCTGCGTAGGCAGGGGCAGTAAGATAGAGAAGCATTATGAAAAATAGAGCCCATCCTGCGGAGGTTCTTGCCTCTCTGACGGTGGGTGTGGTGTAAAACCTCATGATAACGTGGGGTAGACCTGCAGTTCCAAGCATGAGCATTAGCATGAGAGCGAGGAAGTTAACCATACCCTTGGCGTCCGCAGGTGGTGCGGTGTAGGACCTGGGCGGTTTAGAAGCATCCTGAGCTCTCTTCATGGCTTCTGTCCACTTGGTCTTTGCCTCTTCAGGAGATTTGGGGTATTCTTTGAGCTGTTTTTCCACCTCTGCCCTCTTTGGGTCATCCGCAGGCATAGCCTTTAGCTTCTCTTCCAACTCCTTCTTACCCTGCTCCCAGCTTTGAGGAAGAGCGGCAATCTTTGCCTTTAGGTCTTCCGCCCTCTTTTTATGTATTTCTCTTACCTCCTTTTCCTTGGGGTCATCTTTGAGCTGAGCGAGCCTCTGCTCTACACCTTGCAAAGCAAAGCCGTAGGAAAGCTGAGATACAGGATTACTCGTGTATTTGTAAGATAGCACGGTGACGGGTATGAGGTAGGCAATGATAAGGACTATATACTGGGCTACTTGTGTCCAGGTTACCGCCTTCATACCACCCAGAAAAGAGCAAACCAGTATGCCCGCAAGACCCACGAATACGCCTACCTCGTAGGGCAGTCCCAAAAGCCTACTTGCAATAATGCCTACGCCCGTTATCTGTGCTACGAGATAGGTAAAGGACACTATAAGGGTTGCCACTATACCCACAAACCTTGGAAGCTTTCCACCATATCTTGCATCCAAAAAGTCTGGTATGGTGTAAGCACCAAACTTCCTCAGATAGGGGGCTATAAGCACTCCGAGAAGCACGTAACCTCCCGTCCAGCCCATTATGAAGGCAAGACCGTTGTAACCCTGAAGGGCAAGGGCACCCGCCATGCCTATGAAAGAAGCGGCAGACATCCAGTCTGCAGCGGTTGCCATACCGTTAAAGACCGCAGGTACTCTCCTACCTGCCACATAGTATTCCGCCACCTGACCCGTCCTGGATATGACGCCTATAGCTGCGTATACCGCTATGGTTCCAAAGAGAAAGACGTATCCTATGAAGGTGGGTGATAGTCCGAGAGCCTTCTCACCTATGTAAAGAAGTATGAGAAGAAGGATAAGACCACCCGTATAGATGGAATATACCTTTTTGAGCCTATCCGCAAAGCTCCTGTCTACCATCTCACTCCTCCTCTACTCCGTATTTTCTGTCAACCTTGTCCATGCTTTTGGCATAAAAGATGATAAGAAGTAGGAAAACAATCAGAGCTCCTTGGGCACCCATGTAGTAGCCCAAAGGAAAGCCAAAGATTACTATTTTGTTGAGGAAGCCAGATATGAGCGCAGCCCCGTAGGAAACAAGCGCCCATATGAGGAGGACGAGAAGCATAAGGTTTCGGTTCTCCCGCCAATAGCCTTCCAGCTGTTCTTTTGACAGCATGGTCTTACCTCCTTTATAGGTTTGTGATTTATTTTACAGGTTTTTTACAGCGTGTCAAGAATATAGACTTTTTAGCATATTTTTATACGAAATTTTCAAAAGTATATGATAAGAATCGTAGGTTTTTGAGAAGTATTAAAACTTTAAAGCTGGTTTTTAAAAGCCTTTTTGGTGGATTTGAGTTATACTTATCTCTAAACTCAACGAGGAGGTCTAACATGGAGGTAAGAGAGGAGGTTCATCTTAAGGTGGAGGAGAAGTATCAACCACCAGCTTACATCCTGGAAAGAGCCTGGGTGAAGGATTATGAAAGCCTTTATGAAGAGTCCCTTAAGGACAGAGAAGCTTTCTGGGCAAAGGTAGCGGGAGAGCTCCACTGGTTCAAAGGGTGGGACAAGGTTCTTGAGTGGAACTACCCCTATGCCAAGTGGTTTCTTAACGCTAAAACTAACATCACTTACAACTGTCTAGACAGACATGTGGAAGGGGGTAAGCGGAACCGAGTAGCCTACATATTCGTGGACGAGGATAACAGGGAGAAAAAGGTCACATATGGCGAGCTCTTGGAACTGGTAAACCGCATAGCCAACGGACTGAAGTCCCTCGGTGTGAAAAAGGGCGACAGAGTGTCCATATACATGCCCAACACTATAGAAGCCATAGCCTGCATGCTTGCATGTGCCAGAATAGGTGCTATACATAGCGTGGTCTTTGCTGGTTTTAGCGAAGGAGCTCTTAGGCTAAGAATAGAGGATGCAAAGGCGAAGGTGCTCATGACTGCCACATACACCAAGCGGAGGGGTAAGAAGATTGACCTTCTTGCTACCGCTCAAAGGGCTGTGGATGGGCTCAGCTTTGTGGAGAAGGTAGTGGTCTGGGATAGGGATGGGGATGTGCTAAATGGCTCAGGTGGTATTTTCGTGAGTTTGGATGAGCTTGTTAAGAACAGCTCACCACAGTGTGAACCAGCCCAGATGGATGCGGAGGACCCTCTTTTTATACTCTACACATCTGGAACAACTGGAAAGCCAAAGGGCGTTCTACATACCACGGGCGGTTACATGGTAGGCACCTACTTTACTACCAAAACCACCTTTGACCTACACGAGAATGACGTATACTGGTGCACTGCGGACATAGGATGGATAACAGGACACAGCTACATAGTCTATGGACCCCTTGCCTGCGGTGCCACTTCAGTGATAACGGAGGGTGCACCAGACTACCCAGACCCGGGAAGGTGGTGGAGTTATGTAGAAAAGTACAGAGTTAACGTTTTCTATACCGCACCCACCGCAGTGAGAATGTTTATGAGATACGGTGAGCAGTGGCCTGCTAAGTATGACCTTTCCTCTTTAAGGATATTGGGTTCTGTGGGTGAGCCCATAAACCCCGAGGCATGGCACTGGTATTACAAACACATAGGCAGAGAGAAGTGCGTCATCGTGGACACATGGTGGCAGACGGAGACGGGCATGCACATGATAACCACCATACCCTCTTATCCTGCCAAGCCCGGAAAGGCTGGTAAGCCCTACTTTGGTATAGAGGTGGCTGTGGTTGACAGCTCTGGCAAGGAACTTCCACCAAACACCGTGGGAAACCTCGTAATAAAGACCCCGTGGCCCTCCATGCTCAGAACCTGCTGGGGGGAGCCAGAGAGATACGAAAAATACTGGAATACCATACCGGGTTACTACCTTGCAGGTGACTTGGCTTCCTATGACGAGGAAGGCTACATAATGATATTGGGTCGTGCGGATGACGTTCTCAACGTGGCAGGACACAGGATAGGGACCATGGAGGTGGAGAGCGCAGTAGTGGACCACCCTGCGGTTGCGGAGTCTGCGGTCATAGGTAAACCCCACGATATAAAGGGTGAGTCCATTAAAGCCTTTGTCATTCTAAAGAAGGGCGTGGAACCTACAGACCATCTCAAGGAAGAAATAAAACAGCATGTAAAACGGATACTGGGTGCTATAGCTGTGCCAGACGAGATAGAGTTTGTGGAAAAACTGCCAAAAACCAGAAGCGGAAAGATAATGAGAAGGGTGTTAAAGGCTCAGGAGCTTGGACTGCCAGTGGGCGATGTTTCAACTCTCGAGGACTGAACATGAGGGGGCTCGCCCGCCCCTTTTATGAAACACATGTCGTTGTATGTTGCCCCCTTTTCAACTTGAAGTACAGTGTCTAATAATTAATTAGACAACCTCCTTTACGACCTTCAGCCTAAGCCTTCTTTATGGAGCTCTCCACAAGCTCTATGGCACACTGACAGTCGTGTGTCC
>JANWWH010000057.1 GCA_025056375.1 Aquificaceae bacterium
TATGCTCAGCTGGAAGGGTTAAACGTGGGTCTTGTTAAGGTAAAGTCTATAAGACCCTTCCCTGAAAAAGAGATAAGGGAAGTGCTCTCCAAGGCAAAGGCTATCGTAGTGCCTGAGCACAACATAGTTGGCTGGCTTGCCAAAGAGATAAAGGCTTCCATACCCAACAGCGACAGCGTCATAGGTGGTCCAAGGGTATACGGTGGTATGACCCTGCCCGTGGAGCTCATCATGGAGAAGATATACTCCGCCCTTGGCATAAAGAAGGAAAAGAAGGTGGTAGTATAAAAACTTAAGGAGGTGTAAAGATGGGTTTGGAATACGTCAGGATTTCACCAGGCTTTGAGAAATACATGCCCAAGGACTATGTGGACCTTGTCCAGTATGGGCAGTTTGGCAGAGACATAGATGTCCAACAGCTGGGGCAGTTTAAGGAGCTCGTGGAAGAGCATCCTATGTGTGCTGGATGTTTTATGGCTTACTTCATAAGGGTCTTCTACGCTGCCCTTCCTAAGCCCGAAGATACCATAGTTCTCGGAACCGCGGGTTGTGCAAGGCTTGCCCTATCTCAGGCTGCTGTGCCCTTCATATACGGAAACTACGGAGATACTAACGCAGTGGCATCTGGTCTAAAGAGAGCTCTCTCCATCAGGTTCCCCGACAAGGAGAAGGATGTGGTGGTCATAGCGGGTGACGGTGGTCTCATAGACATAGGCTTTGGTATGACCATGCATTCTTGGTTTAGGAGGGAAAAGTTTACCACTATCATGGTGGATAACGAGGTTTACGGAAACACAGGTGGTCAGGAAAGTGGCATGTCTCCCAAAGGTGTCCAGCTGAAGATGGCACCAAAGGGCAAGCAGTTTGAGAAGATAAACGCAGTGGAGCTCGCTAAGACCGCAGGTTGTGTCTATGTGGCAAAGCTATCACCTACCAACCCCAAGAGGATAGCAAAGACCGTCAAAAGGGCAATCCTTGCTGCAAGGCACTTTGGTCCCACCTTTATACACGCCTACACCTCTTGCAACATAGAGTATTCCATACCCACCGAGAAGGTCCTGGAAGATGCAAGAAAGAGAGAAAAGCAAGACTTTGGCTTTTACGAGTGGATGACGGACGAAGTTAAGGAATTCTTCGAGGAGATGGAGAGGAAGCCTGAGGAGGTAAAGGCATGAAAAGGTATAACATCAGAATAGCGGGCGTTGGTGGGCAGGGGGTGGTAACCTCCGCCCACATCCTTGGTAACGCCATGTCTGCGGCGGGCAAATATGCCACCCTTGTTCCCTTCTTTGGCTCTGAGAAGAGGATGGCACCGGTAGAAGCCTACGTTAGGGTCTCGGACCAACCCATATACGAGGTGGGAGAGGTAGTTTATCCCAACGTGATAATGATATACCACCCACAGGTTATAACCCACGGAAAGTCTTACACTATGCCTTTCTACTCTGGTCTTAAGGAGAGGGGTCTTGCCATAATAAACACGGACGCGGACATCATCCCTGAGGAAGACTGGAACATACTCAACGACCTAAACACCCGAGTGGTTATGTTTCCAGCCACAAAGGTAGCCCTTGACATAGCAGGCACCGAGCTCGCTACCAACATGGCAATGATAGGGCTATTTTTTGGCATAACCCGCATAGTAGCCTTTGAACATATAGAGCAGGCGGTAAGGGAAAGGTTTCTTGGGAACACCTTTGTAGCCTCCGGCGGAACCACAGCTCTGGACAGCGCCATAGAAAAGAAGTTCAAGAAAAAGATGGAGCTCCTTGAGAAGAACATGCAGGTTATCCGTGAAGCCTTTAAGATTGCGGAGGAAAGGGGCTGGGTTGAAGAAGAGGCTTTGACGGGCTAAATTATTCCATAAGGAGGCAAGGCAGGTATGTACTATGTGGCGGATGTGAAGGAAACTGATTGTGCCAAGTATAACTGTAAGCAGTGCGTGCTCTTCTGCCCTGAACCAAACACCCTTATGTATCACGACTCAAAGCATGTGGCGTGGGTAAACTACTCAAGATGTAAGGGCTGTGCAATTTGTGTTTACGTCTGTTCGGACCTTCTGAAAAGAAACTGTATAGAGATGGTTATGATGACAGCTGGAGAATAAAGCAGGGAGGTAAGACATGAACCTGGAAGAGAAATTTAACCTTCTTGCGGAAGAGGTAAGAAAGAACATGGTCAACCCAGATGTGGACATTGAACTTTGTTTTCCTCAGGAAGTGGACCAAGGTTGTGAGGTAAAGAGCTATCCTTACCTAAAGGTAAAGTATGTTATTGAGGGGCACGATGTCTACGAGAAGGAGATAGACATAGACCCTATGTACTGGGAAAAGGATGTAAAGGACATTGCGGGTCTTGTCACTTTCCAAATACAGCAGTTCATGGAGGAGATAGACTCGGTGGAATACGGCGGAGAGTGATATGCTCCCTGCCTTTGTTATAACAGGGTTTTTGGGTAGCGGTAAAACCACATTTCTTCTTAACTCCGCAAGAGAGCACTTCCAGGGAAAGCGTGTGGCTATCATAGTAAACGAGTTGGGAGAGGTAGGGGTTGACGGTAAGGTTCTCAAAAACGCCTATTCTGAGGTCCTTGAGCTCCCTGAGGGTTGTATATGTTGTTCTTTGCATGCGGAGTTTGAAAAGGCTATAGAGGAGATAAGAAAGAGATACGACCCAGAGGTGCTTCTGGTGGAGACCTCCGGGGGTGCAGTGCCCTTCCCCGTCATCCTTAGCCTCCAAGCTCTTGGTCTTTTTGTGGAAGGTGTTTTCTGTCTTGTGGACTGTGCAGGTTTTGACAGGTATAAGGAGGACGAAACAGCCAAATATCAGATAGGTGGTTCTAACGTGCTGGTGCTTAATAAAACTGACCTCGTAAGCCAAGACAGGGTTGAAGAGATTGAGAGAGAGGTAGTTCGCCTGTGGGGTATTTACAGACCGGTAAACTCCTTTACGGGTGAGTCCTACTACAGCAAGGTGAAGGTCTACAAAACCACCTACGGCAGGCTACCTGCGGATGTCTTTGCAGGAGCCTACACTCTGCCTGAGCTAAAGGAAATACCCCATCATCCAGAGCACACCTTTAGGCAGAGGGTTGTAAACCTGCTGTCAACCATCGAATACCATGAGCTTGAGGAGAGGTTAAAAACCCTTCCAGAAAGGGTCGTAAGGGCAAAGGGTATTGTAAGGATAAAGCACTACCCTTACCCCGTTGCGGTCAACTACTCCTTTGGGCATGTAGATAGTTCAATAGAGGTAAGAGACTATGAGGGGCCTTCCTTTCTTGTTCTCATAGAAAACTGAAAGGGGGTATAGGATGGGTATTGACCTATTGCTCCAGAACGTGCTTAACCCCCCCGTCCTTCTATTCCTTCTGGGTCTTGGTGCAGTTCTACTGAAAACTGACCTTGATATTCCCCAACCACTTCCTAAGCTCTTCTCATTATACCTTCTCATAGCCATAGGGCTTCACGGTGGCTATGAGCTTTCAAAGAGCGGTATCACGCCAGATGTGCTTAAGGTTCTCTTCCTTGCCATGTTAATGGCAGTTCTCGTTCCCCTGTATGCCTTTTTTATCCTCAGGCTCAAGCTGGACATTTACAATGCGGTTGCCATATCCGCCACTTACGGCTCCATAAGCGCAGTGACTTTCATAACTGCAGGCTCTTTTTTAAACACCCTTGGAGAGCATTACGGTGGCTATATGGTGGCGGCCATGACCCTTATGGAATCACCTGCTATCATCATAGGTCTGGTTCTTCTTAGCCTTTTTGCAAAGAGAAACAACGAGGGTATTAACTGGGGTGAGGTCTTTAGAGAAGCCTTTCTAAACCCCTCCGTTTACATACTTATGGGGACGCTTATCATAGGCTTTTTGACAGGAGAAAAGGGCTGGAAGGCTATGGAACCTCTCTTTGGAGTGCTTTTCAAAGGTATGCTCGCCTTCTTCCTTTTAGACATGGGTATAGTGGCGGGCAGGAGGATAGGCGAGATAAAGAAGGTGGGGCTTTTCCTGATAGCCTTTGGCATACTGCTTCCTATATTAAACGCAACCCTTGCCATAGCCCTTGCAAAGTTCTTGGGTCTTGCAAAGGGTGATGCCTTTATGTTCTCCATCCTTTGTGCTAGTGCCTCCTATATTGCGGTGCCAGCGGCCATGAGGCTCTCCGTGCCCGAGGCAAACCCAAGTCTTTATGTAACTATGTCCCTTGCCATAACCTTTCCCTTTAACATAGCGGTGGGTATACCCTTATACTACTTTTTTATAAACATGCTGTGGGGGTAAGCCTATGAAGTCTATGAAGAAGGTAGAGGTGGTAGTAGACAGCGTATACTTGAGCAGGGCTCTGGAGATACTTGAAAAGAGCGGTGTTTCTGGCTATACGGTCATAAGAGATGTGCTCGGCAAGGGTGAAAGGGGTCTCATGTCCGGTGATGAGCCTACCGATGTGTTTAAGAACAGTTACATATTTACCGTTTGTGAAGAAAAGACCGCCCTCAGGGTAGCGGAGGAGATAAAGCCACTACTTAAGAAGGTGGGCGGACTATGTTTGCTCTCCGATGTGGTCTGGATACCTCACCGATAAGCTATAAGAAAAGCTTATAATTTTCATCATAATTATTAATAACCTTTGAGCCTTAGGAGACTTATAATAGAAGGATAACTTTACACAGGAGGTGTATGAAATGGCAACTATAACCCCTGACAAAACCCTTGACGCTTCCGGTCTTAATTGTCCTCTACCGGTTCTCAAGACTAAGAAAGCTATAGAAGGGCTCCAGTCTGGTCAGGTTCTGGAGGTTATAACCACTGACCCTGGAGCAAAGGCGGACATACCTGCCTTTTGTAACAGAACCGGTCATCAGCTCCTTGAAACTGTGGAAGAGGGAGGAAAGATAATCTTCTACCTTAAGAAAAAGTAGGGAGGGATAAAACATGGCTACAGAGAGACTTGCCATAATAGCCACCAAGGGCACCCTTGACATGGCTTATCCACCTCTAATATTAGCATCCACAGCCGCCTCTCTTGGTATAGAGACGGCGGTTTTTTTCACCTTTTACGGGCTTAACATTATTCATAAAAAGAGAATGCACGAGCTCAAGATTGCCCCCATAGGAAACCCTGCCATGCCTATGGCTTTTCCACCCTCTATGCAGAACGCAGTTACTAACGCCATTTCTTCTGTATTTCCCGGACCTCCACAGATAATGGGCGTCATACCGGGTATGACAGACCTTATGAGCTTTATGATGAAAAAGACTATAAAGGAGCACGGTGTTGCGGATATACCTGAACTCCTTGAAGCCTGCAAAGAGGCGGAGGTAAAACTTATACCCTGTCAGATGACCATGGAGCTCTTCGGATACAAGTATGAAGACCTTATAGATGGTCTTGAGCCACCGGCGGGTGCTGCCACTTTCATAAACTATGTGATTGAGGCGGATAAGCCCATGATAATCTTCGTCTAAGGAGGATAGATATGTCTTACGAAAAGGTGCTTTTCTACATCCTGACGGTTCCCTTTTTTGAGAGGGCGGAGCCAACAACGGGAGAGCTTATAAACCCACAGGCTGGAGCTCCCTTCTTTCTTGCGACCGCCGCCACCACTATGGACTACGAGGTGGAAATGGTCATAACCTCGGAGGCAGGCTTCTTGCTTATGAGAGACAACGCAAAGAAGGTAAAGGTTAGACCGGGTGTAGAGCAGACCATTTACGACTTTATCAAAATGGCAAAGGAGGCAGGGGTAAAGATATACCTATGCGTCCCCTCTCTTGACCTTACGGAGATATACAAAAAAGAGGATGTGAACACGGAGCTCTGCGACGGCATCATAGGCGGTGCTGCCTTCCTTGACAAGCTCATGAGCGGTGAATATGCGGTGCTTACCCTATAAGCCTCATATTCTCTTCCCCTTTTTTGTGTCCCCAATTATAAGCCTATCCTTATATATGCATAAGGAGAAATTAGTTGACTTTTGTCAGTATAATAATATCTTTACAGAGAGAACTTTTAAGGAGGTTTAACTATGGATGGACATCCTTATGGATACAACCTCCCCATATCGGAGAAGACCAGGGCGGTTCCCTGGGAGGAGAAAGTCCGCATAATGGAGGAGGTAAAATCGGACTTCCGTTTTAAGGAATACCTTTTTGGCTGTCTTAACTGCGGCGTATGCACCGCTTCCTGTCCCTCCAATAGATTTTTTGACTACTCTCCCAGAGAGATAGTCCAAAGGTTTTTGGAGGAGGATGTGGAAGTAATCTACGATATGATGCACGAATACATATGGGCCTGTTCTCAGTGCTTTACCTGTTGGATTAGGTGTCCCTTCGTTAACAACCCGGGTGGCCTCGTAGCCATAATGAGAGAGGTGGCAGTGCGCAACGCCTTTGAGGCAACCAAGGACCTTCTAAAGCCTTACGGAAGGGTGCTTCTAAAGGTTATGACCACAGGAAACCAGCTCTCTGCGGACATGCTCCAGCCAGACTTCTTCCCCGACTGGGGTCCCAAAATGGCGGACAACATGGAAAACCTCAGGGCAAAAAGGCTTGCCATACCCTTTGATGTGGGTAAATCTGTGAAAACCGCTTGGGAAGTTTCTCTTGAGACTGCCATAGAGATGTACACCATATGGAGAGAGACGGGCATCTTTGAAATGTTGGAAAAACTTGACCCTAACCTCTACACCGTCATAATGGACATAGTAGAGGAGAACGAGGAGCGTTACGAAGAGCTCTATGAAGAGGAGGAGTAAGCTCACAAAAGGGGCTAATACCCCAAAAAACTAAGGAGGTGTAATCATGGCACACGGACATGGATTTGGACATAACAGCCCGGGGGGTCTTTTGAGATATCCTTCCGAGCCACCCTTTCCTCTCAAGGAATACAGCGCCCACTACGACCACATCTTTGAGATGATGGAGGAGCTGGAGGCAAAGGGTGAGATACTTGTCCACAGGATAACCGAAGAGCACCAGCCTGTGGAGGTATTTACGAGGACGGGAAGGATAAAGACCATACCTACCAACAAGCTATGGCATCATAAATCCTGCGGTCAGTGCGGAAACATACCCGGATATCCTGCTGCCATTTTCTGGTTTATGAACAAGTTTGGTCTTGACTACCTCAACGAGCCTCACCAAACCTCTTGCACTGCATGGAACTACCACGGCTCTGGCACTTCCAACCCCGTAGCTTTGGCGGCTGTCTGGCTCAGGAACATGCACCAAGCGTGGAAGACGGGCTACTACCCTCTGATACACTGCGGAACATCCTTTGGCTCTTACAAGGAGACCAGAGAACAGCTCATAATGAACAAAGAACTCAGGGATGCGGTAAAACCCATACTGAAAAAGCTTGGAA
>JANWWH010000058.1 GCA_025056375.1 Aquificaceae bacterium
GATCAAGCCTTCCAGAGCCTGCTAAAAAGGAAGTGTTAGAGCTTCTGGGTAAAAGCCTGAGAGAGTTCCAGGCAAGTTTAAAGGAAGACAGAACTGAAAGGCTCAAGGTAGCCATAACCCACATCTTTGGAGACCAGTTTTTA
Source organism: Aquificaceae bacterium (assembly GCA_025056375.1). GTDB lineage: Bacteria > Aquificota > Aquificia > Aquificales > Aquificaceae > Pampinifervens. Next base: position 144 of record JANWWH010000058.1, read on the forward strand.
ACCTCTGGAAAGGCAGAAGACAGCCAAAACATTGAGAGACAAGGCTGAGACTGGCTTTTAAGACCTTAAAAGTCAGACCTTAAAAGTATGCCTTTCAAGTCCTTGTCTCTCAAGGCTTTTAGAGGTTAAAAATAGGTTAAAAATTGAACCAGACTTTATGGGTTCTAATGGGTCATTATGGGTAATTCAGACCATTGAAGCTCAATGCTCTGAAAACAATCCACTTGAGAGGCAAGGTTTTGGAAGGGGGCTATTTTCAAGGCTTTGAGCGGTGCGGGTTTTAAGTTGCGGGGGGAGGATTTGAACCTCCGACCTTCGGGTTATGAGCCCGACGAGCTACCAGGCTGCTCCACCCCGCGTCAGGGTGTATAATTATAAAGCTATACTTCCACCAAGTCAAGACTAACTTGAGAAAGAGGTTCACCCACTCCACCCACCACAGCTACCATGTTCTCAAGCCTTACACCAAACCTGTTGTTTATGTATATGCCCGGCTCTATTGTAAAGACCATACCCTCCTCCACGACTACATCCTTATCCTGCCCTTTGTAGTAAATCCTCGGAAATTCGTGTATCTCTACACCTACGCCGTGACCTGTAGAATGGTTGAAGAACTTTCCAAAACCCTTCTTCCTTATGTACTCTCTTGCGGTTTTGTCTATCTCTGAAACCTTCTTGCCTACCTTGACCTTCTCAAGGGCAAAAAGGTGAGCATCTTTGACGGTGTCATAGACCTTTCTAAACTCCGAGCTTGCCCTTCCGAGGTATACAGTGCGCGTGAAGTCAGTGCAATAACCTTTCCATAAAAGTCCCATATCTATGAGCAGGGCTTCTCCCTTTTTTATCTTTCTGCTGGAAGTTTCCCAGTGGGGTATGGCTGAGCCTTCACCACCTGCCACTATGGCGGGGAAACTCTCGCCCAGTGCGCCTTCTTTAAAAAACTCAGAGACCAGCAAGGACCTGACCTCAAGCTCTGTAAGCCCCTCTCTTATTCTCTCAAGAACTCTGAGGTATACCCTGTCACTCGCTCTCACACCTTCCCGTAGGGTTTCTATTTCCTCCCTTTCCTTTATAGCCCTTAGCTTTTTGAGAAAGCTCGGAATACCAACCCAATTGAAGCCTCCTCTCAACCTCCTTCTAAACTCACAGCTCACCCTGTCCTCTTCATAACCCACCCTCGAGGCTTTTAGCTTCTTAAGGAGCCCATATATAGCTTTCAGGGCGTTGCCTTCTATAAGCACCACATCCCAGCCCTTCAGGGTAGACCTCGCCTTCTCGTAATACCTGCTGTCTGTGAGAAGGTAATGGCTATCTCTACCCACAACCACATAGGCATGGCTTGAACGGAAACCAGAAAGGTAGAAGACATTTGGCTGTGAGCTGAAAAGGAAGGCTTGTAAACCCTTTTCTTTCAACAAAGCTTGAACCCTTTCTATCCTTTTCATCCTTTAGAAAGATTATAGACCGAGCTTGCGTCTTACGAAGGAAGAGAGTTCTTCCTGCCTCTTCTTTCCTGGGGGCAGACCTTTCCTCATGTTTTCGAGCTCCCTCAGGAGCTTATCTACATCCTCTGGCAGTTTACCTTCAAGGAGCTCCCTTATACCCGCAGATAGGGCTGGAGCTTTGCCCGAGGTAGATATACCTATGACGAGCTCCCCCCTGACTATGAGAGCTGGGAAGAGAAAAGTGCAGAAGTCTGGGTGGTCAACAGCGTTGCAATGTATACCCTTTTTTAGGCAATAACGGTTTATTTTCCTCTGAAGCCCAGTGTCGTCCACTGCCACCACAACCATGAAGGCATCCCTCAGGTCCCCCATCCTTAGCTTTCTCCTGAGGAGTTCAACCTCACCCTTCTCCCAAAGGTTCTGGATGTAATCGGTAACTTCAGGGGCAACCACCCTTATGCGTGGTTTGAAAGGCAGGAGCTTCTCCACTTTCCTGCTTGCTACCCTTCCACCACCTACAACAACTACCCTTTTACCTTCAAGGTTCACAAAAAGGGGAAAATAGGGCATGTTAGTCCTCCAGCTTTATAAAGACCTTCGCCAAATCTCTTAGGTCTTCTTCTGTAAGGGTTCTCATATCCAAAAGTAACATATCTTCTCTTATTCTTGCCACTACAGGTGGTTCTCCCTTTCTAAGCAGTCTTTCCAGCTCTGGTGTGCTCAGTCTTTTGTGTCTCAAGCCCACGCAGTAGGTTTCCAGAAGAAGTTCAGGCATGGCACCACCGCCACAGCGGGAAAAGTCTCTTATGAGGAAGAGCTCAAGACTCTTAACATCTCTCAGCTTTCGGATGAGTTTTCTCGCTCTCTTTTTTAACTCATCAGTTTTCTGAGTTAGCATACGGAGGGTAGGTATTTTTTCATACTCTCCTTCTCTGTAAAGCCTCAGGGTCATCTCAAGACCCGCAAGGGTCAGCTTATCCACCCTCAGAGCTCTGCTCATGGGGTTCTTTTTCATCTTTAGGATAAGCTCACCCTTACCCAAGATAATGCCTGCCTGAGGACCACCCAGCAGTTTGTCCCCGCTTCCAGAAACTATGTGTATCCCCTTTCTTATACACTCACCAAAGCTGGGCTCTTGCGTTCTTATACCCAGCTCTTTCAAGTTCAGGAGGCTACCACTACCCAAGTCGTAATACAGGGGCAGTTCAAGAGAGAGGAGCTCTTCCACCCTAACCTCCTCTACAAAACCTTCCATGTAGAAGTTACTCCTGTGGACCTTCATAAGAAGGGCTGTCTCCGGGCTTATAGCCCTCTCATAGTCAGAGAGTCTGGTTCTGTTGGTCGTGCCTACCTCTACCAATCTGGCGCCGGAGGCTCTCATGATATCTGGTATGCGAAAGCTACCCCCTATCTCCACCAACTCACCTCTCGAGACTACTACCTCCTTGCCAAAGGCAAGGGTGTTAAGCACCAGATAGACCGCCCCTGCGTTGTTGTTAACCACATGCACACCCTCCGCACCGGTCATCTCCAGAAGAAGCTCCTCTAAGTGGCTTAGCCTTGAACCCCGCCTACCCTCCTCAAGGTCGTATTCAAGGTTTGAATAGTTTAGGGCTATTTCTTTTATGAATTCAGCCACCTCCTTTGACATCACAGACCTTCCTAAGTTAGTGTTTATTACCACGCCTGTGGCGTTTATAACCCTTCTCAGGCTGGTGGTGGAAAGTTCTCTTATCCTCTTTTCTATGAGCTCTGTTAGGTCCTCAAGGTGTTCCCTCCTGCCTTCTCTGATTTCTTCCCTGACCCTCTGGAGCACCTCTTTTATAGCTCTTTTTGCCAGTCCTTCTGGATACTTCTTTCTATAAATCTCCAGGAGCTTTGAAACCTGAGGTATTTGTCTCAAGAGGTTCATTTCAAAAAGACCCTCCTTTCTCCTTCCCTTTTCGTAATACCCAGCCTGTCCATGTGTTCAAGAAGGGGCACAAGATACTTTCTCGTAAGACCGAGAAGTTCCTTCGCCTGCTGAAGCCTAAACTCCTTCCCCAGAGCCCTGAGCTTATTCACATAGTCCTCAAAGAGGGTCTTTGAGAGGTAAAGGTAGTCGCCAAGGCTGTAAACCTGACCCCTCCTTATCGCCATCCTTAGGTATTCTCCGTAAGGCTCAAGCTCTCTTTCTTCCTTTATACCACCCCCAAGTAAGGACAGGAGCTCTCTATATCCTTCAAGCTCTTCAGGGTTAGCCTTCCTTATGTCCAACAGGTAACCCTCCACTACCTTCGCCTCCTCTAACCTCTCCAATAAGAACTTAAGAAGCTCCTCCCCTATGTTTAGCTTTGACTTGAGCTCAGATATGGGGAGCATGCCCCCACGTTGGTTGAGAAAGTCTCTAATCCTTTGAGAGAGCAACTCAAGGCTTGTAGGGTGGTAAAACCTGTCTCCTACCCTTTGGACCTGAGGAGTTGTCACCGCACCACCGTAAAAGGAAAGGAGCTCTCCAAGACTGAGCCCTTCCAAAGCCTTTTCAAGGAGGAGGTATTCAGAGGGGCTCTCCAAAAGGAGCATCAGGTTTGACCTTATAAATCTCTTTGAGCTTTTGGAAGGAAAAGGATGTAGCACCTCGTAAGCGCCTACCAAATCCCCTGAAGAGCTAAGCACAGGTCCCTTATCACCCCTTACCGCAGGCACTCTTTCAGAGAGCTTTATAAGGTATACATCCTCGTGTATGTGCCTGTAAGAGAAGGAGACTTCTCTCATCCCGAAGAAGGCGTAACCCAAACCCTTTGGCACGCCACTGAGCCTCGCTATAAGCCGGTGGGAGGACCTGAGACCCTTGACCAAAAAGTAACCCCTTTCTAAAGCTTCTGGTTCGAGCTCGGGGATGTTAAGGGCGAGCCTTTCTCCAGCTTTGCCCTCCTTTACGAAAACTCCGTGATTTTGCATCTTTCTTACCCTACAGACTATACCTAAAGGTTCAAGGGTTAGGGTATCGCCCTCCTCAACATTGCCAGATACACAGCTACCCCTCAGGACTGTGCCGTAGCCCCTTACGCTGAAGGCAGAGTCTATGTAAAATCTGAAAAGTCTATCCTCTCTGAGATTTAATCTTTTCCAGCTATAAGCCCCAAGTTTTTCCTTTAGAGCTTCTATGCCCTGACCAGTTATAGAGGAGACCGCACAGACCTCGAAAGCCTCGAGCCCTTCCCTTTCCAAGAGCTCAAGCACCTCAAGCCTTGCGAGTTCAAGGGTCTCTTGGTCCACACGGTCAGACTTGGTGAGGGCAACCACAACCTCTTCTATACCGAAGCTCTTTGCTATCCTGAGGTGTTCTACCGTCTGGGGCATCACGCCCTCACCTGCGTCCACTACCAACAAAAGTCCCCATACGGGTGCAAGACCACATATGGCGTTTTTTATAAACCTCTCATGTCCCGGAAGGTCTATAATCTCTACCCTCAGACCCTTGTGGGGAAAGTCAAGAAAGGCGAAGCCTATATCTATGCTCATACCCCTCTTCTTTTCCTCAGGAAGCCTGTCCGTATCTATGGAAGTAAGGGCTTTCACCAAAGAGGTCTTTCCGTGGTCCACATGCCCTGCCACACCTAAGGGGAAGTATTTCATAAGGAAAGAATATAAGGTTCAGACAAGGGGAGGGCTTAGCCCAAAGCCCTCAGTCTTCTCCATAAGCCATGGCAAGCACTTCCAGTGGATGGTATACCCTTTTACCCGTCATCAGCTCTATGTGGTTGCCCGACAAAGGGCAGTCGGAAACAAAAAGGTCCGCGCCGGAGTTTTTCATATCCTCAAAAAGCCTTGAACCAACCTTAAGGGACATGTCAAAGGTTTCCTTTCTTACTCCAAAAGTGCCGTCGTGCCCGGAGCACCTTTCTATAAGCTGAACCTTCGTGTTGGGTATGAGCCTCATGAGGGCTACCGCTCTGTAGCCTACGTTCAGAGACTTGAGATGACAGGGTATGTGGTAGGCTATACTGCCGACGGAGACTTTAAAGTCTTTGTTGAACTTCTTCTCTTGGTGGAGCTTGAAGAGGTATTCATGCACATCGTAAACCCTTTCGGAGACCATCTTCACATCTGGGTCGTCGGGCAGAAGCAGGGGATATTCGTATTTTATCTGAAGGGCACAGGTGGGCACTGGCACTACTACATCGAAGCCTGCTTCTACGTAGGGTTTTAACCTCTGAAGGTTATACCTGGCTCTCTGGAGGGCTGAATCTATGTCTCCTATGTCAAAAAAGGGTATACCACAGCACTGCTGTTCGGGAAGTTCCACATATATTTGGTTCTTCTCAAAAACCTTCAGGAGTGCTTTGCCCCTTTCAAGGTAGTTATAGTTTAAGAGGCAGGTGTAGAAGAGGGCAACCTTACCCCTTTCTTCCTTCACTGGCTTTTTGTTTTTCTTAAACCAGCTTACGAAGGTTTCTGAGTTAATGGGGGGTAGCTTTGCCCTACGGTCAATACCCATAAAGCCTTCCATAAACACTCTAAAGGTGGGTGTATTGTTTATCTTGTTCACCACGGGTGCAAAGGGTAAGGATAGTTTTCCTAATAGGTCCGTGTTGAGCAAAAGTTTGTCCGTGAGCTTAGCTCCCTTGTTTTTGAACTTCCACATCTTGTATCTGAGAGATAGGTGAGGAAAATCTATCCTCCACTCGTGGGGTGGCGTGTAGGGACATTTAAAGTAGCATTGCTTGCAATGGAAACACAGCTCTAAGGGAAGGGCGAGCTCCTCCTTTGAGAGCTTTTCTATGTCGTCTTCGTGCTTATCTACCGCGTCAAAGAGGGCTGGGAAGGAAGGACAGTAGGTAACGCACATCCTACAGTCTTTACACTTGGAGTATACCCTTTTTGCCTCTTCCCATAGAGCTCCTTCCTTCAGAAAGTTGGGGTCTTTTAAGTTGAACTCAAAATCCTTAACTCCACCAATGGACAACTCAGACATAATAGGTCTCCCTTTTGGGTTTTGTTATGTGCGGGGGCGCTCCGCCCCCAGATTAAAGAGCTCTGGATTAACCTTTAAGGGATTCGAGAGCCTTCTGGAACCTTCCTGCGTGAGACTTCTCCGCTCTTGCGAGGGTCTCAAACCACTCCGCTATATCCTCAAAGCCCTCTTCTCTTGCCACCCTGGCAAAACCAGGATACATCTCCGTATACTCGTAGGTC
>JANWWH010000059.1 GCA_025056375.1 Aquificaceae bacterium
AGATGGCTTTGAAAGATAGTGCGGTAGGTAGCACACCCAACAACTTCTTCGGGTGTGGTAAGGCTTATGTTGGGGCTTTGACGGGGAGCTCCGGTGGTGAGCTTCCTTCGGGTGGTGGAAGTGGAACTGGCGGAGGGGGTGGTGGCGGTGGCTGTCGCACGGGTAGTGGTGGTCACTGGCTTTCTTACGCTTTTCTGCTACTGCTTATCCTTTTCAGAAGAAAGGGCAAGCTTAACCGTGTGCAAGACGCTTGAGAAGGACGTGCCCACAAAGCTCTTCTCCACCCCACCTACACCTACCGACTTTACCCTGTAGGGTTCCCTAGGGAAGTTTTCACACAGACCCTTAGGGAAGCAAGGGTCACCCGCTACTTTTATAACCGCAGGGTGTCTTGCGGGGAAGGGTAGGACATCAGAGGGTTCGTTACCCACGGGTGCAACCACTTTTAAACCCCTTCTTGAAAGGCTCGATATGATTAGGGCGTTAAGCCTGTCCTCACCATACATGCCAAAGGGTGTGCTTACTACCCTAAGCCCCTCTCTGAAACAACTGACCAAAGCTTTTGCCACCGCAAAAGAGGTGCACCGCCCCTCCGAGCAAACACGGTGCAAGTGGACGCCTACACCCCTGGAGACCATAAGGTATAGGCTAGCAGTGCCGTGGTCTTCAGCTCTGTAGGGGCTTCTCAAATGGTTTTCCACTCTCTCTAAAAGAGTTCCTACAAACCCCGCATCCGCGCCCGTGTCCAAAAGACAGGCTCTGGCAACAACCTTATCCGAAATGCCGGAGGGGCTTACCGACCCTACACTTTCTCCCATAAGCTCGTAGAGAAAGTTTGGCTGAAGGAAAAGCACCCTTTCTCTTAGCTCCTCCTCCAGCTCTTTTTGGCTCCTTTCCCATCGAACCAGAGAGAAGTTAAAGTCTTCAAAAACTGCCTCTTCAAGCACTTCAAGCCCGGGAGGTAGGGACCCCCTGTAAACTACCACGAACTCGAAGGGGACGAAGAGGGGCATCCTCTCTTTTCCCTCCCTCATTTTGCCCTCTTGACCCTTTGCAGGCACTGCCTTTGAAAATATAAGGCTAAGTATCAAACCACCTATTACCGCACCCACCACAGCACCAAGACCAATACCCTGACCACCACTACCACCTTGAGAAGGCGGTGTTTGTCTCTCACCGGGCACGGGCACCACTACCGTTTGAGAAAAAGCCAAGCTGAGTAGAAGAAAAGTGGAAAGGAGGGTTTTCATGAAGGGGATTATAACATAAACCTTTTTTCAGTTTTCCGCCACTAACCTCTTAGAAGGTTAAAATTATGGAATATGGAAGAGCTCATAAAGAGGATAGCCAGAGGGGAAGAGAAGGCTCTAAGAGAACTTATAAGAACCATGCAGGGGAGGGTCTACGCTTACTGTCTATCTTTGGTGGCTTGTCACGAGGATGCGGAGGAGCTTACCTCAGAAGTCTTCTATCAGGTGTGGAAGTCCGCAAAGAATTTCAAAGGTCGGTCCAAAGCCACCACTTGGCTTTTTGGTATAGCCAGAAACCTCTGTATGAACCACCTGAGAAAGAAAAAAGTGCAGTTTATGGAACTCATGGAAGGGGACGCAGTATACACTCCAGAGGAGGAAGAGCTCGAATACGACCCAGAGGTTATAAAGAGGGCAATGGAAGAGCTCAGCCCTGCCCACAGAGAAGTGCTATACCTTGCCTTTTACGAGGAACTGAGCTACGGAGAGATAGCCAGCCTTCTTGGTATACCAGAAAACACCGTAAAGACGAGAGTATTCCACGCAAAGAAGAAGCTGAAGGAGCTTCTGGAACATGAAAAGAGCGGTAAAGGAGTATTTTGAAGATAAGATACCACAAAGAGACCTCTCGGATAGCGTCCTCCTGCGCATAAAGGAGGAGAAGATAAGGAATCTAAGAAGGTTTAGTCTTCTTGTCCTTACGGTAAACCTCCTTATGGTTCTTTTTCTCCTTCGCCAGGCTTTTCCGGGTGGAGAATATCAGACCATGTCCGCAGGAGTAGAGGTAAGGCTCAAGAGGCAAGCCACCGTTGGAGAGCTGGAAGACTTTTTGAAAGAAGGGGGGCTGAGTATAAGTGGTCCTACGCCTAAGGGCACTTTCCTTCTAAGGGGTGGCGAAAAAGAGCTTCAGAAACTCCCCAAAAAATCTCCGCTCTTTGAGGTAGTGGAATAGAGAGTTTCAGCGCAAGGGTTTTTGCTCTATACTATTACTATGCGCATAGAAGACCTAAGAAACTCCGCTTGGAGGTTCAACGAAAGGCTCAAGTTCCTAAAGGAAAGGGGGCGGGTGCTTGCTGAGGAACACGAGCCAGCGGTGAAGGAAATCCTTCAGAGGGTGAGGGAGGAGGGCGACAGAGCACTGCTGGAATACACCAAAAAGTTTGACGGGGTTGAGCTGACGCCAGAGGCTCTGGAAGTGCCCTACGAGGAGTTAGAAAAAGCTTACGGAGAGATAGAGGAGGATGTGAAGTCCGCCCTTGAGATAGCCCACGAAAGGATAAGGCGCTTTCACGAGAAACAGTTAGAAAGGAGCTTTTTTGTAGAGGAAGAGGGCATAATACTGGGTAACAGAGTTATGCCCCTTGAGAGAGTTGGTATATACGTGCCCGGCGGCAAGGCATCTTATCCCTCCACCGTGCTTATGAACGCAGTCCCTGCGGTGGTTGCAGGGGTGGAAGAGGTTATCATGGTTTCTCCAAAACCGAACAGATACACCCTCGCCTCCGCCTTTATAGCAGGGGTCAGCAGGGTATACCAGATAGGTGGAGCACAGGCGGTGGCAGGTCTTGCCTTTGGCACGGAGAGCCTTCCAAAGGTGGACAAGATAGTAGGTCCTGGCAACATATATGTGGCACTGGCAAAGAAGCTTCTGTATGGTGTGGTGGACATAGACATGATAGCGGGACCCTCGGAGATACTGGTAATAGCGGACGGCACTGTAGACCCAAAGTGGTGCGCCTGCGACCTTCTATCCCAGGCGGAGCACGACGAGCTTGCGGGTGTCTTTATGGTAACCACAGATGAAGAATACGCCAAAGAAGTGGCGGGTTGGGTTCGTAAGCTCCTTGGGGACTTTCCAAGAGGGGAAATAGCAAGGAGCTCGGTGGAAAGGTTCGGGACCATCTTTCTGGTGGAAGACCTCTACAAAGCCTGCGAAGTGGCAAACTACATAGCACCGGAGCATCTGGAGGTGCTTACCGAAGACCCCTTCTCTTTGCTTCCTTACATAAAGCATGCGGGTGCGGTATTTCTTGGAAAGTATGCCACCGAACCCCTTGGTGACTACCTTCTGGGTCCCAACCACACACTACCTACCGGTGGCACCGCGAAGTTTTTTTCTCCCCTTGGCGTATACCACTTCCTAAAGAGGTCTTCTCTCATATACCTATCTCGAGAGGGCTTTGACAGGGTAGCGGAGCCTGCGGAGAACATAGCAAGAGCGGAGGGTCTTTATGCCCACTACTACTCTGTGAGGATAAGGAGGGAATGAGGTATAAAACCCTTTTACCCCTTACCCTTTTCGTCTCCGCCTGCGCCCCCCTTCTCTGTCATGAGGCGGAGGTCCTCAAAAGAAGCCATTCGGAGGCTGGAGTGCCCGCCTCTTATGAAGCCTCTCTTTCTTTGAGGCATGGTCTTTTAAGGTTGCCCCTTCAGGTGCAAAAAAGAGAAGGAAAGTTTATCATAAGGGGTGAGGGAAGGACTGCGGAGCTGGACCTTAATCGCCTATGCCTTGGAGGCGTCTGCCTCGATATGCCCATAAACCCTGATGGTCTGCTCTTCGGCAAAGTGTTGAGAGGAGATGAAAGGGTGGAGTGCTCCTCCTCTGGAGTTTCCTTCGAGAGAGAAGAGGGTCTCTTCAGGTGGAAGTATGTATTCAAGGAGGGGAGGCTTAGCCTGGTGGAGTTCTACGACCGGAGAAGAGACAGCATCCTTAAGCTTAGCTATCTTGAGTGGTCTGGAGAGGGTTACGCAAGGGCAATAAGGCTGGAGAGAGAAAACTTTAACCTGCTCCTTACCGTAGATAGTTTAAAATTTTAGGCATGTATCCCGTGCTTCTGGAGATATTCGGCGTAAAGATATACACTTACGGCGTGCTAGTAGCTCTGGGTGCCTTCATAGCCTACTGGCTTCTGCTTAAGTTTGCCAGAAGGGAGGGAATGAACCCAAACCATTTAGAAAACGCTCTATTGCTTGCCCTTTTTCTGGGCATAGTGGTAGGCAGGCTCTCTTATGTGGTAGAGCATCCTGAGCAAGTGGAGGGTTTCAGAGACATCCTTGCCATATGGAACGGCGGTATGACCTTCTTTGGGGGGTTTATGGGTGGTGTGGTGGGCGTCCTCATAGCTATCTTCAGGTATAAACTGCCCTTTTGGAAAACTGCGGACATATCGGTTATAGCTCTCAGCATAGCCCACGCAGTAGGAAGGCTGGGGTGCACCTCCGCAGGCTGTTGTTATGGAAAGCCCTTTCCTGTGGAGGGCACATCCCTTCCGGGGCTTCACTTCTCCGACAAGTTTCCCTTTTTCTACCTCGTCTTTCCACCCGGCGCGGTAGCACCTCCCTACATGCCTCTATACCCTACCCAGCTTATGGAGTTCCTTGGTCTTCTTCTCATTTTTGCCCTCCTGCTCCTCACCTACAGGAAAAAACCCTTTGATGGCTTTGTCTTTTCCCTTTACATGTTCCTATATGGTCTGCTTAGGTTTTCTCTTGAACTTTTTAGGGGTGTAACGCCACCCATAGCAGGTCTCGGTCTTACTTGGAACCAGCTCATAGCCCTGTCCTTAGTTTTCTTATCTCTTATACTTGCCCTATGGCTCCTCAGGGAGAAAAGGCATGAAAAAGTGGCTTAAGAGACTGTTTTTGTTTGTAATAATATTACTGGTGTTTGGTTTTCTGAGCTCCCTTTTTTCAAGACTACCCGTAGGTGACCGCGTGGCGGTTATAAAAGTCAAAGGTGCCCTCATAGAACCCGACAGGATAGTGGCAAGGGTGCAACAGGCGAAGGAGGACAAGAGCGTAAAAGCTCTGGTTTTGAGGATAGATAGCCCTGGTGGCTCCGTAGGAGCTTCTCAGGAGATATACAGAGCTCTGGAGGACTTCAAAAGCTCAGGAAAGCCCCTTTTGGTCTCCATGGGTAATGTGTCCGCCTCTGGCGGTTACTACATCTCCGCACCTGCGGATGTAATCTTTGCCAACCCAGGCACTATAACTGGCAGTATAGGCGTCATCGTTCAGCACACGGAGCTGAAGGAACTCCTTGAAAAGCTGGGCGTGAGAACTACCACCATAAAGACGGGTAAGTTCAAAGATACCCTCTCACCCTTCAGAAGCCTTTCGGAGGAGGAGAAGGAATACTTGCAAAAAACTGTGGAAGATGCCTACGAGCAGTTCCTTCAGGCGGTGCTAAAATACAGGTCAAAGAAGATAGGAGAGGAAAAGCTCAGAGAGGTGGCGGATGGCAGGGTCTTTACGGGCAGGGTGGCAAAGGAGTTGGGTCTCGTGGACGAGCTCGGAAACTTGCAAGACGCCATAAACAGAGCAAGACAGCTGGCAAAAGTCCCCGAGGCAAGGGTCTTTTACATGGAAGACAGAAGAGGTCTTATTAGAAGGCTCATGGAGGAGGACTTTCAAGGTCTTGGAAACCACTACCCTTTCATGCTCTATTATCTGATGAAGTAATATGAAGGTGCTCGTTTTTGGTGACCTGATAGGCAAGCCCGGAAGAAAGGGTTTGAAGTATTTTCTCTCGGGATACGGAGAGCTTGCAGATGTAGTGCTGGTAAACGTGGAAAACTCCGCAGGGGGCTTCGGAATAACAAAAAAGGTCTACGAAGAGCTCCTTTCCATGGGTGTGGATGTAATGACTTCGGGCAACCACATATGGGATAAAAAAGAAGTTTACAGCTTTATAGACGAGGCGGACAGACTTCTGAGACCTGCCAACTATCCTCAGGGCGTGCCTGGGGTGGGCTACGGTATTTTTGAGAAAAAGGGTTACAGGTTTGGGGTTATAAACCTCATGGGTAGGTCTCTTCTGGACTCAAACCTTGACAACCCCTTTCTACTCTTTGACAGGCTACACGAGGAGCTCTCAAAAGAAACACCCTTTATACTTGTGGACTTTCATGGAGAGACCACCTCGGAGAAGTGGGCTTTTGGCATATATGCGGATGGAAGGGCAAGTTTGGTCTACGGCACCCATACGCACGTTCCGACAGCAGACCACATAATACTCAAGAAGGGAACTGCATACGTGAGCGATGTAGGTATGACGGGCTGTTGGTATTCCGCCATAGGTATGAAGGCTCAAGAAGCCATAAATAGGTTTATCACGGGCATACCACAGAAGTATGAAGTAGAGGAAAGAGAAGATGTGGTAGTCAACGCGGTGTTAGTGGAGTTGGATGGTCTAAGCGGTAGAGCAAAAAGGATAGAAAGGCTTCAACACTACATCACAAAAGAGGAGCTGAGAGAACTGTAGCCCACCTGCTAAAAGAGAATGTTTGAAAAATTTCCAAAACAAAAAAGACAGGGTTTATGATATGCACGTCACAAAAAGCCATGTTTTAAGGAAAGGCAAACATGCTACGATAGCGTAAGGTTAATAAGTTACTTTGAGAAGAGGCGTATTAAGTGCCTAA
>JANWWH010000005.1 GCA_025056375.1 Aquificaceae bacterium
TACATGCCCAAGCCCTTTGGCTTTCTGAAGGATTTTTTCCCCTCCATAGAGGGTATAGACTACGTGCCAGGAGAAAGGCTTAGACCTTTAGAATATAAAAACATGAGGATAGCCACTGCTATATGCTTTGAGGTTGCTTATCACAACCTTGTTAAAAAACTATCTGAAAGGGCGAACCTTATAGCAGTGCTTACCAACGACGGATGGTTTAAAGATTCCGACTGCACCCATCAGCACTACCTTTGGGCAAGGGTCAGAGCTCTGGAAAACGGAAGATATCTTCTCTGGGTGAACAACTCGGGAGATACGGGCGTCATAGACCCCTACGGAAGGGTTCTGAGCAGGATGCCTTACATGAAAAGGGGAATAATCTTTCATGAGGTCAGACTTATACCTTAAAACGCCAAACCTCCTGTCCCTGTCAAGACTACTCCTTAGCCCAATGTTGCTCTTCTTGCAAGAGGAGCTCTTAGCCTTATTCTTTCTTACTCTTGCCCTTTCGGACGCGTTCGATGGTTTTCTTGCGAGGAAGTTAAAGGCTCAAACGGAGCTGGGCAAGGTCCTTGACCCACTGGCGGATAAGGTCATGCTCCTCTGCGGGCTTTTCCTATGCGTATACAAACTTAGGGGCTTGCCCGAATGGCTCTTCTACCTTTCTCTTTTGAGAGACCTATTCCTACTGTTTGGGGCTACGCTCCTTACCCTGAAGGGTAGGGGAGTTCCTTCTGCAAGGCTCGTAGGAAAGGCTCACACCTTCTTTCTCTCCCTTCTCCTTTTCCTGTGCATGCTCGGGCTTCCTGTGGAGGGGCTTTCCTTTCTTGCCCTCATGCTCCTTATAGCTTCTTGGTTTGATTATCTCTCCGTGGGTTTGAAGAAGTTCAGAAATCAAACTTCTTCCTTATCCTTATCCTGACCTCTTGTGTTTTATCGGAGTAAAGCTTTCCTCCTATGGAGGTGTTTGGTGTGAGCTTCGCTTCTCCTGCGGTGTAGGTTTCTTTTGGGTCTTTCAGCGTGCTCTGTCTGTGTTCCACCGAGAGCCTATCAGTTATCTCTTTGGATATGGAGGCACTTATGCCCACCTCGCCGGTCGTGGACATAGAAGGGTAAACCTGAACCTTTACATCAAGCCCCGTCACGCCCTTTGCACCTTTTATAAAACCGCTCAACTGAGGGACCTGGCTTATGAGGGCACCACCTATGGGTATCAACCCCTCTCCTTCTTCACTGCCTAACACAAGGGCGGTAAGAACCTCCCTGCTGTCTCTGGGTGGCTCTGACCTAACTATAACCTTTGGATACTGAGGGTGTCCCTTCAGGTCAAGGATTATAGTGTAGTCGGGCGTTGGCGTGGTCAGGCTAAGTTCCAGTTCGCTCTCCTTTCGGGTGAGGTTTACCTCACCCTTCCTTACGAAGAAGTCTCTCTCAAAGTAGCTCAGTTTTCCACCCTTGAGATACGCATTCACCCTATAGTCTGGCTCGTAGAGGGTGCCCTTTATGCTCGCAGAGAGGTCCGCATACAAGAAACCTTCAGGAAGGTTTATCCTTAGTGGTTCTGAAGAGTTAAAAGAAAGGTCAAGGCTAACCCTCTTGTATTCCTCTGGTGGAGGGCTCTTTTTCCTTGACCATCTCTGAAGGTTTACAAGCCCGGAGGTGTAGAAAGTTCCACCTATGTTCAGGCTCCCGTGGTTGTAGCTTACGCTCCCCTTACCGGATAGAAAAAGGCTTGTCCTTATGTCCTCTCCTCTGTAGAGCACAGGAAGCTGTGACATTTCAAAGCTAATCTTGGCGGAGTTTTCCTTGCCAGTTAGCTGAGCAAGGAGTGAAGCTCTCTGGTTACCCTGAAGCTGGAAGCGGCCCTGAAAGCCTTCTTCCTTGAGGTTCAGCTCAAGGTTTCCCTGAAGGGGCATAGCAAGATATCTGGACCTTAGGATGACCTTCTCTGACCTTGCCAGAAGGAGAAAGTCTTCACCTCCGTAAGAAAGGCGGTAAGAAACCTTACCCTCCGCATCCGCCAACAACCTACTCCTCAGGAGGGCGGAGAGCTTCCCCAGGTCCAGATATCCCTCCGAGGAAAAGTTCAAGCCCTTTAGATAGTGCACCACCACAGGACCCTCCGCCACGCCTGAAAGCCTACCCTTTAGACCCAAGCTCCCGTCCTTGTAACTTCCTTTTTCAAAGTCCAGCCTTCCGAGCACCTCTTGACCGAGCATAAGAGACACGGGCTTCACCTCTATGCTCCCCTCTCCTCTACTTCCGTAGAGCCTCGCACCCTCCACCCTCAGGCTCCACAGCCCATCCTTAAGGGTAAAACCCTCAAGAGCACCCTCCATCCTGTCTCCCTTTGCTTCAAGATAGGCTCTAATGGGGAAGGAAAAACCCTTGTAACCGCCCGTCCCTGCCAGCGAAAGCCTGAAGCCTTCACCCATACCCCTTAGGCTGTAAGAGGAAGTAAGGCTAAAATCCCCTAAACTTTCCCTTAGAGAACCCTGAACTTGGTAGCTACCCTCTTTAAACCTATAGCCCCCTTCTCCCTTTAGGTGTTCTCCGAAGTTAAAGGAAGCATGCAGAGCTTCCTCGTCCAGCCTACCTTCAAAACGACCCTCTTTGTAAGAAAAACCCATAAACCCCGTCTCCCCAAGATTGCCCTCAAAGGAGCCTGACCATCCCCTTTCCCCTCTCAGAAGTTCGAAGCCTACGCCTACCCTTGAGGAAAACCCCCTTCCTGAAAAAGAACAGTAAAGGCTTCCTGCGGTAGAAACCTTGTCCTTTTTTATGCTTAGACCCGCACTGCCATATAGAGAGTTTACCTCCACGCCCCTGTAGGAGAAGTTTATGCCCTCCAGCCTGAGCCCTCCGGAGAAGCTCTCCTCTCTTATGGAGCCTTGCCCCTCCAGAGAAAAACCTTCACCCACCATCCTCAGCGCATAGACATCGCCCTCAAGGTTAAGGGTGTAGTCCGCAGAACCAAGGGACAGGTCTCTGTAGGTTATACCACCTAACTTCCCTGCGCCCTTGAGGTAAAGGCGTCCTTCTCGAAGAGCAAGAAGCCCCTTGTAATAGAGCTGGAAGGCGGTATCTCCCCTCTTCACACTGTAGCCCAGCAGGGTTGCATCGCCAACGAGGTTGCTTCCTAAGAAACTCCCTCTGTAGTCAAGCTGGAAGGGTTGAAGGGAGGAAAACTCAAAGCTACCCCTTGGTATGTCTCTGTAGTGAAGCCAAAGCCTTAGCTCCACTCCGCCGAGACTGTGTTGGTCAAATTCCATAAAGGGTGCATGAGCCCGAAGTTTGAGGAAGCCCTCCCTTACATCAACGCTGAGTTCACCGTTTACCATACCAAGAACCTTCCTCCTCAGAGAAAGGAGTTTCTCATCCACCAAAAAACGGGAAAAACGACCCCTAAGAAGCCCCTCCTTGAGAGAATAGTCAAGCTCCAGAAGGGCGGAGGAGTCTATTAGGCTGGCTTTTATCCGATTTTTTCCCCTCCACTCCCAGAGGTATTCACCTTCCACCCGCAAAGCTCTGTAGCTCTTTCTCTCTTTCAGTTCAATGTCCGCACTCCCTTCAAAGGAAGCCCTTAGCTTTCTGTAGTTCAGGCTTCCCCTGAAACTTAAGGGCATATCTCCAAGACGAAAGTGTCTTCCTTCCAAAGGAAGGACCCTTCCCCAAGCTTCAAAGCTACCCTCCTTGCCCTTCCAAGAAGCCTTCAGCTGAAAATGGTAGAGCTTGCTCTTTACCTCCGCTCCCTTTACGAGAAGTTCACCACCAACCGCACGAACATCCTTCGGGAGGACCTCAAGATGGTGTAGGTTCTGTCCCCGCATCCAGTAAGCCTCCGTCCAACCCTCTGAGCGGACCCTACCAGCCCTCAGCTCCGTCTTTGGTATGAAGAGGGTAAGGCTTTCACTGTGAGGTATGTAGTTTAGGGATATGTAAAGTTTATCCACGCGGAGGTTGAGCCTCTCTGCAAGTCTTGTAAGGTTTGTAAAGTCGTAGTGAAAGGGTTTGTCAGAGGGCGGTGCCTTAGAGACCTCTATGAGGTTGAACTCCTCTACCTGAAAGCGCCAGGGTTGAAGGGAAACCCTTTTCAGAAAAAGGTGGAGGGTTATGTGTCCTATGGGGGCATGGAGGAAAAAGCTATCAAAGCCTATACCTTCCTTCAGGCTCACGCTGAGACCCTTTAGGTCCCACTCTACCCTGCGTGCAAGCAAGTAGGGCTTAAGTAGGAGGAAGTAAAAGGTCAGGAAGAGAAGGAGGATGTAGCCAACCGCACGCATGGCTTCTGAGTTATTATAATTGCCATGGACAGCCTGCTGCTTATCCTCTTTGCATACCTTTACGGTTCTCTGCTTTTTGGAGAGCATGTGGCGAGGTGGAAGGGGGTGGACATAAGGTCTGTAGGGAGTGGAAATGTGGGTGCCACAAATGTAGGCAGGGTGCTGGGGAAAAAGTATGCCTTTGTAGTGTTTCTTCTGGACTTTTCAAAGGGTCTTGTTCCTATGCTTCTTGCGAGGCTTTACTTCGGGCTTGATAGCTGGACAACCTTCTTTGTGGGGCTTGCGAGCCTTTTAGGACACATGTATCCCTTCTTTCACGGCTTTAAGGGTGGTAAGGGTGTGGCTACCGCCTTTGGCACTCTCACCGCCCTCTCCCCTCTTACCGCCTTTCTTTCCATTACCCTATGGGGTTTCCTCTTCAGGTGGAAGGGTATAGTGTCTATCGCCTCTCTTGGTGCTTCAGCCTTTGCGGTAGTGTTCCTGCTCCTTTCTGGGTATCCCTTCAGGATGTTTCTTATGGGTATTTTCATGTTCCTCCTCATACTCTACAGGCACAGGGACAACATAAGGAGGCTTATGGAAGGAAGAGAGCTCACCTTTAGGGCATGATTTACGTCCTCTCTTTCAACCTTTTACTTCTCTTTTTCAGGCTCTTATACTTGCTTCTTTACCCCCTTGACCTCACGCCAGAGGAAGCCCAGTATTGGGACTGGTCAAGACATCTGGACCTAAGCTATTACTCAAAACCGCCTCTGGTCGCTTATACAAACTTCCTTACCGGAAAGCTTTTCGGCGTCTCCGAGATTGGGGTAAGGATAACGCCCATACTCCTCTCTTTCCTCCTTTCGATGCTCACCTACCTCTTTATGAGGCACCTCTTTGACCACCGCTCCGCCATGATAGCTTCCACGCTACCCCAGCTCACCGTAGGCTTTAGCATGAATTCCCTACTTATGACCACTGACGCCCTCTTAGTGTTCTTCTGGTCTCTGGCAGTTATGGTGCTTTTCTTCGCCTTTGAAAAGAATTCTCTATACCTATGGCTCCTCGCTGGGTTTCTGGCAGGGCTTGCCTTCCTGAGCAAGTATCCTGCGGTTTTCTTACTACCCTGCGCACTGCTCTTTGCCCTTTTCTACCGTAGGGGTTTGCTGAAGAGCTACAAACCCTATCTCAGCCTTCTGCCCGCCCTACTTTTGAGCCTTCCCGTCCTTTACTGGAACTACAAACGGGATTTTGTCTCCTTTAAGCACGTTTCCACCCTTGCCAGCAAGTCTTCAGAAGTTTTAAACCTTCAGAGCTTTCTCGAGTTTCTTGGAGGTCAGCTCCTTCTCCTTTCAGTGCTTCCCTTCCTTCTTTTACCCCTTGCTTGGTGGAGGGGTTTGGGGGCGTCTAAGACTGGCTTTTTCGTGCTCTTTTCTCTTCCAGTTTTTCTCTTCTTTGCCCTACTTTCCACTTTCAAGAGGGTGGAAGCCAACTGGCCAGGCTTTGGCTACTTCACCGCCTTCCTGCTCCTTAGCTTACAACTCTCAAAGAGCAAGCTACTCCTCCCCACTTACCTTCTTGCTCTTTTCCTGTTTCTCTTTCTACACTTTACGCCCCTCCTCGACCTTTTGGGTTTGGGTGGTCTTGTCCCGCCCAAGAGAGACCCTACAAAGGTAGGCGTTGGCTGGTCCCAGCTCGGTGTTGTAGTAAGCCAGATGAGGAAAGGTGAGGAAAAGATAATAACACCTCATTACCAGATAAGCGCGGAGCTTGCCTTCTACGTGAAGGGTAACCCAAGAACCTACTGCATAAACTTGGGTAGGCGGATGAACCAATACGACCTCTGGAAAAAAGACTATGAGGGAGACGCCCTCTTCGTAGACTACAGACCCATAGACCCTAAGGTGCTCTCTGCCAGTGATGGTATAATAGAAAGTAGGGAATTCTCCGTTATATGGAGAGGGCAGGAAGTTAAGAGGTTTTACATATATAGGCTAAAAAATTTAAGAAAGGTGGAGGAGAAGATGCCTGAGAGTTATTAGACCCCTCCTGAGCCTATACCTTGCAGGTTTTTTCCTTTACCACTCTCTGCCTTTTGTATTTCTTGAACACATCCACTACTCTATACCTACCCCAGCCCCACTACCCTTTCAGAAACAGTGTGCTTACGTCATTAACCCCAAAACGGTTTACAACAGCCCTCTGGGAAACCCCAAAAAACTAAAAAAGGAGCTGGATAGCAGAGGTCTTCTACTTTATGAGGGTTCGGAGGAGTCTCTTGGTTACAGAGACATAAGCCTGAGCCTTTGGCTCGCCTACTTCCTTTTTGAGTTTGTGCCCAAGAGCTTCCTTCTGAAAGAGCCGGAGGACCCCTACAGCCTCTTGCACAACCACCGCTGTCTGCCCCTTGCTTCGGACATGCCCATAGTCCTTTCTCTCTGGAACTTTGACTTTCCAAGCTACCGCTTTATACTGGGCAAGAGGAAAAACCTTTTCTACGGTGAGAGTTGTGAAACTCCAGAGGCTTCCCAGTTCCTTCCCTTTCTTGGCTCTGGGAGGCTTCAGGTCTACGCATACTCGAACAGAGGTTTTCACTTCCCTGGTAATAGCCTTAGAGTTCCTGCGGTGTTATCGGTGGACCTCTTTGAAAAAAGGGTTTTGGTGTTCCTCTGGAAGGAGGACAGACCCTACAAGGTCTTTGACAGGAGAACCATAAGAGAGAGACTTACAGAAGCCGGAAGCTATCGCCTTCAGGCTTACACTTACAGATACAAGCTTTGGAAGTTTTATTTCGGTCTTCGCTCTCTTTTCTGCTCGCCCCCTCTTCAAGCCATGTAAGAGAGGTCCATCCTCTTTTGGTAACGGCGGAGAAGAAGACTTTTTAGGTCCGTATACCTTTCAAGGTGGGGGTCCTCTTTCAGGAGCTCTACTGCGTCTTCTCTCGCCATCTGTAGAAAAGCCCTGTCCTGCGCCCTTGCCAGGTTTGCCACCCAAAAACCAAAGTAGCCTGACTGGGACTCACCCAACAGCTCCCCAGGACCTCTCAACCTCATGTCCTCCTCCGCTATCTCAAAGCCGTCGTTGGACCTCACCAGCACCTTGAGCCTTTTGAGAGCCTCCCTATCATTCTTTAACTCCTCAGGAACCACAAGGTAGCAGTAGCTCTGCAGGTCTGACCTTCCTACCCTTCCCCTGAGCTGATGAAGCTGAGAGAGACCAAAGCGGTGGGCGGACTCCACCACCATGAGGGTAGCATCGGGCACATCCACGCCCACTTCCACCACCGTGGTGGAGACCAGCACGTCCCCCTCCCTTTTAAATTTTTCCATTACCTCCCTCTTTTCTTCCTCCCTTAGCTTGCCGTGGAGCAGGAGCACCTTTCTTTCTGGTAGGAGCTTCGTCCAGCGAGCGTGTTCCTGCACTGCGGACTTGAGCTGAAGCTTCTCAGATTCCTCTATAAGGGGGTATATCACATAGACCTTGTTACCTTTAGACAGCTCCTCTTTAACCGCCTTCATAACTTTCTCAAACTCGGGCTCAAAAACCAGCCTGGTTATCACCGGCTTCCTACCCTTTGGCATCTGGTCTATAACCGAAAGGTCAAGGTCGCCGTAAAGGGAGAGGGCGAGGGTTCTGGGTATGGGTGTGGCGCTCATAACAAGACAGTGAGGGTAGAAACCACCACCCTTTTCCAGAAGGAGCTTTCTCTGCAGGACGCCAAAGCGATGCTGTTCGTCGATGACTACGAAGGCAAGCCTGTTGAACTCCACACCCTCTTGTATGAGGGCGTGGGTGCCGAGGAGAACCTGAAGGTTTCCCCGCCGTGCGTGAGAGAGAAGGCTCTTCCTGAGGCTACCCTTCACCGAGCCCGTCAAGAGACCAACCCTTATCCCGAGGGGTTCGAGAAACCTCTTGAAGCTTTCATAATGCTGTTGAGCTAATATCTCAGTAGGCACCATCAGAGCGCTTTGATAACCTTCCTTTGCAAAGGCAAAGGCTACAGCCATAGCCACCACCGTCTTCCCGCTACCTACATCACCTTGTAAGAGTCTGCTCATGGGTGTGGAAGCCTTCACATCCTGAAGGACCTCCCCTATCACCCTCTCCTGGGCGGGCGTGAGCTGGAAGGGTAGGCTTTTCTTGAACTCTTCCACCCAAACCTCTGGATTTTTGAGGCTCACCGCAGGTAAGTTTCTTATCTGTGACCTGATGACCTGCAGGACAAGCTGGAAGAGGAAAAGGTCTTCGTAAACGAGCCTCTTTTGAAAGGGTGTAGAAAAGCTGTTGAGAGCATCCTCATCCACGTCAAGGGGCTTGTGGACAAGATAGAGGCTTTCCCCTATGTTTGGTAGGTTTCTCTTTTTGAGAAGGCTCTCCGGCATGTATTCTGGCATGTATTTTGCAAGCTCGGAGAGCTTTGAAAGGGTTTCTCTCAAGAGCTCGTGTCTCTTTCTGG
The DNA here is from genome assembly GCA_025056375.1 of Aquificaceae bacterium. Taxonomy (GTDB): domain Bacteria; phylum Aquificota; class Aquificia; order Aquificales; family Aquificaceae; genus Pampinifervens. Next base: position 8,713 of record JANWWH010000005.1, read on the forward strand.
CGGACACGCTCCTGAGTTCGCCCTCCGTTCTTATGTAGTAGAAGGGTAGGATTTTACCAGCCTCTTCCTTCCTCAGGAATTCGGGATGAACCATGTACTTTTCTCCGCGGTATTCCCTCAACCTACCGTAGGCTATAACTTCCTGACCCTTCCTGAACCTATAAAGAGCTCTCTGGTCTTTATACTTGAACCTGAGGAAGAGTTTGCCTGTGCCGTCCTCACACTCCACCCAGGCAGGATACTTTTCCTTTGGGTCGAAGCCCGTCTGAAGAACCTTGAGCCTGAGGGCTAACTTCTGCCCACCCTTAGCGGTCTTTATGGCACCTAACAGTCTTCTGTCTTCGTACCTCTGGGGAACAAACCAGAGGGCGGAGTAAAGGTCTTCTATGCCGAAAGACTTCAGGGCTTTCTTTTCCTTTTCTCCAAGAGACCTCAGCTCCTCCACAGGCTTAAAGAAGGCGCTCAAAGGTTTTTTCTCCACCTTAGAGAAGTCCACCACCACCCTTTGAACTGGTTCTGAGAGCCTCCTTTCCAACTCCTTAAGAACCGCCTTTCTTTTTTCAAAGGGTAGGTGGTCAAATTCCTTAAGAAGTTCAAGATAAGAAGGCTCAAGAGAGCCCTTTAGGAGGTTAAAAAGATACAAGCCCGCACCTATGCTCCTCTTGAGCTTAAGGCAGTCCTTATCCAAAAGCTCAAGTATAAACCTCCTTGCCTTTTCCAGCCGGTCTTCGCCTTCCACCATACTTTAAAAAACTATTATCCCTCAGCTTTCTCCTCCGAGTGCTATAATTTACCTATGGTGTTAGATGTAAAAAGCTACGCAGAGAAAAAGGTAGAACTCGCCAGGTCTACCCTTAGGGGGCTGGTTTCTCTGAACACCAGCTTAAAAAACCGAGCCCTTTTGAGGGCGGCGGAGCTCCTTCAGGAGAGGCGAGACTTTATAAAGGAAGAAAACCAAAAAGACATAGAATACGCAAAGGCTCAAGGTCTCTCCTCCGCCCTCATAGACAGGCTTTTGCTTGACGATAAAAGGATAGAGGGTATGGCAAAGGTTCTAAGAGATGTGGCAAGCCTTCCAGACCCTGTGGGCGAGATTACCCGTATGTGGACCCTTCCTAACGGTCTTCAGGTGGGTAGGATGAGAGTTCCGCTGGGTCTCATATTCATCATCTACGAGGCAAGGCCCAATGTTACGATAGAGGCCGCTTCTCTTTGCATGAAGTCTTCTAACGCAGTCCTTCTTAGAGGAGGTAAAGAAGCCATAAACTCCAACAAAGCCCTCGTAGAAATCCTCCATCAGGCTTGTAGAGAAAGGGGCTTTCCGGAGGAGGCGGTGCAGTTCATAGACCGTCCAGAGAGAGAGATAGTCTGGGAAGTTCTCAAGATGGAAGGAAGGGTGGATGTGGCAATTCCAAGGGGTGGAGAGAGCCTCATAAGGGCTGTGGCGGAGAACTCAAAGGTGCCAGTTATAAAGCATTACAAAGGCGTGTGCAACATATACGTGGACGAGGAGGCTGACCTTACAAAGGCTTACCACATAGTATACAACGCAAAGGTGCAGAGACCCTCCGTTTGTAACGCGGTAGAAAACCTGATAATACACAGAAGCCTTCTGCAAAACTTCTGGCCAAGGATGGCGGACATATTAGGTAAGGCGGGAGTGGAGCTCAGGTGCGACCCAGACAGCCTGGAAGTAATAAAGTCAAGACCTGAGCTCTCTCATGTAAGGGCGGTGCCTGCCACAGAAGAGGACTACTACGAGGAGTTTTTGGAGCTTATCCTTGCGGTAAAGACGGTGGATAGTCTTGAAGAAGCCATGGAGTTCATAGAGAAGTACGGTTCCAGACACTCGGACGCCATAATAACGGAGAACTACACAAGAGCAATGAAGTTCATAAGAGAGGTGGACTCGGCTGCGGTTTACGTGAACGCCTCCACCCGCTTTACCGACGGTAACGAATTCGGGCTGGGTGCGGAGATGGGCATATCCACCGACAAAATACACGCAAGGGGACCAATGGCTTTGGAGGAGCTCACCATCCAGAAGTTTGTGGTCTTCGGTAACGGTCATCTCAGAGATGGCGTAGGAGTTCCAGCCCAATGGATGCCATAGATACGCAGGAGCTCATTGAATTTCTCACCAGAGGAGAGAAGGCGGAGAGGCTTGAAAGATACTTCAGGGAGGTGGAGAGGAAAAAGGGGAAGGTCTTCCTCTCCAACTACACCCTTTTGGAGCTTGCCTACCTTCTCGAGTATGCTTTTGGTATAGATAGAAAGCTGGTAGCAAAGAGCCTGAGAACCCTTTTAGAAGACAGGCTATTCAAGGTTGAGGAAAAAACGGAGTTTGAAAAAGCCCTAACCCTTTACGCTCAGGGCATGGACATGCTCTCCGCCCTCAAGGAGGTGCAGTTTGAGAGGTTAGGGGTTAAGAGGTTGGATGTATGAAGATAAACCTGACCTTTGACCTCGCCCCCTACCTTCCCTGGCTAAAGACCTACGAAAGAGATAAATTCCTTAGAGACTTGGTAGCTGGCCTTACCGTCTCCGCAGTTCTCGTGCCCCAGTCTATGGCTTATGCCCTCCTTGCAGGCATGCCACCTATATACGGTCTTTATGCCTCCTTCTTGCCCGTGGTGGTGGCCGCACTTTACGGGAGCTCTCGCTTTCTTGCCACGGGACCCGTTGCCATGACCGCTCTGCTGACCAGCTCCGCCTTGTATGGGCTTGCGGAGCCGGGCACTGAGAAGTGGGTAGCTCTGGCGGCGGTGCTTGCCCTTATGGTGGGCTTCATAAGGCTCATGGTAGGACTTCTGAGGCTTGCTTTTGTGGTGGAGCTCATATCTACCAGCGTTATAGTGGGCTTTACCAGTGCGGGGGCTTTGGTTATAGCCCTCAGTCAGGTGGGTCACCTTCTGGGTTTTAAGATAACCCAAAGCACTCACATATACGAAGTGCTCATGGACATAGGCAACAAGATAGCCCAGACCAACCCTTACACCCTTGCGGTGGGTCTCGTGGCTTATGCCATCCTGTGGGTTTCAAAGAAGATAAGCCCCCTCCTGCCCGGTGCTCTGCTGGCGGTAGTTGTTACCTCTTTAGCTTCTTATGCCCTCGGGCTTCAAAACTTTGGCGTCTCTCTTGTGGGCAGTGTGCCGAGTGGTCTTCCTTCTCTTGAGCTACCTTCGGTAGATTACAGAACCTTTTCTCAGCTCTGGTTGGGTGCTCTTGTCATATCCGCCTTTGGACTCATGGAGGCGGTAGCCATAGCCAAACAGCTTGCGGTAAAGACGGGCGACCGGTGGGACCCCAATCAGGAACTGATAGGGCAGGGGCTTGCCAATGTAGTGGCAGGACTTTTCAAGGGCTTTCCTGTGGGTGGGTCTTTTTCAAGGTCCGCCTTGAACTTCCAGCTGGGTGCAAAAACGCCCTTGGCTAGCGTCATAACAGGTCTGGTGGTAGGTCTTACCCTGGTTTTCCTTGCACCCCTCTTTTACCATCTTCCTAAGGCAACCCTGTCCGCCATAGTGCTCTCCGCGGTCATAAACCTCATAAAGCCTCAGGAGATACTCAAGCTCTACAGGATAAACCCAACAGACGGAGTTGTGGCGGGCGTGACTTTTGCCACCGTCTTTTTCATGGACCTTTGGGTTGCCATAACTCTCGGCACCCTCATAGCCTTTGGTAGTTTTGTCTACAAGACCATGTATCCCCGCATTGTGGTCCTTACCAGAAACCCCAGCTCTTCCACCTTCGTGAACGCAGAGAGGGAAAGCCTACCCGAGTGTCCTCAAATACTCTACATAAGACCGAACATGTCCATATACTTCGGCAATGCGGAGTATGTCTATGAGTATGTGCTTCAAAAAGTGGAAGAGCGCAGAAAAAATCTTAAGTTCGTCCTACTTGACCTGGAGGCGGTCAACTACATAGATGCCTCCGGCAGTCTTATGCTCGCGAGACTTTTGGACAGGCTCAGAGCTGTGGGTGTGGAGCCCGCTTTAGCCAATATGGGGTGCACCCTCTACCCCCTTCTGGAAAAGGTGGAGATAGACCGTCACATGCAAGTGGACTACATATTTGACTCAAAGGGTCAGTCTATAGTGGAGCTTTTTAAGAAGCTTGACCAGGAATACTGTAGAAAGCGGTGCCCCTACGCAGTTTTCAAAGAATGCTGGAAGGTAAAGGAGGAAGGTTTTAAACCCGTGGAAAGGTTAACCTAAAGGTAGAGACCCCTATCTCTTATGTAATCCTCCACCCCCTCTGGCACCATCCACCTTATGCTTTTACCTCTCCTCACCCTTTCCCTTATCTCGGTAGAGGACAGGTCTATCCTTCTGACGGTAAGGATAAAAAGGTCCTTCCCTTCCTTCAGGTGGGGGAAGTTTTCCGCTAAATAGACTTTTAGTTTTTTCCACATGCCTTCTCTGTCCACCACCAAAAAGCGAGCAAGTTTGGTAAGTAACACCGGCTCTTTCCAAAGGTGGAGGTTCAGGAAGCTGTCCGCACCGAGGAGAAAGAAGGGTCTTTCTCCAAGGGTTCGGTGCAGTTCCTCTGCGGTGTCCACCGTGTAGGACACGCCGCCTCTTCTTATTTCTACTTCGCTTATCTCGTAATCCTCGAACCCTCTCAGAGAAAGCCTAAGCATCTGCAGTCTGTCTTCTGGAGTTGCCCCGTGGGGTTCTTTGAGGGGTGCCTGAAAGGCAGGAAGAAAGACCACCTTTTCAAAGCCCATATCCTCTTTTACATCCCTTGCCACGAGAAGATGACCCACGTGGACGGGGTCAAAACTACCACCGAAGAAAAGCCTCATCTGTGTTAAGATTTTAACATGCTATGCTTAGATTTATCGGAGAAAAGGGCTCTAATAACGGGTTCCACGAGGGGCATAGGTAGGGCAGTGGCAGAGTTTCTGGCAAAATCTGGTGCAAAGGTGGTTATAACGGGAAGGGACGCCTCAAGGGCGGAGGAGGTGGCGGAGGAGATAGCTCGTAACTACCGCGTGGAGACCTTGGGTCTTGCTATGAACTTAGGAGAAGAGGGCTCTATAAGAGAAGCTTACTCAAAAGTAGAAGAGAAGTGGGGGGGCGTGGATGTGTTGGTAAACAACGCAGGCATCACCAGAGATAAACTCTTTTTAAGGATGTCTCCGGAGGACTGGGAGGAGGTTATAAGGATAAATCTTACGGGCACCTTCCTTTTAACCTCCCTTGCTATAAAGGGTATGTTAAAGAACCGCTGGGGCAGGGTGGTAAACCTGTCCTCCGTGGTGGGTTTTACGGGTAATGTGGGGCAAGTAAACTACGCTTCAACCAAGTCCGCACTTATAGGCTTTACCAAAAGTCTTGCCAAGGAGCTTGCGGGTAGGAACATAACTGTCAACGCAGTGGCACCGGGCTTTATAGAAACGGACATGACCGCAGGGTTAAAAGAAGAGCTCAAGCAGGAATATCTCAAGAACATTCCACTGGGTAGGTTTGGAAAGCCTGAGGATGTGGCAGGTGCGGTGCTCTTTCTGTGTTCGGACCTTGCAAGCTATATAACCGGTGAGGTTTTGCATGTAAACGGGGGTATGTATTAACTTTTTCTTATGCCCCTGTGCTACATAGCTTTCGGCAGTAATTTAGGAGACAAGATTGGCAGTATAGCGAGAGCTCTTGAGCTGATGAAAGAGCATGGCATCATAAAGAGGGTCTCTCAAATATACCTGAGCCAGCCCTGGGGCAAGGGCGACCAGCCAGAGTTTTTAAACGGAGTCCTTGAGTATGAGACGGGGCTGGACCCAATAAGGCTTTTGGAGATGCTCAAAAGAACAGAAAAGAGTTGTGGCAGAAAGCCAAGAGAGCGGTGGGGACCACGTGAGATAGACTTGGACATACTCCTTTATGAGAACCATGTTGTGATGCTTAGCTTCCTGCATATACCCCACCTGCACCTTTTGGAGAGAGACTTCTTTCTCTTTCCCCTGTTAGAGATAAACCCAAGCCTGAGGCATCCCATCCACCATACCCCCCTGACCGAGTTTGCCCATAGGCTCGAAAACCGCCTTAAACCCTTTGCCTGCCTTTTACCACTTTAGCTCGCTTCTCTTGGCGTAGGTTTGGGGCTTTGCCTGGAAGAAGTCCGTTTTCGTGTCGTTTATAGTTCTGAACTGGTCTATCCACTTCATGGGGTTGTCTGTTACCTCCGGATAGAGGGGTTTATAGCCCAGCTGGGTGAGCCTAAGGTTGGAAAGATACTTTATGTATCGGTCTATGAGGTAGTCGTTAAGCCCAAGTATCTGGTTTTTGGTCACATACTTACCCCACTCTATCTCCTTCTCCGTAGCAAACTTAAAAAATTCGTAAACCCAGTGTTCTATCTGTGGAGTGAAGAGATGGGGCTGTTCTTCCTTGAGGGTAAGGATTATGTTCCTGAAAAGGGTCACGTGGGTGAGCTCGTCCCTGTTTATGTATTTTATCTGCTGGACCGTGTTCCTCATCTTGCCCTGCCTACCCAGGGTGTAGAAAAAGGCAAAACCCGAGTAAAAGTAGAGGCTCTCGAGCACATAGTTGCCAAAAACTGCCTTTATGAAGTTTTCTTCTGTAGGGTTTCTTATAAACTCGTTGTAGAGCTCCGCTATGACCTTGTTCCTTTCCATGAGCACAGGGTCCTGACGCCAGTAGTTGTATATCTCGTCCGCCACGCGAGGGTCTACCACGCTCTCAAGGACAAATTGGTAAGAGTAGCTGTGCAGGGCTTCCTGAAACTCCTGAGAAGTCAATGCCATCACCAGCTCGGGGGCAGTGATGTAGCGTGCAAATTCCTTGAGCATGTTCACCTGATAGGAGTCTAAAGCTATCAGAAAAGAGAGCACCATCTCGTAAGCCCTTCTCTCGTATTCGGAGAGCTCTTTCTCATACTGCTTTTTGTCTTCCTGCATGGGTATTTCTTCAGGAATCCAAAAGTTGGTAAAGCCCATGGTCTTGTAAAGGTCAAAAGCCCACTGGTATTTGACATTGTTAAGTTCCATGATGTTTGTAGGATTACCAAACACTAACTTTCTCTTAGAGGGTTCTCTGTAACCCTCTGGGTTGAAAATGATAGTTCTTTCCATCTCTTACCTCCTATGTGGAACAGCTCTCACACTCTTCTATATCCGTTATGGACTTGCTCCTGGTATAGTACACCGTCTTGAGACCCAGCTCCCAGGCGAGCTCGTAGAGCCTTGAGAGCTTTGGACCGTCTATCTTCTCAGGGTCTATAAAGAGGTTCAAAGACTGAGCCTGGTCTATCCAGAGCTGTCTTGCGGCGGCGGAGCGGATGACCCACTCCTGGTCTATGTGATAGGCACTTTTGTAGTGCCAGAAGTATCTGTCTATTTCTGGGGGCACCTGCGGAAGGATGCCCGACATGTTCTCCTCCTTATAGAACTTGGCAAAGATAGGGTCCACGGAGGGCGTGGCACCCACTATGAGAGAGGTAGAACCTGTGGGCATAACCGCCAGCAGGTAGGCGTTTCTCATGCCAAACTTTTTAACCTCCTCCGCCAGAGCTCTCCAGTCAAAACTGTTCCTTGAGAGCTCCTGGTTTTCCTCTGGGCTTCTGCCAAAGAACACACCCTTGCTCCAGTCAGAGCCCTCAAAGAGGGGGTATGCACCACGCTCCTTTGCCAGCTCCATAGAACCCTTTATGGCATAGTAAGCTATGCGTTCAAAGAGAGCTTCTGCAAACTCAAGGTGTTCCTGCGACTCCCAGTTTATACCTTCTTTTACCAGACGGTAGTGGTAGTTGCTTACCCCTATACCTATGGAGCGGTATCTGGCGTTTGTCCATTGGGCTTCTTTTATGGCGTAGAAGTTTATGCTTATGACATTGTCCAGCATCCTCACAAGAAGGGGCACCACTCTTTCCATCTCTTCCTTGGTGTAGACCCTTCCTAAGTTTATGGAGCCCAGGTTGCATACCACCACATCCCCAGCCTTCTTTCTGTGGACTATGCTTCCGTCTTCTAAAAGGACATCCTCTAAGTGGTAGCTGGGGGACATGTTTTGCACTATCTCGTGGCATAGGTTGGAGCTGTATACTATACCACAGTGCTTGTTAGGGTTGAGCCTGTTGGCGGTGTCTCTAAAGAAGATGTAAGGCTCCCCAGTTTCGAAAACCACCGTAAGGAGCCTCTTCCACAGCTCAAAGGCGTCCACCTCCTTCTTGGCGTAGGCTGGAAGTTCTCTCTCAAGCTTTTGGTATAGCTTTTCAAAGTCCTCTCCGTAAAAGTCCTCAAGGTTCTTGCCATCTTTTAAGTTTTTGCAGTAGTAGGGGTCAAGGAGGGTCCACTTGCCCCTCTCCTTGAGCCTCTTCATAAAGAGGTCCGGTATGGCTATGGCGGGGTGTATGTCGTGAGCTTTTTTACGCTCGTCTCCCACATTGGTCTTTACTTCTAAAAAGTCCACCACGTCCTTGTGCCATATGTCAAGGGTGATGCTCGCGGAGCCCTTCCTCATACCAAGCTGGTCCACATAGACCATCACATCGTTGAGTATCTTAACTACTGGCAGGACGCCCGAGCTTGCACCCTTGAACTTCCTTATGGGTGCGCCCGTTGCCCTTATCTTTCCAAGGTATATACCCAGACCGCCCGCAAACTTGGAAATCTGTCCAGCCTTTTGCACGTTGTCAAAGATGTCGTAAAGGTCGTCGTCTACCGTCAGCACGAAGCAGGAGCTGAGCTGGGTGTGGGTCCTTCTAGCGTTCATAAGCGTAGGAGTTGCCACAGACACCTCCTGTTTGCTAATAAGGTCGTAGAAGAGCCTTGCGTAGTGCACCCTTTCTTCTCTCTTCTCTGGCAGGGCAAGGGTCATGGCTATGAGCATATACATTTCCTGAGGAAGTTCTATGATGTTTCCTTCTTCGTCTCTGACCAAATACCTGTCCGCCAACACCTTTATGCCCGTGTAATTAAAAAGCAGGTCTCTGTCCGGGTCTATAGCTTTGGAGAGCAGGTTAAAGTCTTCTTCTCTGTATTCTTTGAGGAGATAGTCTCCGTATATGCCCCTCTCCGCATAAGTCTTTACCAGTCGGTAGAAGCTCTCGGGGTTGTAAGGCTTGTATTTACCATTTATCTTGTCTTTTACCTTATAACCCCTGAGATGCCCCACATCCTTATAAAGGTCATAAAGCAGAAGCCTTGCAGCAACATACTGCCACTGGGGTGTTTGAGGCGAAACCTTCTCAGCTGCGGTCCTTATGAGAAGTTGTTGAATCTCCTTTGTGCTTATACAGTCCCGGAACTGTATCTGAGCGTCTAACTCCAGCTCCATGGGGTCTACATCAATGTCCTTGCAGGCAAAATCTATAACTATCCTTATCTTGGATATGTCAAGAGACTCCTTCTTTCCGCTCCTTTTGAGGACATGCATCTCTTTTCCTCCTTATCTGTGATGTGTGGGCAAGTAGTTAAGTTTAATAACTAAGATAACCTCCGTCAAACCTCCAAAGCTTTGGTGGAAGGAAGAGTTCCCGTCCATAACTCAAGTGTGAGCTTTTCCAGACTTTTTATTCCAGTCTCAGCTGGGCTATTGTCTCTATGTGATAGGTGTTAGGGAAGTTATCCACGAGGCGAAGGCTTACCAACTTGTATCCGCCTTTTACGAGCACCTTAAGGTCTCTGGCGAGGGTGGTGGGCTCGCAAGACACATAAACGACAACCTTTGGCTTGTTCTTGAGTATGAGGCTGGCTTCACCCCCCGAGAGACCTGACCTTGGAGGATCAAGGAAAAGGAGGTCTATGACCTCCCCCGCATGTTTTTTCAGAGCTTCTGAGCTAATCCTGCACTCAAAGCTAACGTTACCCACAGCGTTTATCCTTGCGTTGTACTCCGCATCCCTGAGTGCGGGTCGGTTGTTGTCGTATGCGGTAAGAAAGCCAGAGGTTCTGGCAAGGAACAGGCTAAAAAAGCCTATACCACAATGGAGCTCCAGCGTCCTTTCATACTTTCCTTCGGGCACTGCGCACTCTATAAACCTCTCCCAGAGCAGATAGTTTACCTGCAAAAAGGAATCCATGCTTACCCTGTATTTGTAAGGAGATATACTCAAGAAGGTAAAGTTTCTGCCAAGACTGTAGACCTTACCCTCTCTATAAAAGCCGACGCCCACAACCTTCTCCGGCAGAAGCCTCTCTATGAGCTTCCTCAACTTTTCCTTCCTTATGTCTTCGTCGCAAAAGAGCTTCAGAAGAAACTCTCCTTCATGTGGAGAGTAGAGCACGTGCACCTCTCTAAGGTTTTTTATCCCCTTTGCAAGTTCTCTGAGAGAGGGTATGAGACGGTTAAGAGAGGGATGAAGGAGCAGGCACTCCTCCACATCCACAAGTTTATGGCTTCTTCTTTCAAAGAAGCCAAGCCTTCCTCCAAAGACCTTAAACTGAGCCTTTATCCTGTAGCCAAACTCATTTCCCTGAAGGGGGCTCTCAAGGTTTCTAACCTCCAATTTGCCTATTCTTTCCAGAGTTTCAAGAAGCATCTCTTCCTTAGCCTTGAGTTGAGCTCCGTATTCCATGTGCTGTAATTGGCAACCACCACAGGCACCGTAGTAGGGGCAAGGGGCTTCTCTTCTGGAGGATGAGGGCAGGAGGATGTTTGTGGCTTTTGCAAGGGAGTAATCTTTCTTTTCCCTGTAGACTTCCGCCTCAACCAGCTCTCCGGGTAAAGCGTAGTCCACCATGAGACTCTTACCTTCCAGCTGAGCAAAGCCGTAGCCACCGTAAAGGAGCTTCTTTATGTAGAGGTTTTTGAGCGATGTCATTTTAGTTTGAGAAGGGTATCAAAGTCTTCTTCAGACATAACGTCTATCTGCCAGCCTGTAAGCTTGTTGGCAAGCTTTACATTTACTCCGTGTTTCCCTATTGCCAGAGACAGTTTTTCTCTGGGGACTGCTACCTCTGCCCTCTTGTTTTTCCTATCCACCCTTATCCTTGAGACGGGCGCTGGCGAAAGGCTTCTCCTTATGAGCTCCTCTTCGTCCGTAGACCATCTTATCACATCTATCCTCTCTCCAGCCAGCTCCTCCGAGACGGGATTTATCCTTGAGCCCTTAACGCCTACCACCACACCAACTGGGTCTATCTTTGGGTCTTCCGTATCCACGAGAACCTTCGCCCTTTCCCCGGGCTCACGGACTATTGCTTTTAAAACCACCTCACCCCTGCTAACCTCGGGCACTTCGTGTTCTATTAGCTTTTTGAGAAACTTGGGGTGGGTCCTGGAAAGGACTATCTCGTATTTGCCCCTTTTCCTCTTTACGCTCAGTATTAGAGCCTTTAACCTCGTGCCAACCTTATATTCCTCTCTCCTTATCTGCTCCCTTTTTGGAAGAACGCCCATGACCTTTCCTAAGTCTACCAGCAGGTCGCCTTCCTCTGTTAACCTTCTTACTATACCAAAGACTACGTCCCCTTCCCGCTCAAGATACTCAAGATAGCCCCTTTCCTCCTCCGCCCTTTCCAACTCCTTCAAAAACTCCTCTTTTGCTGCGTGGGCCGCTATCCTGTTTACATCCTCGGTGGATATGTCCAGAGGAAACTTTGCCACCTCGCCGTTTTTTCTCCTTACTATGCAAACCTTTATCCGGTCTTCCTCAAGGTGCACCTCCAGCTCTTCCCTTATCCTCCTGTCCCTCTTTATGGCTATGGCTATGGCGTTTTTTAGAGACCTTTCAACTATCCACTCGGGGAGGTTTTTGTCCTTTGCCACCTGCTCTATTAGCTTTTTTAGGTTTTTTACCATTTCTCCGGCTCCAAATTAGCCCTGGCTATAAAGGAAAAGGGTATGTGGTATTCCTTCCCCGTATCCTTCTCTTTTAGATGCAGGATGTTTTCTCTAAACCCTTCTATGAAACCCTTTAGCTCTCTTTTACCCTCCAGAGCTTGCTTCAGCACGAGCCTTACGAGCCTTCCTTGAAAAAATTCAAAGTGAGAGGCTTTGGTAAGTTCTCTGGTAAGTCCGGGGGAAGAGACTTCCAGCATGTAAGATACGGGTATGATGTCCTCTACATCTAACAGGGCGCTTATCCTTTTGCTAACCTCTTCGCAGTCGCCTATGGTTATGCCACCTTCCTTGTCTAATATCACCCTCAAAACCCATCCCCTTTCTGGTCTGAACTCCACATCAAATAGCCTGTATCCCATACTTTTTATAACAGGTTCCACAAGCTCCTTTACCTTCTCCGCAATTAGTTTTTCCTGTAAGTGCATGGTCTTACAATTATAGCACTGGTATAATCTTTCGTCATGGATTTGGAAGCTGTGAAATCAGAGATAGGAAGGGTGTTAAGAGGGAAGGAGGAAGTTGTTAATTATTCTCTTGTATGTCTTCTTTCTGGGGGTCACCTTCTTCTTGAGGATGTGCCCGGCGTGGGGAAGACCACCTTAGCCCTTGCAACTGCAAGGGTCCTCGGTCTTTCCTTTGCGAGGGTTCAGTTTACAAGCGACCTTCTGCCTTCGGACATACTGGGTGTTAGCGTCTACGACCAGTCAAAAAAAGCCTTTGTTTTTAAAAAGGGTCCCGTATTCAACAATCTGGTGCTGGCGGACGAAATAAACAGGACAACCCCAAAGACCCAAAGTGCCTTACTGGAAGCTATGGCGGAAGGCAAAGTTTCTATGGATGGCGTGACCTACGAGCTACCACAACCCTTTTTTGTTATAGCCACACAGAACCCAGTAGAACAACAGGGAACCTACCCCCTACCCGAGTCACAGCTTGACCGTTTTAGCATGAGGCTAAGTCTTGGCTATCCTGATATGGAGACGGAAGCCCAGATACTAAGAGGAGAAAACCCTTTGGAAAAGGTAGAAAAGCTAAAGCCTTTGCTTAAGCCTCAGGAACTCCTCTCCGCCATGGACAGCATAAAGAGGTTTTATGTCTCTCCTGAAGTTGCCCATCTGGCGGTAAGCATAGCTCAGGCTACAAGGCAGCACCCTAGGGTTATTCTTGGGGTTTCTACGAGGGGTCTCATGCATCTGGTTAGCTGTGCCAGAGCCATGGCCTACACAAAGGAGAGAGACTTTGTAGTGCCTGAGGACCTTTTAGAACTTGCACCCCTCTGCCTACCCCACAGGATTATTGTAAGAGAAGGTGAGTCCGCAAACTCAATAATAGAGGAGTTGGTAAGGAGCTTAAGGTCGCGCCTTAGGATTTAGTAGCCTTCAAAAAGGTTGCTCAATCCAGGGTCTTACCATGTGGTCGTAAACCACCGAACCTCCAAGGCTTCCCTGAATAAGGAGTAAGAGCACGCCAACAAACAGCAGGAAAGAGAATAAGTTTCTCAAAAGCCTGTATCTGGACATCCCCAGCCTGACACTAAGAAGAAGGGCAAAGTATAAACCCATGAAGAGCCCCATATATTTGTGTGTCTTAAAAGCTTCAATCCTATAAAGTTTTTCTTCTATAGGTTCGTAAGCTATCATACCGCTCAAAGTTGCACCTATTACAGAAAGGCTCGCAAGCAGGCTAAAAATGAGGTGTAAACCGTCTGGCTCTTTTCTCTTTAACCTGTAGTAAAGCTCAAGCACCAGAAGTCCAAAGGGTAAAGCCAATCCGAAGTGAACCAATGGAGGGTGAAGCTTTATTAGGTCAATAGCCATGGCTTCAAAATATAATCCGGCTTATGCTCTTTACAAGCTTTTTAGGAGAGAGTGTTTGAAAATCATCCGATAAGCATATGACAACAATTCTATAGTAAACATAGGAAAACACAGAAAAACTCAGCTTCAGGAGCACCATCAAGTTCCACAGAATAAACCTCACCATCACAATTGGTATTTCTTTATGTTGAAAACCTTCTCACAAATCTCTGCGGTTTTTGAGATGACAAAGGAGAGGAGCTCAGGGTCTATCTTTTTGAACCTATAGAAGATGGTAGAGAAGTTGGGTGAGTGTCCGAGTTTGTCTTTGAGCATGAGTTCAAGGGTTCTGTAAGATACATTGAAGTGAAGTTTAAGAACAGCGGCTAGCAAGATGATTTCTATGGGGTAAGCTGGGGGTCTGCCTGGTCTTTTTGCTGATGGGTTTTGGTTGTAGAACTGTGTGGCTAACTTTCTGATTAGCTCTAAGAGGAAGGATACATCTTTGTTGCTGATATATTTCATGTTTACCACTCCTTGAGACATGGCTTTTTCTAAGGTGCATATTATAAACCTTGTTTTTCTTGCTTTGGAGATTTTTCAAACACTCTCTCCAGAAAGGTTGACAATCTACAGTATCTGACTTAAATTATATGACATGAAAACTATCAAGGAGGTAGGTGCCATGAGAAGAGGACTTACTCTTTGGAGCCCCTTTGGGGAGATTGAGCGCATCAGAAGAGAGTTTGACAAGCTCCTTGAGGAGCTTGTGCCCAGAGAAGAAGGAGAGAAGTTCTTTGCCCCTGCAGTGGATGTATACGAGACAGACCAGGAGCTCGTGGTGAAGGCAGAGTTACCGGGCGTCAAGAAGGAAAACGTGGAGGTCTCTATAAGGGATAACGCTCTCTGCATAAAGGGTGAGAAAAAGGAGGAGAAGGAAGAGAAAAGGGATACTTACCATAGGGTGGAAAGGGTCTATGGGAAGTTTGAGAGAGTGATACCTCTACCTGTGGAGGCAAAAGTGGAGTCCGCAAGGGCGGAGTTTAAGGATGGTGTTCTGGAGATAAGGATACCCAAAGCGGAAGGAGCAAAGGAAAGGAAGATAGAAATAACTTAAACATCCTTTTGGGGCAACCTCTCTATGGTTGCCCCAAGCTCTCTTAACTTTTCCTCCAACCTCTCGTATCCCCTGTCCAGATGGTATATGTCCTTAACCAAAGTTATGCCCTCCGCCACAAGTCCTGCGAGGACAAGGCTGGCAGAGGCTCGTAGGTCTGTAGAGTAAACTTCAGCACCGGAGAGTTTTTCCACACCTCTCACGATAGCCAACCTATCTCTTACATGGATGTCCGCACCCATCCGCTGTAGCTCTGCCGCGTGCTGGAAGCGGTTTTCAAAGATATTTTCTCTTATTTCAGACACACCCTTGGCAATGGAACAAAGAACCATAAACTGTGCTTGCATGTCTGTGGGAAAGCCGGGATACTCTGCGGTAGATATGCTAAGGGGCTCTATGTTTCCACCACCCTTTACCCTAAGGCTGTTCAGGCTCAAGATGTCCACCAGAGCACCCGCCTCTCTGAGCTTTTCTATGATGTTTCCCAGATGTTCTACCCTCACGTCCTCAAGCACCACCTCACCTCCCGTCAAAAAGCCTGCCACCATAAGGGTCCCCGCCTCTATCCTGTCTGGTATAACCCTATGGCTAAATCCCCTGAGTTCTCCACTCCCCTTTATAATAGCGGTCCTGTCCTCTATTTCTATCTCCACACCCATTTTTCTAAGAACATCAACCAGGTCAATGACCTCAGGCTCAAGGGCTATGTTTCTAAGGATGCTCCGCCTTTCGCACCCGCTTAAAAACATCAGGGCGTTCTCGGTGCCAGTGACGGTTATGACCTCAAAGGTGTGCTCTACAGGTCTTATCCTTTCCACTTCAAGGTTTATGTAGCCGTGCTTTATCTTTATGCGAGCACCCGCCTTCTCAAAAACCTTAAGGTGCTGGTCTATGGACCGCACACCTATTGAACAGCCACCGGGCATGGAAACCACTGCCCTTCCAAACCTTGCAAGCAGTGGACCCATAACAAGCACGGAGGCTCTCATGCGTCTTACTACTTCCTTAGGAGCTTTCTGGTTGTTTACAGAAGCTGGGTTTATAAGCACTCTTTCTCCATCAGGCTCTACACGCGCTCCCAGGCTCTCAAGGAGTTCAAAGGCGGTTTGGGTGTCGAGGAGGTGTGGCACTCCCTCCACGGAGCAAACCTCTCTGGTTAGTAAGCTCGCCATGAGTATGGGCAGAGAGGCGTTCTTTGAACCCGAAACCCTTATCGCACCCCTTAGGGTTCTACCACCCTCAATAATAAAGGCTTCAGAAGTATATGATGTGGTATTTCTCATCCTTTTTTATGATTATCTTAACCACCTCACCCTTTCGGGAGTAGAATATCTCCACTCCGTCGTCTTCTTCTCTATGGGTTGAAGGTTCATTGGAGTATATAACCACTATCCTCTCCTCCTCCTCCAGCACAAGGGGGAACTCTGTCATATTCTCACTACCACGCAGGTAAGGGCTTCCCTTACGCCCTCCAAAGAATGTATCTTGTTTATTACCAGCCTTCCTAACTCATCCTGGTTCTTTAGCTCCGCAAACACTATGATGTCGTAGGGACCGGTTACCACATCCGCAGTTTTTATACCCTCAAAGGTTGACAGGGCAAGCATTATGGAAGGAATCTCGCGGGGGTCTGCCTTTATCAGCACATAGGCTTTTATGGAGTATTCGCTCTCAAGTTCCATCAGCTCTGTGATAGACATAGGATAGCCTTCTCCTTGTGTCTGCATCATCCACCTCCTGCAGGAATATTTTAATCAACTTATCCGCAAGGTTTGGCTCTTTCCTTATCTCCTCCGCCAGAACGTGTATAAGCCTCCTTACCCTTGGCTCTCTCTCTTCTACCTCCTTCCAATCCCTCTTAACCTTCACTATAAGGTCCTCCACCCTCAGCAGTGCCACCCACTTCATAAACTTACCTACCTCATCCCATACTATTATCTCACCTCTTTCCTTTTCTCTGAGCCTTTCCTTGAGGTTCTTGTCCGCCACCTCCTGAAGGTCGTCGATGTCGTAAAGGAAGACCTGGTCCAGCTCACCCACAGAGGGCTCTACATTCCTCGGAACGGATATGTCTATGAAGAACATAGGTTTGTAGCCCCTCTTTCTTATGGCTTTGCTTACCATCGGACGGTCTACGAGGTATCTTTTACTGCCCGTGGATACTATGACTATGTCAAAGTCCTGAAGGTGCTCCGAAAGCTCCTCAAACCTTAGCACGTGCCCACCCAGCTCTTTGGAGAGCTCCACAGCTCTCTCGTAGGTTCTATTGGTTATAAAAAGATGTGCTTGAAGTTTCTTCAGATACTTGGCGGATAACTCCGCCATCTCGCCCGCACCCACAAGAAGCACCCTTACTCGTGCCAAGTTTCCGAATATCCTCTTGGCAAGCTCCACCGCCACATAGCTGACGGAGACTGCGTTCTTGCTTATACCCGTCTCCGTCCTTACCCTCTTTGCGGTTCTTAGAGCTTTTTCGTAGAGCCTGTTTAAGACTTTCCCCGCACAGCCCAGCTCTCTTGCTATTCTGTAGGCTTCTTTCAGCTGGTTTACTATTTGGGTCTCCCCTATCACCATGGACTCCAGCCCGCTCGCCACCCTGAACACATGGGCAACCGCCCTCTCCCCCTCCAGAAAGAAGGAGCTTTTCCTCAAGCGCGCATCCGCACCCTTCAACCCTAAAAGCTCGAGCACCAGCCTGTTGATAGCTTCGTAGTCCTCCGCCACGCCGTATACCTCCACCCTGTTACAGGTTGATAGAAGCATGAGCTCTCTTAAGCCACTTATGGTTTTTAAGGGTGGTAGCAGGTAATAGGCATCCTCTCTACTACAGGCGAGAAGCTCCCTCTGCTCCACTGGGGCGGTTTTGAAGTTAACGCCCCATACAAATATGCGATACATCATGTATAAATATATCACACCACACCCAGAAGGGTTTCTCTGAGCTTACTTAGGGCTTCTTCTACGTGGACCTCCTCCAGTATGAGGGGTGGGAGGAACCTTAGAACCTTCTGGGCTGTGCAGTTTATCACTATACCCTTCTCAAGAGCTCTCAAAGGGAGTTCGGTGCAGTCCTTTTCCAACTCAAGCCCCAGCATGAGACCCCTTCCCCTTACTTCTCCTACTTCAAGTTTTTTCAAACCCTCCTTGAAATACTTACCTACCCTTTCTATCTGGGGAAGGAGCTTTTTCACCTCTTCAACCACCACACGAGCTCCTGCACAGGCGAGGGGATTGCCCCCAAAGGTAGAACCGTGAGAGCCTGGTCCGAACGCCTTCGCTACCTCTTCTCTTGCCAGAAGGGCACCTATGGGCACACCACCACCCAAACCCTTGGCAAGGGTTAGGATGTCAGGCTCAAGCCCGTAGTGTTCGTAGGCGTAAAACCTTCCCGTCCTCCCTACGCCCGTCTGCACCTCATCCACCAGTAGCAGTAAACCCTCCGCCCTGCAAAGTTCCTGGATTTCTCTAAGAAAGTCCTCTCGAGCTTCTCTTATGCCACCCTCACCCTGTATGACCTCCAGTAGGATGCCTGCAGTGTCCTTTCTTACAGCTCTTAGGACTGAGTGGATGTCGTTCAGCTCTGCGTAGTCAAAGCCCTCCAGTAGTGGTTCAAAGCCTCTCTGAACCTTTTCCTGAGCGGTGGCGGACATGGCACCGAAGGTCCTGCCGTGGAAGGAGTTACGGAGGGTTATAATCCTGTATCTTTCTTCTCCCCTTTCCCGGAAATACTTCCTTGCCAGTTTTATTGCACCCTCGTTTGCCTCCGCACCGCTATTGCAAAAGAAGACCCGCCCCCTGGTCCAGAAAAGATTTACCAATTCCCTTGCCAACTCCTCCTGCCAAGGGTTTTCAAAGAGGTTGGAAAGGTGCAGGAGTTTCCCCGCCTGCTCGCATAGGCTCCTCGTGAGCTCCTGGTGGGCGTAACCAAGAGCGTTCACTGCCACACCAGCCACCAAGTCCAGATATCTGTTCCCCTTTTCGTCGTAGAGGTAGACCCCTTCACCTCTAACAAAGGAAACAGGAAGCCTTCTGTAGGTCTCCATTAGGTGCATGCCTATGTAACCTCCAGAAATCCGTTGCTTATTGGCATTCTCCAGTCTTTGCCGAAGGCTCTCTTCGTAAGTTTTGGACCGGGTGGTGCTTGTTTTCTCTTGTACTCCGCCCTTTTGACCATCTCTATCACTTTTTTCACCACTTCTTCCTCGAAGCCTTTTTCCACAAGCCCCTCAAAACCTAACCCCTCCTCCAAATAGAGCTCAAGAAGCAGGTCAAGTATATCGTAGGGCGGTAGGGTATCCTGGTCTTTCTGCCCGGGTCTTAGCTCCGCACTGGGTGGTCTAAGGAGAACTCTTTCAGGTATGTCTCTTTTAAGGTCGTTCCTGTATTTGGCAAGCCTGTAGACCTGCGTTTTGTAAAGGTCTTTTATGGGTGCAAAGCCACCAGCCATGTCTCCGTAGATGGTGGTGTAGCCTACTGCAGACTCGCTTTTGTTAGAAGTGGAAAGCACCAGCCAGCCATACCTATTGGAAAGGTAAAAAAGTATGTTTGCCCTTATGCGCGCCTGCAGGTTTTCCTCTGCCACACCAAGCCCATCGGAGGAAAGGGTCTCAAGAAAAGTCCTGTAGACCCCAATTATGGGATACTCAAGCAGTTCTATCCGCAAGTTTTTCACAAGTAGGTAAACATCTTCTCTGCTCTCTTCTGAGGTAAACTCGGAGGGCATAAAGACGCCTACCACCCTTTCATTACCCAGAGCGTCCACTGCAAGGCAGGCAACCAGAGAGGAATCTACGCCGCCCGAGAGACCAAGCACCACCTTCTCAAAACCGTTCTTTCTCGCATAATCCTCTAAGGAAAGAGTTATAGCCCTGTGTAATTCCTCTTCCCCCTCCAAAACCCTTTCCAGTCTCGCTTCTGTAGGAGAACATTTCTGAAGGCAGGGCAAGTAGACCCTTTTTACCTCCTGAGCCCTTCTTTCTCTGAGCCTGAGGTCAAGAAGCCTCCTCCTCCTTATAGCCTCCACATCCAGACTGACGCTGAGTATGTCCTCTTCAAAAGCCTTCGCCCTTGCCAAAACCTTGCCCTCCGGACTTATAACCAAACTGCGACCGTCAAAGACCAGCTCGTCCTGTCCACCCACCAGGTTCACATAGACAAGATAGACTATGTTGTCCTCCGCACGAGCCTTAAGGAAGTTTTCTTTGAACTCGTATTTGTCTCTATGGTAAGGTGAGGCGTTTATGTTTATGAGCACCTCACAGCCCCCAAGGGCGTAGTTTCTTTCCCAGCCATCGGGATGCCATATATCCTCGCAAAGGGAGAAGCCAAACTTTACGCCGCACAACTCCGCCACCAAAGGCTCTTCGCCCGCCCTGAAGTATCTCTTTTCGTCAAAGACCGAATAATTGGGTAGGAAGGTCTTTTTGTATAGCGCCCTTACCCTTCCGCTACCTATCACCAAAAGGGCATTGTAGAGGTCCCCCTCATAGTAAGGCATGCCTAAGACCGCAGTTGAACGCATCCTCAGGGAAAAGTCCAGAAGTTCCTCAAGGGCTTTATGACATGCTTTTATAAAGTCAAGTCTGAGGAGAAGGTCTTCTGGTGGGTATCCAGAGAGGGCAAGCTCAGGGAAAATCACCATTTGAGATGTCTCCTCCGCAAGGCTCCAGCTTTCCTTTATCCTTTTTAAGTTGTATCTTAGGTTTCCTACATGAGGGTTTATCTGGGCAAGGGTCAGGTTAACAGAACTCCGCATGCTACACTATTTTAAGTTAAGGGCTTTTCCTACCTACCACCTAAAATCTTTCCCCAGATAAATTTCCTTTACATCTTCTCTGGAACTTACCTCCTGAGGGTTGCCCTCCGCAAGTATCCTACCATCGCTGATGATGTATACCCTGTCCACCATCCTTATGGTTTCTCTCACATTGTGGTCTGTTACCAAAATGCCCAAGTTCTGGAGCTTTAGGCTCAGTATGATAGACCTTATTTCAGAGAGCATTATAGGGTCTATGCCGGTGAAGGGCTCATCAAAGAAAATGTATCTTGGTTTTGGTATAAGAGCTCTTGCCACCTCAAGTCTTCTTTTTTGCCCCCCCGAGAGCCTGCCTGCCTTTTGCTCTTTCAGCTCAAGAAGACCAAAGTCCCCCAAGAGCTCCTCCGCCCTTGCCCTTTGAGATTCTTTACCCTCTTCAAAAAACTCAAGGAACAGGAGGAGGTTCTCAATAACCCTAAGGTCTTCAAAAAGGGTATGCTCTTGCGGCAGAAAGGATATACCCTTCCTCGCCCTTTTGTGGGCTGGTAAGTGGGTTATGTCTTCACCTTCGAGCTCTATCCTCCCACCATCCACGGGCAGAAAACCTACGAGGCAGTTAAAAAGAGTAGTCTTGCCCGCGCCGTTAGGACCAAGAAGCCCCACTATCTCCCCCTGTCTAAGTTCTATGTTCACACCCTTTAGGACTTCTCTGTTTTTGTATCGCTTCCTTATATCACTTGCAACAAGCACTTTAATGATTTTAAACTATTCGCATGATACCCATAAGAGATGTAAACCCTCATAGGAGCTTTCCTGTTGTAAATTTTACTATAATAGTCCTCTGCTCTCTCACGTGGCTCTACGAAGTAAGCCTCTCGGAGGAGGAGCTTGAGGACTTTATGCAACACTACGGTCTCGTTCCTGTTAAGCTTTTGGATAGACCTATGTCTCTATTTACCCATATGTTTCTTCATGGCGGGTGGCTTCACATAATAGGAAACCTCTGGTTTCTATGGGTTTTCGGGGACAATGTGGAGGACAAGTTGGGTAGGGTTAAATACCTTCTCTTTTACATACTCTCCGGGCTCGGTGCGGGTATTATCCAAACCTTTGTAAGCCTCATCTTTGGGGGTGGGGACATACCCATGGTGGGTGCAAGCGGTGCCATAAGTGGCGTCCTCGGCGCTTACCTTTGGCTCTTCCCATCCGCCAGAATACTTGCCCTCGTGCCCATATTTATATTCCTCACCCTTATGGAAGTGCCTGCGGTCTTCTTTATAGGTCTCTGGGTTCTCATACAGGTTATAAACGGGCTTGTTACACTACCCCTTGCAGGTATGGGAGGAGTGGCTTGGTTTGCCCACATAGGGGGTTTTATCGTGGGTTACTTTTTGGTAAGGAAGTTTTACAGAAGAGGGCTTTATCTGTAATTAGGTTACAGACAAAGGGGCTGACCCGCGCCATAATGTAGAGAAAACCAGTGGAGGTGCGGTCATGAATAAAACTTTAATGCTTGCTCTTCTGGCAGGTTTTAGCATTACCCTTGCAGAAGCTTTTAGGGTAGCCCCAGAAAAGTACAGAGGATGGAACCACGTAAAAAGCATGGTCATATTTGACCAACAACATCCACTTTTTAACCCCTTCAGCGGTGTGCACCATGTTTATGTGAACCACAAGGGGCTTGAGGCTATAAAAAAGGAAGGTAAGAGAACTTTCCCTGACGGCACGGTCATAGCCATAGTTTTTTACGAGCATGTGCTCGATAAGGGTGCTTATGTAGAGGGTGCTAAGAGGATAGAAGCCTTTATGGTGAAGGATAGGAAAAAATATAGTTCTACCGATGGATGGGGCTACTTTGGCTACGATGGAAAGGGTAAAAATCTTGTGAAAGATATGGCAAAGGACTGCCATTCCTGTCATGCCCAGGTAAAGGACAGGGATTTTGTCTTCTCTGTATGGACCAAATAAGCCTCAAGGGTGGGCATTGCCCGCCCGCTTTCTAAGAGCTTCCTGGTTTTTTATAACGAGCCTACCTCTGCAGATGTCCACAAGACCCTCTCTCTCAAACTCCTTAAGGACCCTGCTAACTACTACTCTGACACTTCCTACATCCTTGGCTATATCCTCGTGGGTTTTTTCAACGAGACCCCTTTCGTCCGCCTGTGAAAGCAAGTAGCAAGCAAGCCTTTTTTCTACCCTCTCCGACACCATGGTGTTAACCATACTTAGAAGGGAAAGTAGGTTCTCAGAGAGCACCTTCATAAAAAGATAACGCCATTGGGGTTGCTCCTCAAACCATCTTAGGGCAACTTCTGAGGGAACCATGTAAACAGAAGAGTCCTTTTCCACCCTAGTATATGCTGGATATTCCTTCCCCGAGTAGGCAGTCAGCATGGCTAATATGCACATCTGCCCAGGCAGAACTCTATAAAGGGTAAGCTCCCTCCCCGTTTCCGACAGGAGGTATACCTTAAGCTCACCCTCTCTCAGGAAGGGAACCGCAGAGCAAGGTCCGCCCTCATGAAATAGCAATGAACCTCTTTCTACCCTCTCCAGCGTAAACCTACTTTCCACAAGATTTCTTATTTCCAGGACCCCCATGTTTTAAAATATAGCATAGAGTTAGTTGATTACTGGCTATATACCCTTTTGTATTTATGTTATCCTTATGCCCGTTACTTTTTTATCCTTTATGTCCAGTGTTATGTTCACTTTTATCCAGCTTTTCTCTCTATGTCTGCCGTGTTTTTCGCTTAACCACTCTTCTTTGTTTGTAAGCTTTATGCCAGTGGAATCAAGAACCAAGAGGAAGTCCTCTGGCAGGTCTTCTGGGTTTTGTGGGTGCTCAAGCTGGAAGTCCTGCGTCGTTTGTCTGTAGTGGAGCGTTCTGAAGTTGGGTATACTGGTGGATAGTCCTGCGCTCTGTAGGAGCTGTTTTATCAAACCTTCCGTCTGTCTGTAGGGTAGTTTGAGGGTGTTTTTAATAAAGAGCATAAAAAGTATAAGGACTTTCGAATACTTGTAAGGTCTGCCTAGCTTTTTGGTGTCTTGTGCCTGTGGCTTGAGTATTTCCGGGTCAAGCAATATCTGTCCCTTTTTTACTAACTCCGTGTGACTCTGCTTCAACTCCATGGTGTGACACTATCTCGCAGAGTATATTATAAACCCTTAGGCTTTTGCCACAAAATAGGCATGAACTTCCTCCGCACCCACCGAGAGGAGGAGATAGGCGAGCCTTTTTATAGTAGAGCCCGTGGTAAGGAGGTCGTCCACCACGAGAACTCTCTTACCTTCAAGAAAATCCACAAACCCCTCCTTGAGTTTATGTCCAGAGACTGCTATCTCTCTATCTTTGCCCCTTAGCCGGGCAAGGGGCGGTTTCAGGTCAACCCTTTTAAAAACCTTAAGATAGGGCAATTCCGCACCCTGTAGCATACACTCCACATGATTAAACCCCCTTCCCCAGAACCTTCTCAAGTTGAGAGAGGGAAAGGTAACTATATCTGGGTGGACTTCCTCTATGTATTCCCAGAGGTGTCCTTTTATAATCTGACCGAGCCTAAAGGCAAGGCTTTTAACTCCGTTAAACTTTATGCTATGTATAACCTCTCTGAGAGCTCCCTCATATAGTCCGTAGACCCTATAAGAGGATACGTAATCAAGACTTGTGGAGTAATCCAGAGGGTGGTAGGGGCGGAGGTTCTGGAGACAGCTCTCGCAGATGAAACCCTGTTCTCTCCCTCTGAATGTTGAGCCACAAGATAGGCAGTCACACTCCGCAAGTCCAAGGAACTGGAGAAGGGCTATCAAAGGTAGCCCTCCTTTTTCATAGAAAGGTAGCCCTTAAGGTTTATTATCAGATGGTCAAGAAGTTCAAAGCCCATAAGTTTACAGGCTTCTCTTACCCTTTTGGTAAATTCCAGGTCCTCTCTGGAGGGCTTGAGCTGTCCCTTGGGGTGGTTGTGAGCTATTAAGATGCCGTAGCAGGCAGAGTTTATAGCGTGGTAAAGTATCTCTTTGGGCTCCGCATGAAGGGCGTTCATCCTGCCTATGGCTATCACCTCGTAGGAGAGAAGCCTGTTAGTGGGGCTGAGGTATAGGGCGAGGAGGTGTTCTTTTCTGTCGTCCACCTTCTCCTTTAAAAACTTGTAGGCATCCTCAGGTCCGTTTATAAACACACCTTCGTAGGGGTCGTTTATCCTCCTGGCAAGCTCCACTATAGCCTTTATCTGACAGGCTCTTGCCTCTCCTATACCCTTGAAACCTTCCATCAGCTCCTGAGGTGTAAGCTCATGAAGTTTTTGCCACCCCGTCCTCAGTATGGCTCTGGACAAAGAAAGAACATCCATATCTTTTGTGCCAGAACCAAGAACAATAGCCAAGAGCTCTTCCTCCGTTAGCTTTTCCACGCCAAGACGGAGTAACTTCTCTCTTGGCTTGAGGTCTTGGGGCATCTCTCTTATGCTCTTACTCCTGTGATACATCCTTTTCCACCATGACCTTTATAACCCTTCTCTCCTCTTTCTGCACCACCTTGAAGCGATAACCTCCGTATCTTACCACTTGACCCTTTTCAGGAATACCCTTTGTATAGAAGCACAGAAAACCACCCAGCGTGGTGTAGGGACCCTCGGGAAATTCAAGGTTCAGCATCCTCTCCACTTTCTCTCTTTCAATGCTACCTTCCACAATCCACCTCTCCTTTTCTATTTGGAGGAGCTCTTCCTCCTCGCTTTTGTCACCCTCCGGGAAGCCCCCAATTATATAGCTCTGAAGGTCATCCCAAGTGACTACGCCCAGAAGGTTTCCCCTTTCGTCCACCACAACGCCCATCTGCTCCTTACTCCTTTTTAAGACCTCAAAGGCTCTCTCCAAAGTAGTGAACTCGGAGAAATAGTGTATGGGTCTTATGTGTTCTCTTATGGACTTTGCGTGCCTGCCCTGTATGAGGTCAAAGAAGTCCACGTAGCCCACTATCTGGTCCACCCTTTTTCTGTATACGGGTAGCCTTCTGTATCCGCTCTCCTTCATTAGTTCCATAACCTGCTCCATGCCTGCGTTTTCTTCCACCATAACCACCTCCTGAATAGGCTTTATCTCCTCAGTTATAAAAAGGTCTTTGAGGGTCAGTATGTGCATGGCAATACGAAGGCTTTCCTCGCTGCCCACCGCTTGCTCCATCAACCTTATAAGGTCCTCTCTCTTTAGCTTTTCATGATATCTCTTTCTTAAAAGGTTCGTCAGTGACCTGCTTACGACCCTTGAGGTGGTGAGAAGGGGCTTGGTAAAGCTCTTTAGCTTGCTCAGAAGCCATAGGGAGGGGAAAAGGAGCCTCTCCGCATGCCTTTGGAAAAGGCTCTTAGGCACAAGCTCACCAAGAAGAAGGGTAAAAACAACCAGCGTGGCGGACAAGGCTACTTCAAAACCCCTCAGTATAGGCAAGTATTCTGAAAGTGTCATGACCGCCAAAGTGTAAAAGGTAGAGGCAAAAACGATGCTTACCGTGTAGCCAAGCATGGTAAGGGTTATGTATTCTTCGGGGTTTTCGTAAAAATCCTTCAAAAACTCCTGTTTAGTCCTCTCGTAAAGACTAAGCACCCTCCCCTTCTCCACGCTCACTAAAGCTATCTCCGAGCCTGCAAAGAAGGCTTCTAACAGAATAAAGAAGAAGGTGCCGAGAAAAAAACCTAATATCTCCATCCTACCACCACCCTATCCTGACCCTGCAGGTCTTTTAAGACTTCGGAGCTGTAACCCAAACCTTCAAAGATACCTTTCACCCTCTCCCCCTGGTCGTGCCCTATCTCAAAGACAAAAAAGCCCCCCTCCTTCAGATAATTTCTCAGCTCAAGGCTTATCCTCTCGTAAAACTCCCAGCCCTTCATCCCCGCTATGAGAGAATTATAACCCTCAAGCCTTAGACCCTCTGGAAGGCTATTCCACAAGTCCTGCGGTATGTAGGGAGGGTTGGAGATTATAAAGTCAAAGCCTTTTGGCTTCAGGGGCTGGAAAAGGTCGCCACAAAACAGAAAAAACCTATCGTAAACCCTATGTTTCTTTGCGTTCCTCTTCGCCAGCCGGAGAGCCTTAAGGCTTATGTCGCCTGCCACCATACGGAGGTTTTTTCTGTGAAGGAGAAGACTTATACTAATACAGCCAGTTCCTACGCCCAGCTCAAGCCCAAGGAGCTTACCTCTCTCTGGAAGCCTTTTCAGAGCCTCCTCCACTAAGAGCTCCGTCTCGGGTCTTGGTATGAGCACCCCTTCCTCTACCTGAAAGGAACGTCCGTAAAAATCCCACTCGCCCAGCACATATTGAAGGGGATAACCCTCCTCCACCCTCTTTAGCTCTTTCAGGTAAGACTCCTCTACCTGAGGGGGCACCTCCAGGTCTTCCATAAGGTAGAGCTCTTTATGGTTTACCCTGAGCAGGTGAGCCAGCAGGCATGTTCTGTCCCTGAGGGATACCTTGCTGGGTCTGAATAGGAGTTCCTTGACCTTCATCCTTTATGAGAGAGCCCCTTTTTGAAGGATGGGTCAGGGCAAGAAGCACCGCAAGGGTCATAAGGCTGAAGGCAAGCCAGTAAGTTACTTTTGTGAGTATGGTATCCACGCCACCGGGACCAAATACTCCCTGCCCCATACCGCCAAAGGCACTTCCCACATCCCCCCTACTCCTCTGCATGAGCACCACCACCACGAGAAGAAGGGCAACTATTATAAAGAGCGTAAGCAGGAGGTAATACATGCTTAACATTATAACCCATGTCCCTTCTGCTGTATACTATAGAGCCATGGAAGGTTTCAAAGAGGAGTTGAGAGAGATTTTTCAGATTTCAAAGGTGGAAAGGGGCAGGTTTATTGAGGAGGAGAACCTTACCCTTGAGAGAGAGGGTAAGAGGTTGATGTTTTTGAAAGCCTTCTATGGCAGGAAGCCTTACTGGAAAGAGTGGGTAGAGCTCTTTCACATAGAGCCCCAGTTTTTCCGCTCCCCCTCGGAGGAGGAGCTTTACAGAATAATCCGCAGACACTTTAGAAGGGTCTTCGTAGAATACTACGAGGACAAGCAGACCCTTGAAGAGCTAAAGAGGGGCATACCACCGGAGAACACCAGACTTGGTTCAAAATTCAAGCTCCTCGGATACCGCTTCTTCCGAGACTGGTATTATCCTGAGGGCTGGATGGAGGGGGGATACAAGTTGCAGGCGGAGAGATGAGTTGTGTTATAATAAACCCTTCTTATGAAAAACCTTTTAGGAGACGAAGATGAAGACATACCACGTTAGAAAGGAGGATGTGGTTAGAAATTGGTGGATAGTAGATGCGGAGGGCAAGGTTCTCGGAAGGCTTGCCTCTCAGATAGCAAAGGTCCTCATGGGAAAACATAAACCTTACTACCAGCCAGATGTGGACTGTGGCGACTTTGTCGTAGTGGTGAACGCGGACAAATTGGTAGCCACTGGCAAAAAGTTAGAACAGAAAAGGTATCACTTCCACACTAACTACCCCGGCGGTCTCAAGGAGAGGGAGCTCGCCTGGATGCTTCAGCACAAGCCAGAAGAGGTAATAAGGCTTGCGGTAAAGAGGATGTTGCCAAAAAATAGACTGGGGCATAGGATGTTGAAGAGGCTAAAGGTATACAGGGGTAGCTCAAACCCTCACACAGCACAGCAACCCAAAAACCTGGAGGTTGAGGCATGAGCCTAAAGCTTAAAGACTTTAAGATAGGGTTTGACAACGCCTTTTATGGCACGGGCAGAAGAAAGGAGAGCGTGGCAAGGGTGTGGCTCATAAGGGGTTCTGACAAGCAGATAGTCAAGGTAAAGGAGAGCGGAAAAGAGTATGACCTAAGGCACTACCTACAAAGGGAAACCCTTTATCATAAGGTCCTGCACCCACTAAGGCTCACTGGTCTGGAGGGCAGGTTTGGCATATACGCCACTCTTAGCGGAGGGGGTATAAGTGGTCAGGCGGAGGCTTTGATGTATGGTATAGCAAAAGCCCTTCTCAAGCACAATCCGGACCTAAGGATAAGTCTCAAAAGGGCTGGTCTTCTAAGAAGAGACGCAAGGGAGAAGGAAAGGAAGAAATACGGACTTATGAAGGCAAGAAAAGCCTACAGATGGAGCAAGAGATAAGAGTATGTATCTATGGCGCCACAGGATACACGGGCGCCGAGCTCCTAAGACTTCTTCACAACCACCCCAGGGCAAGGCTTGTTTCACTGACCTCCCAGTCCTACGCAGGTAAAAGGCTTTCTCAAGTGTTTCCCCACTTTAAAGCCACCCCATTTGGTGAAATACCGCTATCAGAAGAGCCAGAGGAAGACTTTGACCTTGCCTTCCTGTGTCTTCCTCACGAAGCCTCTTTGGAGCTCGTGCCCGAACTTCTCAAAAAGAACAAGAAGGTCATAGACCTTTCTGGTGCCTACAGGATAAAAAACCCTACCGTTTATAGCCAATACTACGGGTTTGAACACACTCACCCTGAGCTTTTAGAAAGGGCTGTCTATGGGCTTCCCGAGCTTTTCAGAGAAGAGCTCAGAAAGGCGGAGCTCGTGGCGAACCCCGGTTGTTATCCTACCGCAACCCTTCTTGCCCTTTATCCTCTGCTTAAGCACTCTATACCCTTTGAATGGGTAGTGGTGGATGCTCTTTCAGGCGTCTCGGGAGCTGGTAGAAAGACCGCCCAGAGGTTCCACTATCCAGAGATGGAGGGTGATGCTTTTGCCTACTCGGTGGAAAGGCATAGACATGTTCCTGAGATGGAAGATACCATAAGAAGGGTGTGGGGCAGAGATGTGAGGCTCAGGTTCACGCCCCAAGTTATCCCTATGGTAAGGGGTATGATGGTAAAGGCTTATGTGAGGTGTGAAGAAGAAGGCTACGAAGAACTCTACAGAGAAACTTACAAAGAGGAGCCCTTTGTGCTAACCCTCTCGGAACCGCCGCACATAAAACACGTAGTGGGGACAAACTACGCCTTTATTTACTGCTATTATGATAAGGAGACATCCCTCCTCGAAGTCATAAGCCTTATAGACAATTTAGGTAAGGGTGCCTCCTCTCAGGCTTTGCAAAACTTTAACCTTATGTTCAGTTTTGAGGAAACTGAAGGTCTTCTGCAGAGCTCTCTCTACCCCTGAGAGGTGAGCTCTTCTTTTATTATGTTCAGAAGCTTGAGGAGCACCACTTTGACGCTCTCCTTGTCAATGGCGGAGACGGGAAGCACGGGTATGCCCTCGTCCTCGCTTATGTCCAGAGCGGTTGCCACATCCTCCGCAGACCAGGCGTTTGGCATGTCTTGTTTGTTTGCACCCACCACCGTGGGGACAGGAAAGCGAGACTGGAAGAAGTTTATAATCCTCCTTGCTTCGTGAAAGGTGGAGGGGTCGGTGCTATCCACGAGGATTATTATCCCCAAAGCACCCTCGCCTAAGATTTCCCACATAAAGTCAAACCTTGACTGCCCGGGTGTCCCGAATAGATAAAGCTCGTGCTCTTCGTCAATCCTTATTTTGCCAAAGTCCATGGCAACGGTTGTATATTCCTTTACGCCCTTTTCCTCCACGCTTTGAGTTTTTCGTTCGGTCTTTACCGTTTTTATCTCGCTTACCGTGTTTATAAACTGGGTTTTTCCAGCGGCAAAGGGTCCAGCCACCACTATCTTTATCTTCTTTATTACCTTCATTACAGCTCCTTAATCCTTTCTATTATTTTCATGAGAAGGTCAAGTGCTATGGAAGGACTTTGTTTTCTCTCCTTCTTTTTCCTTCTTATGACACCTATGGCAAGGAAGCCATAAAGGGCTCTGTCAACGGTGAGGTTGCTAAGACCTGATTCTTTCCTTATATCGAAAACGCTCCTCTCTCCGTTCACAAGGCTTAGCACTCTTTTCTCCTCTGGAGTAGGCTCAGATACCTTTATCACCTCTTGCACGCCCTCCGCAGGTTCAAAGACAAGGAGCTCGTCGGATATCTTCCTCTCCACCTCCTCCTGAGTAAGACTACGGGAAGCCATCATTATTATCTTTTCTATAGGATACAGAACTCTGTAGTTGTTAGAGCCAAACTTTACAAAACCTGCAGTGAAGGAGAAAACACCCTCCTTCAGGTTTAACCTCTCTATTAAAAACCTCTCCACAGTCCTGAAAAGGTTTTCTCTTGATATACGGAGCTTCTCTATCAAGAGGTCAAAGTCTCTCTCTGCGTAGACCCTAAAAACCCTGTCCACAGGACGGGCAAATATAACCTGCCCATCCTTCACATAATAGGCAATGGTTATATCCTTCCATTCCACTAAAAGGATTCCACTTTTTCTGTCCTTGGCGATGACCTGCAAGATGTCCACAAAGTTGAAAGTTTTGAGGTCCCCTGTAAGAGCCATATCCTCTTATATCATTCCCTTTAGCTTGTCCTGAGACTTCCTTATCTCCATGAGTAGAAGGCCAAGCTTTGCGTTGTTGTCCGCAAGCACCACCATAACTGCATCCTTTCCCACCCCTGTAAGTATAACATAGCCATCGTGCCCCTTAATGGTTATCTGCTCAAGGTCTCCCTTTGCCAATTCCTCCGAGACCCTCTCACCCAGAGAGAGTATAGCTGCGCTCATGGCTGCTATCCTGTCCTCTTCCATACCGGGCTTGAGGACGGAGGCTATGGGCAGTCCGTCGGCGGATACAAGAGAAGCACCCTCAAGACCTGTGTTTCTTATAAGCTCCTGCAAAACTTGTGTATACCTGTCCATTTTTCCCTCCTGCATAGAATTATACTAAAACTTCCAAAGGAAAGCATCGTAAAAAATGCCCATAACTATAGAAAAGAGAACCCAGAAAAGCACGTAAGCTAAAACCATAGCCTTTGGCAAGAACTTGAGCGTAGCCAGTATGGTGGGCATGCATATACCCGTGCCACCAAGCATAAAGGTAAGGGCACCTCCTTTGCTGAAGCCCACATCTCTAAGGGCTTTCGCTATGGGCACCTCCTCACCTGAGCAAACATAGACGGGAACGGAGAAGATAGAAAGGAGGGGGTAAGAAAGCAAACTTCCCGCCATGGGTCTTATGAAAGAGGGAGGAAGAAGAGCCTTTATGAGCGAGGCTATAAATATGCCCAGAAGCAGATACTTGCCTATGCCTATCAAGTTTTCTCTTAGATAGCCTACGGTCCTTTTCCAGCCCCTGTCACCCGCACCACCACCTACGGCGAGGGGTATGCCCCTGGGCTTTTTAAAGAAAAAACTCACCGTGTAGGCAAAGAGCAGGGCAAAAAACAGGGTTCCAAAGAGCCGTAATAATGTCATAGGTAGACCAAAGTACCCGTAAGTGAGCAGGAGGGTCACAGGAGAGATAACTGGTGCAACCACGAGGAAGGAAAGCACCGGTGCGTAATTCCTTGACATGCCGTTTATGAGGTTCGCCACGGGGAGCATGGAACAGGAGCATAGAGGTAAAAGACCCCCAAGAATGCCCGTGTATATAGGGGCGGTTTTTTCTTCCTTAAGAAACCTCTTGAGCCAGCTCAGTTTGGTATAGCCCTGAATGAAAGAGGTTATAACAACTGCGAGCAAAAAATAGGGGGCTATGTCTACCGAGTAGTCGTAGAAAGCCCTGAAAAAGTCCCTTAGTGGTTCCATACCACGGGATAAAATCTAAGTCAGCCCAGAAGGAAATACAACAGCAAGGCGTTTATCAACCCAGCCACCGCATCGTCCGCCACCACTCCGTGACCGCCCGGCAGTCTTTCAAAAAGCCTCACGGGATAGGGCTTTACTATGTCAATGACCCTGAAGGTAAAAAAACCTACGAGCATAGCCTTAAGGGTAGGCTCTACGAAGAGAAAGGAAAGGAAGTAACCTACCACCTCGTCTACTACCACCTCCTCCGGGTCCTTTTCTCCTGTTAGCTCCACCATGTAGCTTGCAGACCAAACCGCAAGCCAGTAGAGAAAGAGCCCGACTGTAACCGTAAGCCACCACTTATGGACGAGCACATAGACCAGCGGAACACCCAGCAGAGTTCCTATTGTGCCCGGCGCATATCTGAACCTTCCCAGATAAAAACCGGTGGCTATTAGCTCGCGCCACATCAGATTTCAATCCTTGAAAACTTCCTTCTACCTTCCTCGAAAAGGTCTCCGCCGTATATGTCGTTTGCCACTATAACGGGGAAATCTTCCACATAAAGCCTTCTTATGGCCTCCGTCCCAAGGTCCTCGTAGGCAACCACTTCCGAGGACTTTATGCACTTAGAAAGGAGCACCGCAACGCCACCCACTGCGGCAAAGTAGACCGCCTTGTATTTCTTCAGAAGCTCTTTGACCTGAGGGGACCTGTAACCCTTTCCTATCATACCTTTAAGCCCAAGCTTAAGAAGGTCTTCCACATACTTGTCCATCCTGATGGCGGTGGTTGGTCCCGCAGAACCTATCACCTGTCCCGGTCTTGGGGGTGTGGGTCCTACGTAGTAGATAATCTGACCTTTCACGTCTATAGGAAGACCTTCTCCTCTATGCAAGGCTTCCACCATCCTCTTGTGGGCTGCGTCTCTGGCGGTATATATGTAACCGCTTATCAGAACCTTGTCGCCCGCCCTTAGGGCTTCTACGGTCTCTTCTGTAAGGGGGGTGGTAATCCTCTTTTCCATGTAAAGATTATAACCTTCCTCTGCTAAGGAGCAGGGCGGAAGGGATGCCCCAAAAGAAAGAAGAGAGCAATAAAAAGCTGTGAAAGGTAAAACCCATCTTGAGCCAATCCTTAAGGCTTTCACCCAGAAACCTGAGGGGGAGGCTAAAGGCAAACTCATAAGTGCCAAAGCCCATAAAACTGTGAAGGGGTAAGGAGGAGCTGAGCTCCCCCCCAAGAAAGGCAATGAAAACCCTATGTAAAGCTACTCCCCACATGTCCAGAAGCAAGAGCAGGCTTATAAACTTGGAAAGGCTTGAGAAAGAGGACAGGAGAAAAAGACCCGCACACAGTCTAAAAGAGGCTTCTCTTCTAACGAAGTTCTTCAACAAGCTTAACCTTCCTGAGCTCGGGAGAAGAAGGTAAAGTCTGTAGAAAAAAAGGCTGAAAAACAGGAGGAAAAGTGCCAGAAATAGAAGGGGTTTGTAGAGGGGTGAAAGGCTGAGGAGCAGTAGGAAGGAGAGAGAGAGGAGGTCGTATAGCCTGCCCAGAAAAAAGGACCAGAGAGAA
This sequence comes from Aquificaceae bacterium, assembly GCA_025056375.1. GTDB lineage: Bacteria > Aquificota > Aquificia > Aquificales > Aquificaceae > Pampinifervens. The sequence continues at coordinate 42,374 of JANWWH010000005.1, forward strand.
TAACTGAGGTTAACACCCAGCCTCTTTGCGTAGTAAAACCAGCTGAGCTCGCCCGTTCTTGCGGGTAGGAGGTTGTTAAACATTATGTTTGCAGAGTTTATGGCAAAGGATTGAAGGAAGGTAAAGTCCTTCAAAAGGAGCTTCCAACGCAGAGACCTAAAGATTTGACTGAGGCTATAAAAAAGGAAGGCAAGGAAAACATCTGAGGGGTTTAGTCTCCGGAAGGTCTCCTTCAGTTCCTTAAAGGGGACAAAGTAAAGAAGGAAGGCAAGGAATACAAGGGTGAGGAGGAGTGGTATGAACTTTTTCAAGTCTCTTCCGGAACGTCGTGTATAACAATTCTCTTGCCCGCAAACCTTGACAGTATCTCTATTGCCACCTCTACGCCTGAGCCCGCACAAGAGGTGAAGTGTGAAGAAAGCCCCGCAAGGGTGCCTGCCACAAAAAGGTTCCTTTCTACCTCGTAATCTTTGTGCTTTATCATGACCCTTCCAGGCTTAGGAGACCTGGGGTTTTCCACAAGTTCCACCCGCAAACCTTCTATTTTAAAGCTGTGAAAACCGCTCGCAAGCACCACAAATTCACCCAGAAACTCCTTACCAGAGGTGCTCTGAACCTGATACAACTCTCCCTTTTTTTCTACCCTGACCACTTCCTCCTGCAAAAGTTCCATCCCGCCCCACTCTTCAAGCTGTCTTCTCATCCTCTGAAGCAGTTCCTTGCCCGTCATAGGAGAAAGCCCAGGCACATTTTTTAAAAAGGCTCTGTTTAGGTCTGAGCGGTCCGTGTCAAAAAGTAGGTATTTCCTGTTGTCCGCCCAGTCCCATCCCCTACCCCTTGAAGAAAGAAGAGTAAGAGCACAGGACAGACCGCTGGCACCACCACCCAGGATGATAACATCATATTTCATTAAACTATATTATAACAGGAAACTTTAGAGCTCTGTATTTCCCAGTTAAGGGCGGTCTTAACGATAAACCCAAGGTCGTCATATTTAGGCTCCCATTTCAAAACCTTCACCGCTTTACCGCTGTCAGCCACCAGAGCGGGTGGGTCGCCCTCCCTTCTGGGTGCGTATCTTACCTCAAAGTCTTTCCCGGATACCTCTTTGACCTTTTGTATAACCTCAAGCACCGAATAGCCCCTACCGTAGCCCACGTTAAAAACATCGCTCTTTCCACCTTCCCTGAGGTAATCTAAAGCCTTCAGATGGGCTTCGCACAGGTCTACAACATGCACGTAGTCTCTAACGCCAGTGCCGTCGTGAGTAGGGTAGTCCTTGCCAAAGACTTCCATGTAGGGTATCTGACCCGTTGCCACCTTTACCGCCCTGAGTATAAGATGGGTTGGTTCTTTGCTCACCTGACCTATCTTGCCCTCAGGGTCTGCACCCGCTACATTAAAGTATCTTAGTATGACATACTTAAGACCGCTGGCGTAGGAAAAGTCTTTTATGACCCTCTCCGCAAAGAGCTTGCTCCAACCATAAGGGTTTATGGGGTTTGTGGGGTCTTCCTCTTTTACGGGTATGTTCTCAGGAATGCCATATACCGCAGCAGTTGAAGAGAAGACAAGATAACGCGTCCCTGACCTCTGCATGGCATGAAGCAGGTTAACCGTCCCCAAAAGGTTGTTTTCGTAGTATAAAAGGGGTTTTTTTACGCTTTCTGGAACTTTCACCTTTGCGGCAAAGTGTATAACTGCGTCAGGCTTGAATTCCAAAAAAACTTCCTCCAGAGCCTTGTAGTTAAGTAGGTCCACCACCCTCAACTCTCCATGTAGAACAGCCCAGGGGTTTCCTTCTGACAGGTTATCCACAGTAAGGGTTTCATAAGCCTTATCCCCCAACAGCTTGACCATATGAGAGCCTATGTATCCCGCCCCACCAGTTACCAGCAGACGCATGTGAGTATTTTAAACTAAGTTCTCCGCAAGATAGTCCGCCAGATGCATCACTTCCTGACCCGTCTTGTGCTTCTTTGTGCCATCCCTAAGGTTGAGCACACATCCGGGACAGGTGGTAAGGACTATGTCCGCTTGAGTGTTTTTGAGGTCTTCTATCTTTTCCTTTTGTATTTGGTCCGACATCTTAGGGTTAGTTATAGAGAAAAGACCGGCAAAACCGCAACAGGACCTATCCTTCTCCGCCTTCTTTACCCAGTCCTCCTCTATCCTACCCATGAGCCCGTAAAAGACTTCATCTTTCACCTTCATGGCACTGTAAGAGTGGCAGGGCACATGGAAGGTGAGCTTTTTACCCTTTCCTCTGAACTTCAGAGGGCTTTTGAAGACTATCTCTGCAAAATCATACACGGGCTTTTCCAGTCCATAATCCTCCTGCAGAGCACCTCCACACGTAGGACAGGCGACTACCACCCCATCAAACTCATACTTTTCCATCTCCTTGAGGTTATGCTCCTTTAACTTTTTAAAGGCAGGAAGGTTTCCTGAATAGTAGTGGGGTGCACCACAGCACTTTATGTCTTCGGGAACCACTACCGTGTAGCCTGCATTGTTCATAAGCTTTATTACGTTCTCCCCCGTCTCTCCGTAAAAGGCATCTATCATACAGCCAGTAAAGAAGAGAAGCTTCCCCTTTTCTTGTCCCGCCCTGAAGACCTTACCCCTTAAACCGAAGGCTTTTGACGTGGGTTTGGGCATGAACTTTACTGCTCCTGTGGGGAAGGGCGTTTTTATATCTTCGAGGGGTAGGAGCTCCATCACCTTTCCCGTAAACCTGACCACCTGCCTTCCTGCCTTGCTTTGAAGAAGCTCCAAAGCTTTTAAGCCCATACCTTTGACCACACCCTGACCCAAACTTTCCCTCTGCTTATCTCTTGCAACCGCTATAACCTCTTTGTATTCCACTTTGTTAGGGCATATCCACTCACAGCGCCTGCACATGGCACACATGTCCCATTGCTTTGCCACCTCTCCTGTAAGGGGCAACTCTCCTTTAACCACCATCTCTGCAAGGGCAAGCCTGCCTCTGGCAAAACCTGCCTCTTCCTCTATGTAGGGGTATGTGGGGCATACGGATTTACAAAGCCCGCACTTTACACACTTTTGGGCAAGGTCAAGGGGTATTTCCAAAAACTTCTCCATAGTCGGGGTAAATATAGGGCTTTCTAAGTGGTCTGAGATGATGAAAAGCAGGTTGAAGCTGCCGTTTTTGGAGTGGTTGAACAATTAGGCATCAGAGAGTATTTTTGGACACAGCAGAGGTCTGTCCCTGTCTATCACACGACTTTCTACGAAGGTGCCACCTTCTATAGCTATCTTCATTTCAACAGCAAATGACTGCACTATTGCGCTGTCTGTAGAAGATTAACCTCCGCAGGTAAGCCCCGTCGTGATGCTCCATGATTTCCGTGTAGACCACTTCCATGTAGTTATTTTCTTCAACGCACTCCTTCCATAAGTCTGAAAGCTCCTCCGCCCTCAGCTCCATCTTTAGTCCAAACTCAAGGTCTTCTTCGTCTGTATCCTCCAGAAGTTCTTCCACTCTTGGCTTCAAAAGCTCTCCAAACTCTCTCACTTTGGAAAGGGCGGTCGCCCTGTAGGTTTCTTCTATGGGCATGGAGAAATTATAGCAGGCTTTTAGAGGTTTTTAACCTCCTTGCCAGCACCAATAGGGCTACGAGCACCCACGGAAGCAGGTTGGTCGAAGCTCCACCACCCATGGCACAGCCTCCGCTCTTTCTGTATTCCTCTGGTATTACCGCATAGACAAAGTCCT
>JANWWH010000060.1 GCA_025056375.1 Aquificaceae bacterium
AATGAGTTAGGGTATAGGTGGAGGGTGGGGGTGTGTGGGTGTATTGGAGGATAGTGAAGCTTTTATTGGACACAGCACTTGAGAACTTAATACCTAAGGGCAGAGGCGAGAGGGAGGAGCAAAGGTCAGCCCCCGTCCAGCCAAGAGAGAACCGACCAAATGAAGAGTTCTCTTCGTCTGGCTCTGGAGGAAGTGCAACACTAACACCTACGCAAGCACAGAGTTGCACTGTCACCGTAAACAGCGTAGAAGCCCTTCAGCAAGCCCTGAAACAACCCCAAAGCAACAATAGGGACGATGTCATATGCATACAGGCGGGAAACTACTTGGTAACCTCAACGCTTACCTATAGCACGCCTAACGGCGACGGTGGAAAGAAACTGACCATAAGAGCAGTGGGCGGTGAAGTGGTGCTGGATGGTAATTACTACGTGCAGATGATGAGAATTGAGACAGGTAATAACGATACGGGGGCTGACGTGACCATAGATGGCATAAGGTTTCAAAACGGAAAGGCTACGCACGGTGGCGGTTTGTATGTTAAAACATCACGAGGAAATATAACGCTTACCAACAATACCTTTAGTAACAATGCAGGTAGTGATGGTGGTGGTGCTTATGCTTCAGGTTCAAGCGTAAATCTTACCAATAATACCTTCAATGGCAATAAGAACGGGGGTGCTTATGCTTTGGGCTATAGAGTAGCCCTTGCCAACAACATCTTCAGTAACAACACAGGCGGGGGTGCTTATGTAAGTTCATACTCTGGCACCGTAGTCCTTACTGGCAATACCTTTTTCAACAATACCACTCAGCAGAATGGCGGTGGTGCTTATGTGTCTCTTAGTGCAAACCAGGCTATAGCCAACATATACAACAACATCTTTTGGCAAAACACGGCGAATACGGGGGGGAGACGATGGCGATGACTTGTATGTTGACAATGACGGCAATAAGGACAACATAGCCTCAACTGTCAACCTCTACAACAACAGCTTCTCTGGAAACGCCAACTTCACCAGCGGTCAGTCGGAGGACCTTTTCATAACCTTGGTGCAACCAAACAAATACAATCAAGGAAACAACATTCAGGGAGACCCACGCTTCATGAACGCAAGTGCTGGGGACTTCCGCCTGCAGGCTGGCTCTCCGTGCATAGACAAAGGTCACAACAGCCCACTCCGTGGTTTGCCACAAGTGGACAAGGCTGGAAATCCAAGAGTTGTAGGAAGTGTGGTGGACATAGGAACCTACGAGTTTCAGAGGGCTAACTAACTTCTAAACTCCTCTGGGGGGCTTTTGCCCCCCATTTATAAGCTATGTAAGCTGTTGTGTCCAAAATGCTCTCTAATGCTTGATATTCAAACCCTTTAAAATTTGAGTTTGAGTTTAAGGAAAACCTATACTTTCTGTCTAACCACCCTTATGCCTAACTCTTCCAAGGCTTTTAGAAACTCTCTAAACCTGAATATCCTCTTATCGCATAAGATTATAGTTCCACCGTCCTCCTTGCTTCTCATCAGCCTACCCACGCCCTGACGGAACTTTATCAGAGCCTTTCTCTTTTGGTATTCAAAGGGGTCAAGCCCCGAAGACTTAAGAAATCTTATCCTGTGAAAGGTTATAGGTTCTTCTGGACTTTCAAAGGGTAATTTAGCCATGAGTATACCTTTCTCCCCCTTCACGTCCACGCCAAACCAAAGACTATCCAAGCCCACGAGGGCTTTGAGCTTCCCCTCGCTCAACGCCCTTACCAAAGTGGACAGGTTACTATCACCCTGAAAAGCAACACCCTCCTCTCTTTCAAATAGCTTTCTGTGTTCCTTGTTTGTAAGAAGGACCAGCACCTTAGGGTAGAGGCTTCTGAGGTAGAGGTAAGCTCTTTTTAGACAATCTTCCCAATCTTCTTTATTTCTTGGGTCTGCCTCATACACGAGAAAGTTTACCCTGTTGTAAGGAAAGGTATGTTCCAGGTTGTGGTATTCGCCCACGAGACCAAAGGTCTGTTTTGTGTCCTCAGGGTCTACCGTAGCAGAGGTTACTATCACCGCCCTGTAGTTGCTAAAGTCCACATGCCCTGCAGGGAAGAGGGGGAAAAAGTGAAGCCAGTAGTTAAAGGTCTGGAGCTTTTTACTGAACTTCCTTCCTACGAGATAGCCAAAGCCCTCTGGCTCCTCCTTCATAAACTTGTGAAATTCCTTTAACCTCTGTATTCTTTTGCTTAAGAGTTGATAGCTCTTCAGTCTTTTAACCCACACTTCCTCTTCCTGAGAGGGCTCTTCGTAGTTTGACTTAAGGTCAAGGTATCTTTCCCAGTCCAAGAGCCCGCTCTTCAGGAGGTATTCTTTAAACTTAAGACTTACAAACATCCTTTCAGTAAGGAAGCTGGTGAGCTTAGATATGAGGCTTTCCCTTATGTCTCTGTGGTAGGAAAGTAAGGGCAGGAGCAGGCTCTTTTCAAAGTCCTCTGCGTAAGGTTTTAGGCTCTCTACTGGCAGTTCCTCTTCCTTTCCCTTGAAGATGCTCTCAAAGTTTCTTACAAAGAAGTCTTCCACCTCCAGCCTTGCATCCTTTATGAAATCGAGCACCTTGCCCATAATATCCACCCTCAGGGTATAGAGGGAAACCCCTGAGGTAAGACTACCAGTTACGTACTTGTCAAGCTCGTGGGCTTCGTCAATTATCAGCACTCTCTCCTCTGGGTTTTCAAAGTCCTTCAGACTAAGGAGGGCGTGGTTTACCACCAGAAGGTCCGCAGACCTTTCGAGCCTTTTGAGCCTTCCCCAGTAGTAGCATTCCTGCCTGTATCTGCACATGTTCCTGTAGTGGGGCGTGCAGTAATCCTCTTCCACGCAGAGTTTTTCCTTCAACTCCGCCTCTATACTCAAAAACTCAAAATCGCCATCCCAACCCCCTTCTATCGCCATATGGAGCTCCGAGGGCAGTTTATCCGGCGGTAGCTCATGATACCTGTCAAGACAAAGATAGTTAGACTTGCCCTTTACCACGAGATAACTCACCTCTCTGCCATATATGTAGGCATAGTATGACCTGAGGGTTTCTATGTCTTTCCTGAGCTGTTCCTGAAGAAGTTTGGTTCCTGTGGATATTATGGCTTTCTGCTGCTTTTCCATGAGGGGGATGAGGTAGCCGTAGGTCTTGCCAGTTCCCGTAGGTGCCTGAATAATCTTTGTTGTGTTGTTGCCCTCCTCTATGGCAGACAGGACTATGTCAAAAAACTCCTCCTGAGCCCTTCTTCTCTCCAGCCCCTTCCTAAGTAGGAATTGGTAAACCTGTAACATATAGTAAAATTCTACGCCATGGAAAATTTTCTTGTTACAGGTTGTGCGGGGTTTATAGGATGGAAGGTCTCGGAGAAGCTCCTCCAGAAGGGTTATCACGTGGTAGGAATAGACAACATGAACGAATACTATGATACAAAACTCAAAGAATACAGGCTTGAAACTCTTAAAAAGTACAGAAACTTTAGGTTCTATGCGGTTGATGTGGAGGACTTACCCTCTCTGAGGAGGGTCTTTCTTGAGAACAGTTTCCACTGTGTAATAAACGAATCCGCAAGGGCGGGCGTAAGGTATTCCATAGAGAACCCCCATATCTACTTCACCACCAACACCTTGGGCACGCTGAACCTCTTAGAACTCTGTAGAGAAAGGGGTGTGGGGAAGTTTGTCCTTGCTTCTACCTCTTCTCTTTACGCTGGTCAGAGCATGCCCTTCCGTGAAGACCTACCGGTAAATACGCCCATATCTCCTTACGCGGCCTCAAAGAAGTCTGCGGAGGTGCTCTGCTACACCTACCACTACCTTTATGGTATAGATGTATCCGTGGTCAGATACTTCACCGTATACGGACCCGCAGGCAGGCCTGACATGAGCGTCTTCAGGTTCATAAAGTGGGTCCTTGAAGAAAGACCCTTAGAGGTCTTTGGAGACGGCACCCAGAGTAGAGACTTTACATATGTAGAGGATATAGCGGAAGGAACCTTACTGGCAACAAGACAGCTGGGCTACGAGATAATAAATCTGGGCAACAACCATCCCCACAGCCTTCTTGAGCTCATAGAGCTCATAGAGAGATACACGGGTAAGAGGGCAAGGCTAGAACTAAAGGAATTTCATAGAGCGGACATGAGAGCAACATGGGCGGACATCTCAAAGGCGGAGTCTCTTCTTGGTTGGAAACCCACTACGAGCCTTGAGGAAGGTTTAAGAAAGACGGTAGAGTGGACGCTGGCAAACTGGGAATGGGTAAAGACTGTTAGGGTTTAAAAACCTGAAACTTGGGTTAAAATATGAAAGAATGAAACTTCTCGTGCTCGCCTCCGAATCAAAGAGGAGGGTGCAGATACTTAGCATGCTGGGGTTTAAGTTTCTCGTTATACCCTCCTACGTAGAGGAAAAACACACGGGTGCACCTGTGCTAACCGCAAGAAGGCTTGCCTTTAAAAAAGCTTTTACCGTATGGAAGGACTACAAGTTTGCTACCGTGCTGGGGGCGGACACCATCGTTGTTTTAGGAAACAGGATAATGGGAAAGCCTCTGGATAGGGCGGATGCAAAGGGTATGCTCATTTCACTCTCAGGAAAGTGGCACAGGGTTATAACGGGGGTCTGCGTCATACACCCCGGGGGGACGCTTAGCTTCCACGACACCGCTTGGGTTAAATTCAGACCTATAAAGGAAGAGGAGGTAGAAGAGTATGTAGCAACGGAGGAACCTATGGACAAGGCAGGTGCATACGCGATTCAGGGGATGGGTGCAAGGTTTGTGGAAAAGATAGTTGGGGATTTCTACACGGTGATGGGTCTTCCTGCGAACAAAACCTACAGGGTGCTTAGGCGTGTTTTGGATTAGTTTGTTCCTCATCTTTCTCTCTGGATGCTCCGCCCTTGTGGAAGGAGAGAGGAGCAAGCTGGACAAGGGCGGTGGCATACAGATACACCTACAACACAGGAGGTGAGATATGCCTTTAAAAGTGGGCGACTCGGCACCTAACTTTGAGCTCTCGGATATAGAGGGCAACTTCTACAGCCCTGAGAGAGTGCATGGTAAGAAGCTTCTTGTCTTTTACAAAACCACGTGCCCCACATGTCAGCTAACCCTACCCTTCGTGGAAAAGCTCTACCAGCTCTACCGCAATCATGTATCAGTTTGGGGTATAGTTCAGGACCCTGAACAAGAAGCCTTCAAGTTTGCCCAAAAATACAACCTTAACTTTCCCCAGCTTATAGATTACCCGGGATACGAAGTATCCATGGAATATAGGGTGCAGGTAGTGCCTACCCTCTATCTCTTAGAAGAGGGAGGAGGTGTGGAGTTTGTAAGCAACTCCTTTGTCAAGGCAGACCTCAAAAAGCTCAACGAGCTTCTGGCTTCTTTTGCAGGTATACCGCCGCTGGACCTCTTCGCAGGGCAGAGCGTGCCCGAGCAAAAACCCGGCTGAAGCTCCAGAAGCAGGCGTTAGGTTAACGCCATGGTTTGTGATAGGCTAAGGGAGGTAGAGGAAAGGATACTGAAAGCCTGTGAGAGGTCTGGGAGAAAGAGGGAAGAGGTTTTACTATTGGGTGCCTCCAAGGGTGTGCGGGCGGAAGAGCTCAGAGAGTTTTTCTCCTGTGGGTTAAAGACCTACGGTGAGAACCGGGTTCAGGAGTTTCTTAGAAAAGAGGAGGAGCTAAGGGACCTGCCTATAGACTGGCACTTTATAGGAAGGCTCCAGAGCAACAAGGTCAAATATGTGATAGACAAGGTAAGCCTCATACACTCTTTGGACAGGGAGAGCCTGTTAGAGGAGCTACGAAAAAGGGCTGGTGCCGCTGGTAAAGTGCAGGAGGTTCTAGTAGAGGTAAACGTGGGCGGCGAGGAGACCAAGGGTGGTGTAAAGCCTGAAAACTTAAAAACCTTCTTTGAAAGTTGTATGAGAGCCAAAGAGTTGAAGGTTTTAGGTCTTATGTGTATGCCACCCTACAGAGAAAACCCTCAGGAGGTAAGAGGCTACTTTGCCCTTCTGAGGAGGCTAAGAGACCAGTTAGAGGCGGACTTTAGGATGCACCTTCCTCACCTTTCCATGGGTATGTCACATGACTTTGAGGTGGCTATAGAAGAAGGGTCCACCATAGTAAGAATAGGCACTTTACTCTTTGGAGCCAGGGGTTAGTGGAGAGGTTTGAAGTTAAGTCTGGCTTGGTGCTCCCTTTTTCTATAAACTGCCCTATCCAGCAAGAAAGACCTCCCTCACAGGGTAGGGTATCTTAATATCCTCTTGTTCATATGCCCTTTTAAGCCTCTTTATAAACTCGTGCCTAAGAAGATGCTGGCTTTC
>JANWWH010000061.1 GCA_025056375.1 Aquificaceae bacterium
TGTAGAAAGTTCTTCTTACCTGTGTTAGCAAACTCAAGAATAAATAAAAGACTTCTGGTAATTTCTTTAGTTATCGTCATTGCCCGTTATCTCCTTTATTATCTCTTCAGTTTTCCTTTTTGCCCTACGAAGTCCATAAAGTTTGGCAGAAAAGCTATAAATAACCGCTACAAAGTCTTGCACCAAGTCATCCTTCTCTTCTTCTGCACAATTGACTACTTCTATAACCTTACCTTGTTCCTCCGCAAGAAGTTTAAGATAGTTAAAGCCAAATCTGGTAAGTCTGTCTTTATGTTCTACAAGTAAAATATCATAATCTCTTTGCTTAAGAAGTTTTGTTAGCTTAGGTCTTGCATCATTAACACCAGAACCTACCTCCTTGACTATGTGCTTAATGTTATATCCTTTTGCTATGGCATATTCTTTTAGTCTCTCCGCCTGTCTTTCAAGATTGTCTATGTTTTCGTGGTTTGAAACCCTACAATATATAGCAACTTCATTGTTTGAAGGCTTTTGATAAACTTCTTCTTCTAAAACAACTATAGTTCCAGTAGGTAACCTACGGGCATTAGGCAGTTTCCCATCCTTAAACATCTGCCATGCCCTACGATAACTTATCCCCATCTTTTTTGCCCAATCTGAAAGTTTCATAACTAAATTATATAACAAAAATCTATATTTGTCAAGATTTATCTATGCCATCAGATACTTGTAACCAATACCTCCTTTCAGAGGTAAACCTTACGACCTTAAAGCCATATTGCCTGCAAAATAGTCCAGCGAACTCTTTGACGAACCCTTATTAACCTCTCGTCCTACTTCTATCACTTGCACCTGCATAAGGGTGCCAACCTCCTTTTTTATTCTTTCCTCCGCAAGGTCTATGTATTCTCTTTTTATGTCTATCCCTATACAGTTCCTGCCAAGTCTTAGGCTTGCCACGCAAGTGGTTCCACTGCCCACGAAAGGGTCAAGCACCGTATCCCCAGACTGGGTAAAGAGCTTTATAAACCATTGAGGAAGCTCTACAGGAAAAACGGCGCTGTGCCCCTTAAGGGTGCACTCGGTAGGCAAGTGAAGAACGTTGGTAGGATACACGAGCTCCTTCCCAAGCCAGTTGGCAATTCTTTTGCCAAAACCACTCCTTGAGGCTGAGTTGAGCCTTACGAGGTCCTTTTGACCGAGCTTTGAAAGCCTTTTCTCAGACCAGTCCCCAATAGGGACCATCACCTCCTCCTGAAACATCTTGAACTTCTTGCTTTTGGTAAAATGCAGAAGCCTTTCCCAGGCGTCCCTGAACCTGTTGGGCCATTTGCCCGGGTAGCAGTTTTTCTTGTGCCATATGTATTCTTCTACCCATAGCCAGCCTTGCTTTTTGAGGGCAAGTATAAGCTCTATTACGTAGGTATGTCTCTCTCCTTCTACGACCCTTTCCTTTATGTTAAGAACAAAGGAGCCATCTTCCTTTAACACTCGGTAAAACTCCCTTGCTCTGGGTAGAAACCACTCCACATAATGGTCCGGATGAACTCCTCCATAGACATTCTTTCGCCTGTCTGCGTATGGTAGTGACGTGAAAATAAGGTCCACGCTTTCGTCTGGCATGTGTTTGAGAACCTCAAGGCAGTCCCCTTGGTAGAGTGTTGCCTTCATGGCTTAAGTATTATACTTCCACACAAGCACCACCTCTCCCTTTATCTCTCCCCTTTTCTGGAGCTCCTGAAGCACTTCTGAAAGTTTACCCCTTAAATATTCCTCGTGCACCTTTGTTAGCTCCCTTGCCACGCAAACCATGACCTCTCCACCATAAAGCTTTTCCATCACTTGAAGGCTCTTTATTATCCTGTTTGGAGATTCAAAGGCTATAAGAGTTGTGTCTTTGTAGGTTTTTAACTCCTCAAAAAAGCCTTCCAGTCCCTTTCTCGGCAGGTAGCCCAAGAAAGTAAACCTGTCTGTGGGAAGTCCTGAGCCTACTAAGGCGGTTAGCACCGCGCTGGGACCAGGTATTACTTCAACCTGTATGCCCTTCTCTATGCACGCCCTTATAAGCCTGTAACCAGGGTCGGAGATGGAAGGAGTTCCTGCGTCTGTCACGAGGGCAACATCTTCCCTTTCAAGTAGCTTCAAGACCTTTGGAACTTGCACGCTTTCCTTGGGTTCGTAGTAGGATATTAGCTTTTTGTCCTTTATGTTGTAGTGATTAAGGAGTATGAGGGTTCTGCGCGTATCCTCGCAGGCTATGAAGTTAACGCTCTGAAGGGCTTCAAGAGCTCTTAGAGTTATGTCCTTTAGGTTTCCTATTGGGGTAGCTACTACATAGAGTTTTCCCATCCTACTTCACCAGAAGGAGTGGCACGTCAATGTGGTGCATCACAAAGCTGGTAACGCTCCCGAGGAAGAGTTCTCTAACCCTGCCCTTTGAGTAAGCACCCATTAGAAGGAGGTCTACCCCCCTTTCTCGACAGTGAGTAACTATTCTCTCCTCTGGCAACCCCTGCTCCACAAGGAGCTCCGTATGCGATGGAGTTTCTACCTTCCTATCGCCCACATAGAGGGCATGGAGACTGGCATTATACATCTTTGAAAGCTCCTCACCAAGGAAAAGAGCTCTCTTTGAGAGCTCACCACCGTCGTAAGCCACGCATATGCTCTTTATCTCTCTCTTTTCCTCTGGTGTGAGCATCACTGGTGCCTTGCTCCTTCTTGAGACCACCTCCGCGGTAGAGCTCAGCAGAAAGCCCCTTACAGGTCTGTTGCCCCTCCTTCCTATTACGAGGAGGTCCTCCGGGTCCGCCTGATTGACCAACTCTTCGTAGGGGATACCAACCGTTTGGAAGGAAGAGACCCTTATACCCCTTTGTCTTCCCTCTGAGAGAAACTCCTCGATAAGTGCGTTTGCCTGCTCCTCGAAAAAGTCTCTGACCTTTTGAGATATGCCCAGATAGTAAGTAAAGCCGAGCACGCCTGCCAGGTCCTCAAGGAAGCTCTCTTCAAGAAGCCTGCTGTCTATTACATGAACACCCACCACGGGCACGGCTAGCCTTTCTCCTAGCTCAAAGGCGTAGTCTTTGGCACTCCATCCTGCCCTCGAGCCATCTATCCCTACAACTACCCTCTTAAATATCAAGGTTTCTTACCTCCCTAGCGTAGGTCTCTATGAACTCACGCCTGGGCTCCACCTCCTCACCCATCAGCAGAGAAAATATCCTATCCGCCTCCGCCGCATCTTCTATGTTAACCCTTAGAAGTCTTCTGGTAGCCGGGTTCATGGTTGTCTCCCAAAGTTGTTCCGGGTTCATCTCCCCCAACCCCTTATACCTCTGGACTTCAAAGGATTCTTTGACAAGCTCCATAGCTTTTGAATAGAGCTCTCTCAGGTCTTCCACTTCCACCTCTTTCCTTTCGTGACTTATCCTCAAAGGAAGGCAAAGAAAAGAACTTTCTAAGAGAGACTGGTAAGCAAGAGAAGAGAGAAAGTCCACATCCACCATTATCCTTCTGCCGGTCAAAGCATCTTTAAAGAGGAGTTCGTAAGCGTCCTCGAGGCTATTATAGTGGGTGTGTATGTGTAGGTGGGTAAGTTTTTTCTCTAGCTCTTTTAGTTTCTTTTCAAGGAGCTCCACCTTTCTTAAGTCCTGCTCCGTAAGCTTTATCTCAAGTAGAGCTCTTAAAACCTCCTCACCCTTCAGCTTTGATATGGCTTTGTATCCCTCCTCTATCTCCTTTACCTTCTTTAGGATACCAATTAGGCTCTCGCCTTTGTATTCTTTACCCTTACAGTCAAAGATTATAGCCTCCTCTTCGAGGGTTTTGAGAAGCAGGTTTTCGAGCTCTCTGTCATCTTTTACATACTGAACCCTTTTACCTTTCTTAACCCTGTAGAGGGGAGGTTGGGCTATGTATAGATGCCCCGCCTCAATCAACTTGGGCATGTATCGGTAGAAAAAGGTAAGCAGGAGGGTTCTTATGTGAGAGCCGTCCACATCCGCGTCGGTCATTAAGATTACGCGGTGGTATCTTAGTCTGGAAAGGTCCATGTCCTCGCCTATACCACAGCCGAGAGAACTCACGATAGTCCTGACCTCTTCGTTGGAAAATACCTTATCAAGCCTTGCCTTTTCTACGTTGAGTATCTTTCCTCTCAGGGGTAGTATAGCCTGAGTTCTCCTGTCTCTTCCCTGCTTGGCAGAACCTCCTGCGGACTCGCCCTCCACTATAAATATCTCGCAGAGACTGGGGTCTTTTTCTGAGCAGTCCGCCAGCTTACCAGGGAGGCTTGTATCCTCGAGGGGTGACTTTCTTCTAACCAGTTCTTTTGCCTTTTTTGCCGCCTCTCTTGCCAGCGCGGACTCTACCGCCTTTTCCACTATAAGCCTAAACACATCTCTGTTTTTGTCAAAATACTCAGAAAGGTATTCATAGGTCAGAGACTCTACTACGTTCTTTACGTTTTGATTTCCTAACTTTGTCTTGGTTTGACCCTCAAACTGTGGCTCGGGGACCTTGCAAGAGATGACCGCCACAAGGCCCTCTCTCAGGTCCTCACCCGTTATAGTTTCTTTCAATTCCTTTTGAAGTTTTATGTTAGGAAGGACCTTCATAACCGCCTTGGTAAGCCCTGACCTAAAACCTGTTAGGTGTGTGCCACCTTCGAGGGTTTTTATGTTGTTCACAAAGGTTTCCACCGATTCTCTGTAATCCTTCGTGTAAGTAAAGGCTATGTCCACATAAACCCCTTCCTTCTCGCCTTCTATCCGGATGACTTCTTCAAAAAGGGGTTCTTTGCCAGCGGATAGAAAGCTTACCAGCTCCTCTATACCCTTTTCAAACTTGAAGGTCAGCTCTTTTTCCGTTCTCTCATCTAAAAGCCTAAAGGTGCAAGCTGGGTTCAAATAAGCAAGCTCTCTAAGTCTTCTTTCTACCAAGTCAAACTTTATCTTCGTGGTTTCAAAAATCTCCGGGTCTGGCTTGAAAACCACTTTGGTGCCACGCTTGGTAGTGTTACCTACCACCTTGAGCTCGTAGAGGGGTTCACCCTTTTTGTATTCCTGTTTGTGTATCTTACCCTCTCTGTAGACCTCCACCATCAACCATTCGGACAGAGCGTTGACCACAGAAGCACCAACACCATGAAGACCACCAGAATACTTGTAAACCTTTTTGTCAAACTTTCCACCAGCACCCAGCAGGGTAAAGACCATCTGCACAGCAGGCACGCCTGTTTCCGGATGGATGCCTACGGGGATGCCTCTTCCATCATCTTCCACGCTAACAGAACCCTCTGCGTGAATTGTAAGGGTTATGTGGTTGGCGTAGCCAGCCATGTGTTCGTCCACTGCATTGTCAAGGATTTCCCATATAAGATGGTGGAGACCCCTTTCCCCCACATCACCTATATACATGGAGGGTCTCAAGCGAACATGTTGAAGACCGGTTACCGCCTTTATATCTACCGGCTGGTATTCTTCTTGAAGGAGCAATTGCTCTTTTTCACTCATCCTTTGTAAAGCACCCCCAGCGGGATTCGAACCCGCGCTCTCCGCCTTGAAAGGGCGGTGTCCTGGACCGGGCTAGACGATGGGGGCTAAATTCCTAAAAATTATAGCATGTATTATCT
>JANWWH010000062.1 GCA_025056375.1 Aquificaceae bacterium
ACTAACGTGCCAAACTTCAGAACCATCCACTACAGACACACAAGAGAAGACTTCCACTTTGACCACTTGCCAGATAACCTAAAAGACCTACCACAAGACTTTGTCATAGTTCTTGACTCCACAGGCATAAAGCTAACAAACAGAGGAGAATGGCTCAACAAAAAGCACGGCAAGAAAAGAAGGAAAGGTTGGATAAAGGTTCACGTTGCACTTGACATAAGCAGTGGCAAGGTGCTTGATATGAAAGTAACAGACAACAGGACACACGATAGCCAGTGTGCGGTAGAGCTTGTAGAGAACTCCGTCAAGAAGGTTGAGTCTTTAGGTGGTAATGTCAAGGAAGTGATAGGGGACACAGGCGTAGACAGTCACGAGATATTCAGGCATTTAGCAAGCAGGGGAATAAAGCCAGTGATAAAGGTTAGGCGAGATGCAGTGATAACAGGCAACAAAGCGAGGGATGATGTAGTTAGGGAGATAAGGAAAGGTAGGAAGCGATGGAAAGAGAAAAATGAGTATGGAAGGCGGTGGCGTGTGGAGAGTTTCTTTTCGTCATTTAAGCGATGGTTTGGAGAGTATGTAAGTAGCGTAAAGTTTGAGAACATACGGAAGGAGCTAATGTTCAAAGTTATGATAACGAACATGTTTTTAAGTGGTAGTATAGGAATGATAGTGAGGTGAGTTGAGGCTATGGTCATATAGATGGGTTATGGAGGTGAGTAGGGTATGTGGGGGTGTTATGGAGAATACTGAAACTCTTATTGGACACAGCAGTTAGTTTGAGCTATGTAAGTATTGAAAGGTTATAAAACGTACGCAAAGAGCTTATGTTTTTAGTTTGGTATTGTGAAGGTGTTGGTCTAAAATAAATGGAATAAGGCGCAGGGCTTATGGGAAGATTGGAACGCATTAATTGGTGACCCACGGTGTCCAAAAAAATCTAGGCTCTTACGAGGCTTGTAAGTATGGGGTGAGAAGGCTGGAGTATAAACGATTATCGGACAAAGCATATTTTACCGAGTACTTCTGGAGTGAAAAATTTCGTGATAACTTAATAAGTAAATCTGGGTACTAGGACAGGGGGTAAAGCTTTATGGAGCTTCAAGCCCTCAAAATTAACCTTAGCTCACACTCAAAGAGGAACTCAAATGCTTCAAGTCTGATGTAGGCTTCCCTTATACTTTTGCCCCATGCATACAGACCGTGAGACCTTAGCAAAAATCCGTAAAATCTTCCTTCTCTAAGCCTTTCTTCAATCCTTCTTGAGAGCTCTTTCATGTCCTGGGAGTTTTCAAATACGGGCACTTGTATGCTTGTTTCGTGGGTGTTTATTCCTTCAAAGGCTTTTAAAAGTTCGTAGTCTTTTAGGTTTACATTTTCCTTGCTGAGCCTTGATATCAGCGTAGAGTTCACCGAGTGGACGTGAAGGACAGAGTTAACCTCGGGAAAGTTTCTGTAAACTAAAAGGTGTAAGAGAGTCTCTGCGGAGGGTTTTTTAGAGCCTTCTACCTTGTTCCCGTGTAGGTCTACTACTACAAAATCCTCTCTCGTTAAGTGACCCTTGTGGCTTCCCGAGGCGGTTATTAGGACTAGGTCTTTTCCTATTCTTGCGGAGAGGTTTCCACCGCTGGCAGGCAACCAACCCCTTGAGTGGAGACTTCTTCCTATATCAATAAGCTCGGAAATTTCTGCGTGCATGGACCTTATAATTTTAACATGAGCTTGAAAAGAATCATAAGAATAAAGGAGAACCTCAAAGAACTAAGGCTTAGAGAGCTAAGAGAAATTGAAAGAATGATGGCTTCTCTGAAAAAGAAAATTGAAGAGGTGGAGAAAGTTCAGGAAGAGCTGAATCGTAGGATAAAAAGCAACTTTTCGGAGGGGCTTCTTCTTCGCTATAGGGCTTTAGACTCTCAAAGAAGGCGTATGCTGGAGGAGCTTGAACTTCTAAAGACTCTGCATCAGGAAAAGAAAAATTCCTTGAGAGAAATATACAAGGATGTTAAGGTCCTTGGTATTCTGAGGGAGAGATTGGAAAAAGAGGGGATGGGTAAAAGTCAAAGTCTTGAAGCTCAGAAGAGTGCCTTTCTTCACATAATTAGGAGGTGGAAAGGGCATGTTTAGATTTATATGTCTTAGTCTCCTTTTCATTTCCCTTTCCTTTCCTCAATCCGCCCTTCAGAGGAAGTTAAAGGAAGAGAGAGAAAAGAAGGCAAAGGAAGAGTTGAGCACCATATCAAAGGACTTGGAAGAGAGGCTTAGAAGACTTGAAGAAGAGAGAAGAAGGCTGGAAGAACTAAAGAGAATTGAACCGCCAAAAGAGGAACAAAGACCAGAAGTTAAAAGATTGGTGGAAATTTTTAACAAGGCATCACCTGACGAGGCTGGTGCTATCATGAACAACATGGACTCTGAACTTGCCGCCGAAGTGCTTCTAAACCTGAAGGAAAGACAGGCGGCAGCCATACTGGAAGCTATGGACCCCAAAAAGGCTGCGGAGGTTTCTACTCTAATACTGGAAAAGCGTAGAAAAAGGTAAGCTTATACACCTATAAGCATTTTTTAAAAGTGAGCCTGTGAGAAGGCTTATAATAACTCTCTGGAGGTAAAAGGCATGGATAAGCTTGTTCTCGAGAGACTAACAGAACAGAAAGAAAGCCCAGAATACCTTCAAATAAGCATGGCAGCAGCCATGACATTGGGCATTGTGCCCGGACAGTTCTACAGAAACACGAGGCTTAGCTGTATAAATACTCTTCTTACCTATCCCTCTGGATGTCATGCCACGTGTGCTTACTGTGGTCTTCAGAAGGCGAGGGAGATGGAATACTCTAAAAAGAACTTCATAAGGGTAGAGTGGCCTACGGTAAAGCTTGACGAGATAATAGACAGGGCCAAAAGAGTTGGACACGTGGAAAGACTCTGTATAGCTCAGATAACCCACCCTAAGGCTATAAGGGATACCAAGTATGTGCTAAAAAGGGTTATATCAGATCTTGGGGACCAGATATTTGTTTCTCTCCTTATAAACGCTACAGGCACCACCTACGAGGATATGGAGGATTACAAAAGGTTGGGTGCGGATACGGTAACCGTTGCCATAGACTGTGCAACTCCCGAAGTCTTTGAAAAATTAAGGGGCAGACCCATGAACAGCCCGCACCGCTGGGAAACTTTCTGGAAAGTTTTAGAGTGGGCTTGTGATGTAATGGGGGACGGTTATGCAGGTTGTCACCTTGTAGTTGGTTTGGGAGAAACGGAGCAGGAGATGATAGAGACCATACAGAGGGTTAGGGACTTGGGTGCCAGAACTCACCTTTTCTCCTTTTGGCCAGAGGAGGGCTCCATGATGGAGAAGGAAAAGCCCTGTCCAGCACCCCAATACAGAAGAGTTCAGTTTGCCAGATACCTTATTGACAACAAGATAGCACGTTATGAAGATATGAAGTTCAACGAAAGTGGTCAGGTGGCACACTTTGGTATAGATGAGGATACCTTCAATGAGCTCTTCTGGAGTGGGAGACCTTTTATGACTTCAGGGTGCAGGGGTAAGACTACGGAAGTAGCCTGCAACAGACCTTTTGGAGACAGTTCCGTAACAGACATAAAGAGCTATCCCTTTAAACCAAACAGGTCAGACTTAGAGAGGATAAGAAAACAGCTCTTTGACTACGAGATGACCACAAACTATCCGGATGTGTTAAATCCCAGCGTCTTTAGATACCAATGAACTGGCAAGACATAATCGTGGATATGGGATATGCGGGGTTTGCGGGCTTTGTGGTAGGTTTTGCGGTAAGGAGAGTGCTAAATTTTTTCCTTCTCCTCCTTGGGCTTTACATTCTCTCTCTCATGTGGCTTTCCAGCAAGGGTATCGTGGAGGTAAATTGGGGACAGGCTTTTGTATTGTTCAAGGGTATGTTTGAAGGGTTTGCTGAGTTTGTGCAAGGGCTTATAAGAAAGCTTGCCTTTGCAGGAAGTTTTGCGGTTGGCTTTGCTCTGGGGTTTAGGGCTTGAGTGAGATAGACCTTCTAAAGGAAGCAAAGAGGCTGTGGGATGAGGGGGATTTTTATTCAGCCCATGAAATTTTAGAGGATGTCTGGAGGTTATTTCCAAAGGAGGACAGGCATTCAAGAAACTGCTATCAGGGTGTGATAAGATTGGCCATAGCCTACAACCATTATATATGCGGAAGAAAAGACAGCTGTCTGCGCGTTCTGAGAATGGTAAGAGACCAGCTTCAGCCCTGTGCTGATGTATTCAGATATCTGGACATTGCCCATCTTCTCAGCTTTGTGGAGGAACATATAAAGATTTTGGAGAAGGGCGAAGACATAAGCCTTTTCCCCTCTCTCAGGATTTTATAGTTACCCTCAAAAAGTGGGTGGCACAAGATATGCATGGGTCAAAGTTTCTAATCATTGTTTCTCCCATGCTTTGTAGAAGCTCTTCTGTAAGGTTCTCAACTTCCTTTATGTATTTCCAAAGGGTGAGCTCCATGACTGTCTGATTTTGAGAAGTTGGTGGCACTATGTCAGCGGTCAATATTTTCCCAGATTGGTCAAAAGAATAGCTGTGCCAAAGGATGCCCCTGGGTGCCTCAGATACACCGTAGCCTACTGAGGCTCTCGGCTCTACGCTGACGAAGGTCTCCTCTGGTCTTTTGTAGCTTTTAACAATCTCCAGAGACCTCTCTAAGGAATGCACAACTTCCACTATTCTTATTAGTATGCTTTTATAGGGGTTTCGCTCGGGCGCCTTTAAGCCCAATTTCTGAGCTACATTCCACGCCAAAGGAGAAAGCTTTTCGTAGCAATTGTTAAAGCGTGCCATAGGTCCTACTAGATACGTTCTTCCGTCCTTAAGCTTTGCGTGTTTTGCGGTGGAGTGGGGCACTTCAAACTCAACGAAAAACTCCTTAAACTCTGAAGGTTTTATCCTTTGACCTTCCAAGTATAAATCACCCTTCAGTATGGGATAGTCTTCTTCCCAGAGGGATACAAACAAAACGCCCTCAAGCTCAAACTTGGGGAAGTTTAAACTTCTTAGCTTGTTTGCAACCCACAGGCTTTTTTCAAGTGCTGTTTCTATAGAAGTTAGAAGTTCTGAAAGGTGCTCTGGCAGTGAGCTAAAGCCTCCAGGAATCACGGATACTGGATGAGAAGTCCTTCCACCCAAGCTCTGCATCAAAAGGCTTCCAGCCCTCTTTATTTCCATGCCTGCCACCACGAGCTCCTTTTCTATTTTTGCAAGCTCAAGTATGGAAGAGACACCGTAAAAGTCTGGTAGATGCAAAAAGAAAACGTGTAGGGCGTGGCTTTGAATCCACTCGCCAAAGTAGAGAAGTCTTCTTATGGCTTGTATGTCTTCTGGCACTTTCACACCAAAGGCATCTTCTATAGCCTGAACTCCGCTCATCTGATAGGCTACGGGGCATATTCCG
>JANWWH010000063.1 GCA_025056375.1 Aquificaceae bacterium
TGGACGGCTTTCTGGCAAGGAAGTTAAGGGTGGAGAAGGGCTGGCTCGGGAGGATTATAGACCCAGTCTCAGACAGGATTTTCGTAGCCTTTTCTTTTTTAGGTCTTTACCTCACACCCTTGAAGGTAGATGTAAGCTTTTGGGTGGTATTTTTTACGCTGGGGCAGGACATGCTCCTTGCACCCCTCAGTGCTTATGTTGCTATAAGGAGGCGAAGGGCGGTGGTCTCTCTCTTTGGCAAACTCGCCACTCTATACCAGTATGTCTTTGTCCTCCTTCTTTTGACTGCAAATCTTACCAGCCTCTCTCTAAACCCTACCCCTTTCGAGCTTCTTCTCCTCCTTTTTAACCTCCTCTCCGCAGGACATCATCTATACCTCTGGCTACTGAAAGGGCGGAGTGGGGTTTTCTGAGCCTTCTTATGTTTTCCCTTAGCCCCTCTCTGAGCTCTTCCTTCGTGAGGAAAACCCTTAGAACCCTCGCAAGTTCCTCCTTTGTATGGGCAACCATTCCTGCCTCGTTTTTAAGAAGATACAAGGCGTTGTAATATTCTTGACCTGGGAGGGGCTTGTAAACAAGATGGGGCGTCTCCGCAGAGAGGGCTTCTGAGGTGGTTATACCCCCAGCTTTTGAAATGAGAAGGGCGGACCTACCCATAAACTTTGCCATCTCCTCGTGGCTCAACACGCCCTGAACCAGCTCCAGCCTGCTGAACTTCCCCCTTAGTCTGTGGCATAGCCTGCTGTCCGCACCACAAAGGACAACCCCACGAAGGTTCTTTGGCAAAAGGCTTTGGACGACCTCACATATTTCCTCTACGGCGGGGGTCATCCCGAACATACCCGCACTTATCAGGATAAGGTCCCTTTCCTCCCGCCTGTGCAGGTCAAACTCGGGGTTTATGGGTATGCCGGTAACCTCAACCTTCTGGCAAAGGACACCCTTTCTGTAGAGATGGAACTCTACTTCTTTGGAGGGCAAAAAGTAAACATCCATGTGGTCATGAAACCACTGAACATGGGCAACAAAGTCCGTTATAACCACGAAGCTCTTTGGCACGGGAAAGCCTCGTCTCTTCAAGATTTTCAACATACCTGCGTAAGTAGGGTAAACCGCCACGACGCCGTCAGGCTTTTCCTCTTCGAGAAGTTCTTCCAGTTTCCTCAAACCAGGCAGAGAAAAAAGGGTGTTAAATATGTTATCCTTCTCTCTATCGTAGGTAAGGTCATAAAAAAGCCCGTAAGCTTTCGGAAGATACTTCATCATGGACACATAAAGACGGGCGTTGAACCTGTTTACTTTCGGGTTCATCAGGTGGTATACATCTTCAACCCTTACCTTTACTGAGGAATGCTCCTCAAAAGCCCTCCTCAAAGCCTTTGCCACGCTGTTGTGCCCTCCGCCGAAGGAGGAGGTGAGTATGAGTATTTTCATCTTACCTTATTTTAAACAGAAAGACGAGAAAACCGCCCAGCGCCTGAAGAAAGACAAGGCTATAGCCCGTTGGAAGGTCAAGGTTAAAGGAAGCTGAAAGGGCAAGCAAGCTCAGAAGCGTCCCCCATACCCAAGAGAAGATAAGACCCTTGCCAAGAAGCAAGGAAACGAGGGCAGGTGCCACGAGGAGCGAGAAGACCACTAAAACCCCTACAAGGCTCACGGAGCTGGCAAGTGTCAGAGAAAAGAGAGAAAAGAAAGAAAACTCGGACAGTAAGCCTCTGAGAAACCTCTCCCTAAGATAGAGAAGGGCTCCTATGAAGGAGTAGATAAAGGTAGTTTTTACTACCTCCTGAAAGGGGACGAAAAGAATATCTCCAGCAGTCAGCCTCTTTATCTCCTCTACGCCGTGAGGGGAGCGCGAAAGCAGGAGGAAAAGGGCCGAAAAGCCGAGGGCGTAAAGAAGACCAATGAAGGCTTCGGAGTGTTCCCTTAGCCTTTGGGAAAGGGCTATAAGAAGGCTCGCCAGTAGGGCAAGAGATAGAGAAAGCAGGTAGGAGCCTCTACCGTGGAAAAGGGTAAGAGAAAGGGCAAGACCAAGGGCGGAGAACTGGGCTACCGCTATGTCTGCAAAGATGATACCCCTCCTTATTATTTCCCTTCCAAAGTAGGCGTGAATGCCTACGAGGACCACAGAAAGGAGGAAGCTGGATAGGAAGAGGTCCCATATCATTGAGAGAGCCTCCTGAGAATCTCATCGAAGAGGGTAAAAAGGTCCTTTGCCCCTTCCACGCCTACATCTTGAGGTAAGACCAATACCCTCACCTTTAATGTCTGAGCTAAACCCTCCGCACTCCTTTCGCCCCTTCTAAAGCCTTCTAACACCACAAACTTAACACCCCTATCTCCTACTTCTCTCTTGAGCCTTTCCAGATGTTTGGCAGTGGGTGGTATGCCTGGCAGAGGTTCAATGGTTCCTGCAGTTTCTATTCCGTAGCGCTTAAAAAGGTAGTTGTAAGTTTTGTGATACTGCATTACCCTAAGACCTTTAAGCCTTGAAAAGCCGGCATCCCAATCTTTGAGCTTCGTGTTCCACCTTCTCAGAAAGTCTTCAAGGTTTGACCTGTAGTAGGGGCAGTTCTTCTGGTCCAGCTGGCACATCCTGTCACCTATGGCTCTTGCGAGAACGGGTATGTTATGAGGGTCAAGGTGAAAGTGAGGGTTGCCCTCAGGATGAACATCTCCCATCTCTCTTGAAACATTCTCCTGCTTTTCTATGAGCTCCATAAACTGAGAAAGGTCCAAAAAGCCCTCTCTTCCGGGCTGTATTTTAGGGTTGTTGGATTGTTGTAAGAGGGGAGGAATAAAACCCACTTCAAGGCTTGCACCGTTTATCACAAGTAAGTCCGCATTCCTAAGCCTTGCAATGTGAGAAGGCTTTGGAACGACAAAGTGAAAGTCCTCGGTAGGCTTTGCTATCACATAAAGGCTTACCCTTTCCTTTCCTACTTCTCTGACTATTTCACCTATCCATGGGTATGTGGCTACCACTCTTAGTTGGGCGAAGGATAGAGAAAAAAGAAAGAACAGCAAAGCCGAGAGCTTAAGCATGTCTAACTACCTCCTTGAGCTTTTTCTCCTTCCCCTAAACTCTCCCCTCCCCGACCTTTTAGGCTTAGAAGTCTTTTTGTCCCTATGTAGAGGGCAAGCCCCACCACACTGGCAGAAGCTCCCAAACAGGCAGGGCAATGCCCGCAACCGCAAGTGGAGAAAAGGGCAAGGGTGCCCGCATAAGGAAGAAGGGGAAGTTTCCTAATCAGTCTATCCTTTCTCATAGCCGTTTAAACCCTTTGGCGGGTGGGGGACCCCACCCTTGGAGCTTAGAAGGGATGCGCACCGTGAGCTCCTATGGCAAAGTTGAATTGGAGTATAACTTCCTTGACTGGCTTTCGCTCAAACCTCCCACCATGAGCTTCATAAAAGGCTCTGTTTTCTCCCACTTGAAGCCTTATGCGCGAAAACTCCGTAGGAGAGTATTCCAACATGGCGTAGTAGGCGGGTAGGTTGCTGGGTGTTGCAACCCTGTTGCCTCCTACTCTTACAGAGTTTTTGTTGATAAGCTCATACCTTATACCCGCCTTCCACTGTTTGTGGAACCTTCCTACGAGCTGGGCGTAGAACCCTGCTTGCTTCCTCTCAACGGGTCTTGTAACCAGAGCCCCTGCGTTGTTAAACCCGTATCTGGTCCCGTCCTGGTCTCTGAACATGTATTCTCCTTGAAGGGCGAGGTATCTAAAGCTGTCTATGTGATATCTTGCGGTAAGGTCAAAACCGTAGAGCCTTGTCTTTGCATCCAGCCCATGGTCTCCGTGAGCATGTCTATGCTTGCCCTGAGCGTAAGAGAAACCCGTGAGCACCGTAAGGTTTCCAAGGTCAAAGGAGGTCTTTACAAAGCCCAAGTAGAGGTTAGGAACGGGTTTATCCTCAAGGCTGAAGGTGTTGTGGGTGTTGTTGTCTTCTATAGTAAAGCCCCTATAACCAAAGCTCTGGTCGTTCTCTCCTTGAAGAACCTCTGCCCCTAAAAGGAGGTAAAAGGGTGTGGGTGCAAGCCAGTTTATGCCTACCCCCTTTTCCACAAGACCGTGGTCACCCAGAAAGACCTTGTTAGGCAAGGGTTGGGTAGCAAAGTCCCAGGCGTGAGGATGCTGAGGGTTCAATCTCCCGAAGGAGCTTCTAAACTTGCCTACCTTTATCTGAAAACCGCCTGGCAACCCTCTGGTTACTGCGTAGGCTTCTTCCACCTCCGCACCGTGGTCTGAGAAGGGTATGGTGGCATACAGGTCAAAGTATGGGTCAACGGGGGCATATAGGAAGAGTTCTCCGTAATTGAGGTTAAAACCCCTCCTGTCGTTCAGAAGGGCGTGACCGTGTTCCTCCTCGTGTCTGTGCCAGAGCCTTGGAATGACAAGCTCATGAAATTCTTGGTCCTTCCTGTTCCTACCCACCAAGGAAAAGTCCAGTATGAAGGATATGTCCGGTAAAAGGGCTGTCTGCTTAAAAGGGGATACCTGGTATGCCTTTAGTCTATCCTCAAACCTCGCTCTGAGCTGTATAGACCTGTCCGCAGGTGCTGGCTTTGCCCTATCTTCTTCCCGCTTTGTCTGAGCTTTTTCAAGGGTCTGAATCTTCTTCTCAAGCTCCCGTATGAGTTTCCTTTGTTCTTCCAGCTGACGTCTTAGCTCCTGAAGGTTTTCTTGAGCAAAAGAAAGGCTAAAGATACTAAGCATAAGGACTACCTTCTTCATGTTCTAACCTCCTTAGAGGGTTATAACTTGCTCTACGCCCAACTGTTGGGCTTTGCCGTAAAGGTTGGGGAAGCACCCTATGGTTGCTCCCTCCACTAACATGTCCGCTATGTTCCTTTCATAGCAACACTGGTCGCAACCCATAAGAAAACCTATCTTCCCCTGCTTTAAGAGCCTTGCAAGCCTCTCACCTATCGGGTTGCCCCTTACCAACACATAGTTGTTGTCGAGGAAAAAGAACATGCCCACCACCTCCACAGGATGGGCATCGTTTTCCATCTGGGGGAGTATCATCCTCCCCAGTATGTAGCTTGCGGAATTTGGCGTGCTGAATACATAAAGAACTTTCATGACTGCACCTCCTTGGTTTTTTAGGAGTGAAAGCTTCCTCTACGCCTTAAACCAGAGGAGGTGCCCTACTATGTATATACTTGAATACTAACTTGATTTCGGGTCTGTCTTCCTGATTGTTGCTTTCAGAGCTGTAAAGAAGGAAGTTTAACTTTGGGCTTGGTTTGTGTGTGGTGTTATCTATCTGGCTGTG
>JANWWH010000064.1 GCA_025056375.1 Aquificaceae bacterium
TCTGAAAAGAGCTTTTACAAAGCCTTATGTTTGTTTGTAGGGTAGTCTGGGGGTGTATTTTAAGAGGACATTGAGGCTTTTATTGGACATAGTATAAACTTTCCGCTTAGCATACGTTCCACGCTGTTATACTATTAACATGCTCTTCGTCTTGTCCGCACCTTCAGGAACAGGTAAGACTACTGTGGTGGACCGTCTTTTTAGGAACAGACCCGACATTAGAAAGATAGTAACCGCTACCACAAGACCAAAGAGAGAAGGTGAGGTGCAAGGCGTGGATTACATCTTTCTCACCCCTGAAGAGTTTGAGATAAGGATAAGAGAAGGATACTTTCTTGAATACGCTAAGGTATACGGTAGCTATTACGGCACACCGAAAGAACAGGTTATCAGAAACGAGGAGGAAGGCGTAGATTCTCTTCTGGTTATAGATGTGCAGGGGGCAAAAAGACTAAAGGAATCATACAAGGACTGTCTTCTTCTCTTTCTCATGCCCCCAAGCTTTGAAGAACTTAGAAGAAGACTTATAAACAGAGGTTACGGTAAGGAAAACCTTGAGGAAAGACTAAAAAAAGCAAGGGAAGAGATAGCCTGCGCTCGTTATTTTGACTACATAGTAGTAAACGACTTTATTGATAAAGCAGTGGAAGCCCTTCAGACTATAATCTCAGCTCAAAAGTATAGAAAAGAAAAATTTCTGAAAAAACCCTCCATAAAGGACGAGAAGGTTCTCGAATCTTTTCATAAAGACAGTTGCGAGGTTTTTGAAAAATAGCTTAGAAGTGATGTGTCTAATTATAGCTTAAAACTTTGTTTACCAAGAAATTTTTGACAAGCTCCACACAAGCAAAGAGAGCCTACAGTAAGAGACAATGTGCGGTAAGTGACCTTCTCTTTATGCAGAACCTCCCTCTGAATCTCTCTTTTTTGGGAGCTCCGTTTTTAAATATCGTGGCTGGGGGGGCGGGTCGGGCTCTTACTAAGATGAAAAAGGAGGAGAACCTCTTCCAAACTTAGGCTTTCAACCCTACGCATAGGGTCGATAGAGACTTTGGTTAGAAGGCTTTCTTCCAACTTGCTCTTAAGAGCCTTTCTCTTCATGGCGTATAGTCTTGTAAGGAAGTCTCTGTATTCTACAAGGTCCAGCTCTGGTAGTTTTTCCTTCCTCAAGAGCCTTACCAGTCCGGATTGCACCTTTGGAGGGGGTCTGAAAAATCTAGCAGGAAGGCTCATAAGATATTCTACCTCGTAAAAGGTCTTTACGAAGGTAGAAAGCCAGGAGGAGCCCTTCTGCAGCTTCTCCGCCACCTCTTTCTGGAGCATGTATACCGCCTGAGTTATACACTTGTGATGGAACACGGTGTTTTCTACTATAAGACTGGCCACGTTGTAGGGTAGGTTTCCGTAAAGCTTGAGACTCTCGCCCAAAGAGCAAAAGTCAAAGCTCACCGCATCCGCACCGTGTATCTTTACCCTTCCTTCCTCTAACAACTCTTTTAGCCTTTCCACCATGTCGGGGTCTATCTCTATAAGATGGAGCTCTTTGAAGGGATACCTGAGTATCTCCCTGGTTAGGTTTCCTGTGCCAGGACCTATCTCCACCAACACATCACCTTCCTGAGGGTTTATAAGTTCTCCTATGCGACCTATTACCCCACCCGCTACGAGAAGGTGCTGACCCAGATGTTTCTTGAGCTTCATGACTTATAATTTTAGGCATGTTCCTCTTTATCCTGCCTTACAGTAAGAAACAATGTCCTGTGAGCTTCAGGGTTTGCAACTCGGAGAGGTTTAACCTTGCAGAGTTTGAACCCTTTGCAAGGCTATTGGAGAAGAGCTTTTCAGAGGATGGGTCTCTTGCACCCCTTTACAGGAGGTTTTCAGGTCCCTTCTGGGACAGTTTGGAGTTGTGGGTAATGCCACCAAAAGTTATGGAATATGTAAGGGAAAACTCATTCGTCCTTTCACCCCTCTACGGTCTGGTCAAGCCTACCGCTTGCATTCCTTACGCGCCCATCGGATGGCAAGAGCTCTATCAGGGGAAGACCCTTTTTGACTTTTGGAAAGAGCATATAAAAAAACTATCCAGTAAGCTATTTAAGGATAAAGTGCTTGTGCCCCTCGTTCCTAAAGAACATCTCTCTTTTTTTGACCTTAAGGTGGTAGAGAAGGTGGTAAGCTTCCAATACTACAAAAAGGGTAAAAGGGTGAAGAACCCTGCGAAACACTATGCCTATACCCTGAGATATATAGCTGAGAAAGGGCTTTCGCCCTCTGAGCTTTTCAAGATAAACTTTTACGACTACGGGGTTGAAAGTGTGGAGGATAGGGGAAGGAGGGTTCTCGTAAACCTTAGGTCGGAGGGTGGTTATGAAATCTGAAAAACTCTACCTCTCTCTGGTCATACCCGCCTACAACGAGGAGGAAAACATCCCCCTGCTCTACGAGAGGCTAAAACCTGTCCTTGAGAGGCTGGGTAAGGAATACGAGATCGTCTTCGTAGACGATGGCTCGGTGGATGCCACTTGGGAAAAGCTCAAAAAGATAGCGGAGGAAGACAAAAGGGTAAAGCTTATCCGTTTTAGGAAAAACTACGGTCAGACAGCGGCCATGTATGCGGGTTTTCAACACGCAAGCGGTGAGGTCATAGTAACCATGGATGCGGACCTTCAGAACGACCCAGAAGACATACCCGCACTCTTAAGGAAGCTGGAGGAGGGTTACGACATAGTGAGTGGTTGGAGAAAGGAGAGGAAGGACCCCTTCCTTTCCAGAAGGTTGCCTTCTTTGATTGCCAACTGGATTATATCAAGGGTAACTGGCGTAGGGCTTCATGATTACGGATGCACCCTAAAAGCTTACAGAGCGGAAATAATAAAAAAGCTTGAGCTTTACGGTGACATGCACAGGTTCTTACCCGCCCTTACCAAAAGGCTGGGAGCAAAAGTAGCAGAGGTGCCCGTAAGGCATCATCCAAGAGCCTACGGCAGGTCAAAATACGGCATAGGTAGGACAACCAGGGTTATACTGGACATATTCTTGGTAAAGTTCTTGAACGAATACATAAACAAACCCATGTATGTCTTTGGGACTATGGGTTTTTTACTCCTCACCCTTGGTCTTCTTATGCTTTTATATCTGATTTTTATAAAGCTCTTCCTTGACGAAAACATAGGCAGACGTCCTCTGCTCATACTTAGCGTGCTTTTTACCCTTGCGGGCATACAGCTTATATCCACGGGCGTGATAGCGGAGCTCCTAGTAAGGGTATACTACCGAACAAGAGAAGACAAACCCTTCGTAGTTGAGGAAAAGGTAAACCTTTAAATGAGTTTGCTCCTCAGCTACAGGGGTCAATCTTTAAGTATGAGGATAAACTCTCCCTCTCTCTGCATCTGCATGTATTCTCTGGCAAACTTTTCCTTGAAGTGTTCAGGGTGCTCCTTCACAAGCTCCAAAAGCTGTTCCTTTTTATCGTTCTCCGCCCTGTATTGGTTTATCTGTTTCTGAACCTCCTGACTTGCCCTTTCAAGCTCAAAAACCCTGAAGATACTATACTGGCTTAGAAAGAGGTTGTGGCAAGTGTAGATAAAAAGCAAGAAGGGAAGAGACTTTAGCAAAATTTCAGGTTTTAAACCTGAAAAACTCTTCCTTCCCCCCAAAATCTGCCTCATGACCCAATTCCTCCTCAATCCTAAGCAGTTCGTTGTATTTCGCCACCCTGTCCGTCCTTGACGCAGAGCCCGTCTTTATCTGCCCTGCGTTTGTGCCTACCGCAAGGTGAGATATAAAGGTGTCCTCCGTCTCCCCAGACCTGTGAGATATGATGGCACCATATCCCGCCCTCTGGGCAAGGGCTACGGTTTCAAGTGTCTCCGTTAAGGTTCCTACCTGATTGAGCTTTACCAATACTGCGTTGGCGAGCCCACTTTTTATGCCCTCCTCCAGTATTCTGGGGTTTGTCACGAAGAGGTCATCACCAACCAGCTGAACCTTTGAACCAAGCTCTTTTGTGATAAGCCTCCAGCCTTCCACATCGTCCTCAGCCATAGGGTCTTCTATGGATATTATCGGATAGCGTTCCAAAAGTTTAGAGTAAAAAGCACAGAGTTCCTCCGAATTTAACCTTTTCCCTTCTATGCGGTATAGTTCGTCCTCGTAGTAGAATTCTGAGGAAGCACAGTCTAAAGCCAAGAGCACATCCTCGCCGGGTTTGTAGCCAGCCTTTTCTATAGCAAGTATGAGCATGTCAAGGGCTTTTTCTGTGCTCTCAAGGTTTGGTGCGAAACCTCCCTCATCTCCTACATTGGTGGAATATCCCCTCTCTTTCAGGATGGCTTTGAGGGTATGAAAGACCTCCACCCCTATCCTTAGAGCTTCTGAAAAACATCCTCCACCCACCGGCACTATCATAAACTCCTGTATATCCAGAGGGTTGTCTGCGTGCACACCGCCGTTTATTACATTCATAAGAGGCACAGGAAGCCTCCTTCCTCTCAAACCACCTATGTATCTGAACAGGCTTACGCCCAGCTCTTGAGCCATAGCTCTCGCCACCGCCATACTCACACCCAGTATGGCATTGGCGCCGAGCTTGCTTTTGTTCGGTGTGCCGTCAAGCTCTATGAGCACCCTATCTATGACAAACTGCTCTCCAGCCTCAAGACCAACAACTTCTTTTGCTATAAAGGAATTCACGTTGTCCACCGCCTTCAGAACACCTTTGCCGAGATACCTCTTAGGGTCATGGTCTCTCAGCTCCAGAGCCTCTCTTTCACCGGTTGAAGCCCCGCTCGGCACTATTGCTCTACCCGTGGCACCAGAGGAAAGCTTTACCTCTACCTCCACGGTAGGGTTTCCCCTTGAGTCCAGCACTTCTCTTGCTTTTACCTCTTTTATGGCAGACATGTTAGAGCATTATACCATATTCAGGAGGCTTAATTATGCAGTATAATAAATGTCGGTTTGGTTTGGGCGATTAGCTCAGAGGTAGAGCGCCATCCTCACAAGATGGAGGTCGGAGGTTCAAGTCCTCCATCGCCCATTTAAAACCCGCACCGCTCAAAGCCTTGAAAATAGCCCCCTTCCAAAGCCTTGCCTCTCAAGAAGATTGTTTCCAGAGCCTTGAGCTTCAATGGTCTGAATTACCCATAATGACCCATTAGAACCCATAAAGTCTGGTTCAATTTTTAAGCTATCTTTAAGGTCTCTGAGCCTTGAGAGACAAGGACTTGAGA
>JANWWH010000065.1 GCA_025056375.1 Aquificaceae bacterium
GGAAACACTTCCTTTGCCAGCCTTTCCCTCTCCTCGTGCATGTCCACAAAGGTAGAGGATACAAACACTCTCAAATGCCTGCTCTCTTTCATTTTTACCTCCTCCAATCCTAAATTATACTTGGACGATAACTTAGAAACGCGCTCCTAAGCATACTTCTTTTTATGGCTCACTTTTGTTCCAATTCCTGCAATCAATAATCTGTATAGGTCACAGCAGGTGTTCTATACTATTATCCTATGAACTCTTTAAAGGGGGCTGTCCTGACGGGCGCAGGTATATCCGCAGAGAGCGGTATTCCTACCTTTAGAGGGGACGGAGGGCTGTGGAGAAACTTTAGGGCTGAAGAACTGGCAACACCCACCGCCTTTAAGAAGAACCCTGCTCTTGTGTGGGAATGGTATATGTGGAGAAGAAGCCTCATAGCTAAGGCAAAGCCCAACGAGGGGCATCTGGGGCTTGTAGAGCTGGAGGAGAAGCTTGGGGATAACTTTCTCCTCATAACTCAGAACGTGGATGGACTTCACCAGAGGGCAGGTTCAAAAAGGTTGGTGGAGCTCCACGGAAATATATGGAGGGTAAGGTGTCTTTCCTGCGGTGCGGTTTATCAAGATGAAAGGGTGCAGTCTGAAGACCTTCCTCCAAGTTGTAGGGAGTGTGGGGGTCTTGTAAGACCTGATGTGGTGTGGTTTGGCGAAGCACTCCCTGAAGAGGCTCTAAAAACGGCAATCTTGTGGGCGAGTTCCTGCGATATCTTTGTATCCGTAGGGACTTCTGCATTAGTCTACCCTGCTGCCCAACTGCCTTACATAGCCAAGGAAAAGGGAGCAAAGGTGGTGGAGATAAACCCAGAGGAAACCCCACTGTCTAAGATTGCGGATATTATAATAAGAGAGCCTGCCAGTAAAGGTGTAAGAAAACTTTTGCAGATGCTATGAAAGGCTTTGTTATGGGTTCAGACCAAAGAGTAGTGCGTTGTGCGAGGGTTTCTTTTGGAAAAGATGAACAGGTAAACAGGGAAAGAGATATAAAGCTCATAAGTTATCTGCTCCGGCACAGGCACGCCTCCCCCTTTGAACATGTGATAATAGCTATGGAAGGAAGTAAAGATTTATGGCTTCGTATAGTTGGAGACCTTCCAAGTCCTGCGGTGCAAGTTTACTACTCAGGGAACTACCTATGGCTAAACCTGAGAAACTACATAAACGCCAGAGAGCTTTTTCCCGAAGAGCTTGAAAACCTTGTAAGTCAGCACCTACCTGCTACCATGTCTCTTTTTATGGGTAAAGAACCAGAAGGGTATTCCACAGATGATACCTATTTGAAGGAGAAGTTGGAAACCTCCTCCGGCTGGGTGGGTCTTGTGGACAGCCTCGAGCTTGGGACGGACATGGACTATTACACCTTTGTAGTGGAATGCCCCCTCTTTGTAGCCCGTCAGTGGCATAGACATCGCTTCGGCTCTTACAACGAGATAAGCAGAAGATATGTAGATTACGAGCCGGATTTTTACGCACCCACATACCTGAGAAAACAAGCCCAAAGCAACAAACAGGCTTCTTTAGAGGAGGCAGTTGGAGAGCCCTGGAACTCACTTTTTTTGAAGAAAATCAACTGGTATGTTCAGGACCTGAAAGAGCTCTACAAGGCTATGATGGAGAAAGGGGTTGCCAGAGAACTTGCAAGGGGAATACTGCCCCAGTTTATGAAGACAAGATTTTATTGGACCGTGCCAAGGGTTTCCTTGGATAACTTCATAACCTTGAGGACTCACGAAGGAGCACAGAAAGAAATAAGGGAGTTTGCATTAGCTATAGAGAGTCTCGTAGGATACAGAGGGAGCGACAAAAAGCTCAGGCTTTGACCCTCAGAGAGCCAGGACGTTTACAACCTTCTTATTTCGCCTGTTTTCAAACTTTACCACACCCTCTACGAGGGCATAGAGGGTAAAGTCAGAACCCATACCCACATTGATGCCGGGGTATACCTTCGTGCCTCTCTGCCTGAGTATTATGTTACCCGCCTTTACCACTTGACCGTCGTGCCTTTTTACACCAAGCCTTTTTGAACGACTATCTCTTCCGTTTTTTGTTGAACCTCCGCTTGCCTTGGAAGCCATGTTAGTCCTCCTTTATATCCTTTATGAGTATCTCCGTATAGGGCTGTCTGTGACCTCTCCAGCGCTTGTAGTTTTTCTTAGCCCTGAACTTGAAAACTGTAACCTTTCTGTGCTTGCCGTGAGAGAGGACCTCTACCACCACTTTACCCTTGCCAGTTTCTACGGTGCCATCCTCTTTTCTTATGAGCAAAGGGGTTATTTCCAGGCTTGCACCGGGTTCGTAAGCAAGCCTCTCCACTTTCAATCTCAAACCCTTTTCAACCCTATATTGTTTGCCTCCTGTCTCTACCACCGCATACATACATTAACTCCTCAAGTTAGATAGGGGGCTGAGCCCCCAGAGGTGTTTACTTCTTCTGTTCGCCAGCGGGCTGTTGCTGCTGTTGCTGCTGTTCTGCAGGCTTTTGCTCAGCAGGTTGTGCAGGCTGTTGCTGTTGTTGCTGCTGTTCCGCAGGCTGTGCGGGTTGTGCGGGCGCAGGTGCAGGTTGTGCAGGTTGTGCAGGCTGCTCTGCAGGTTTTTGCTGGCAAGAGGCTGCCAGGAGTGCAAGGCTCGCCACTCCAAGTGCTATGAATTTTCTCATTTTAGCTACCTCCTTTATATGGTCTACTGGTTGCTATTATAAATCTTATGTAGGTCACCTGTCAAGTCCCTTAAGGAGAGACTCCACATGCCCCTTTGCCTTCACATTGTATAAAGCTTTTAGCACCTTGCCCTCCGTGGATATAAGGAAGGTGCTCCTTATCATACCTTCGCTTTCCTTACCATAGAGCTTCTTTTTTCCGTAGGCTCCGTAAGTTCTTGCCACATTCTTGTCTGGGTCGCTAAGGAGGATAAAGTTCAGACCATACTTTTCTCGAAACTTTCTATGAGACTGGAGACTATCGGGGCTCACACCTACCACCCTGTATCCCTTAGTCTCTAAAAGGGATAAGTTATCTCTGAAGTCGCAAGCTTCCTGAGTGCATCCGGGCGTGTCATCCTTTGGATAGAAGTAAAGAATAAGGGGGGAAGAGAGAAGGTCCCTTAGACAGAACCTACCTTCCCTTCCTTCCTCGTCTATACCCTCAAGACAAAACTCTGGTGCAATGTCTCCTTCTTTCAGCATGGCTACTATTATATCATCCGTAGGTGTCTCCTTCGGGTTTGACGGGTTCAATCCTAAGGAGTGCGTCGTCAGGCGTTACGTTGTCTCCGGGCTTGACGAATATTTTCTTGACAATGCCCGTTATGGGTGCGTGTATCTCGTTCTCCATCTTCATGGCTTCCACGATGGCTACCGTTTGCCCCTCGTTTACTGGCTGTCCTTCCTCCACCAGGACTCTGACAACCCTTCCGGGCATGGGTGCAGTTGCGTCTCCGGGCTGGCTTGCCTTTGGAATACCTTTTTCTTCTGCCTGCACTATTGCCTGTGAAATTCCGCCAGATGGTATGGCCTCCACCTGAGGGGTGAGCTGGACCTCTTCCAATCTTCCATCAACCCTTATGTAATACTTCCTTGGCTTACCAGGTTCCGTTTGAGTGCTCACACCTTCTACCTTTACCCTAAACTTCTCACCGTGGTATACGATTTCAAACTCCACTGGGGCAGCGCCAGGCACCGTGCCTGCCTTTACTTCTGTAGCCTCCGCCAGCTCTTCTGCAGGTTCTGCTACAAGCTCTCCTTTCTCCCTTGCTACGAAAAAGTCCTTTGCCTGCATTGGGAATAGGGCATACAGAAGCACCTCTTCATCTGTAGGCTCCCTACCGAGAAGGGCTTTTGTTTCTTCGTAGGCTTTATTCCAGTCGTTAGGGTCTGAAAGGTCTGCAGCCCTTACTGAGAAGTCTGGCTCTTTACCCGGACCTAATATCTTCTCCGCAAGCTCCTTAGATATAGGACCTGGGGGTTTACCGTACTTTCCTTCTACATAATCTCTAACTTCCTTGGTTATAACTTTGTATCTCTCTCCAGATATTACATTCAATACCGCTTGAACACCTACTATTTGAGAAGAAGGCGTAAGGAGAGGTGGATATCCAAGGTCTCTTTCAACGTTGGGCACTTCCTCAAGGGCTTCTTCTATCTTGTCTATGGCGTTGGCTTCTATAAGCTGGGCAACCATGTTGGATATCATCCCACCGGGAATCTTGTGAATAAGCACCTTGGCGTTGACTCCTGCGTACTCAGTCTCGTATTTTTTGTACTTTTTCCTTATCTGCTTGGTTATCTCCGCACACTCTTCTATTTTCTTTAAGTCTAGCCCGGTGTCAAAGGGCGTGCCTTCAAGCATAGCCACAACGGACTCGGTAGCAGGGTGGGATGAACCAAAGGCAAGGGGTGAAAGCACAGTGTCTACCATATCCACACCAGCCAGTATAGCCATCATGTGGTTTACTATGGCAGTTCCGCTCATGTCATGGTTGTGAAGTAGCACTGGCAGTTTACCACCAGTAGCTTCCTTTATCCTCTTTATTATGATGTAGGTCTCCATGGGCATGATGATGCCAGTGGCATCCTTGAAAGAAAGCCAGTCCGCACCCATCTCCGCAATCTCAAGGGCGTACTCTACCCACTTCTCTATGGTATGCACGGGGCTTCTTGTGTAGCTTATCTCCGCATGGGCTTCTCCACCCAGCTCTTTTATGGCTTTTACCGCAGTTTGTATGTTTCTGTTGTCATTAAGGGCATCAAAAACTCTGAAGACGGTTATGCCGTTGGCTATTGACCTTTCCACAAACTTATAAACCAGCTTGTCTGACTTAGGCCTGTATCCTACTATGTTTTGTCCCCTGAAGAGCATCTGAAGCTTGGTGTTGGGCATAACCTCCTTTATGCGCCTAAGCCTTTCCCATGGGTCTTCTTTTAGGTATCTCAGACACACGTCGTAGGTAGCTCCACCCCACACCTCAACCGCATAAAAGCCTACCTTGTCCAGCTTTTCGCAAAGGGGCAAAAGGTCATCAGTTCTGACCCTCGTTGCCAGCTTGCACTGCTGACCATCCCTTGGCGTCAGGTCTGTGATTAAAATCTT
>JANWWH010000066.1 GCA_025056375.1 Aquificaceae bacterium
GTCCCCCACTCTCTCTATCCAAAGCTCGTGAGCGAGCAAAAGGGAGAAGAAAAGCAACGAGACAATAAGAGCCTTCATGTCCTCCTCCTGCTTATTACTATACCATAAAAAATAATACTAATGAAAGTTCATTCAAGAACATTGTATAAAGAGGCAATGCTAAGAAACTGCAAGGGACTACCTTTTTATGTATGCATTTTTCTTACGAATGCTCTGTAAAAATTGAGTGCCGTATCTAATATATAACTGCCTAAGAGGTTAGATGATATGGTGGGTGTGGGTATGTTTTGTAGGATATTGTTGAGTTGGGTATTAGGCACAGCACATGGGGATAATTACGGTTAAGGAAAATAGAACGGCTTAAAATGTTATAATCCTCTCTTTATGAAGGACATAGGACAGTATGACCACGGTAACATAGAACAGGAGTATTCAAAAAACTGGGTGGAGAAGGCTATCTACTCTCTTCCTGAGCCTTTGGAGGAGGCTTTTTCTATGGTTATTCCTCCGCCCAATGTAACAGGCTCCTTGCACATGGGTCATGCACTGAACGCCACCCTTCAGGATATCCTCTGTAGGTGGCAGAGGATGCGGGGTAAGAAGGTGGTGTGGGTGCCAGGTTTTGACCATGCGGGTATAGCTACTCAGTATGTGGTTGACCGTCAACTTCAGGAAAGGGGTATAAGCAGGTTGGAGCTCGGGAGGGAGGAGTTTTTGAAAAGGGTCTGGGAGTGGGTGCCTCTGTCGAGGAAAGCCATAAGACAGCAGTTAGAGAGGTTGGGCGTAAGCGTAGACTGGAAGAGGGAGAGGTTTACCCTTGATGAGGGTTTCTCAAGGGCTGTCCGCCACGCCTTCAGAAAGCTCTACGAAGAGGGTCTTATATACAGAGGCGAGTATATGGTAAGCTGGTGTCCTAAGGACCTGACCGCACTGTCGGACCTTGAGGTGGAGCACGAAGAGGAAGAAGGAAAGCTCTATTACATACGTTATCCTCTCGAAGACAACTCCGGCTTTGTAGTTGTTGCCACCACGAGACCGGAGACCATGCTCGGAGACACTGCAGTGGCAGTCCACCCAGAGGACGAAAGATATAAGGAACTGGTGGGGAAAAGGCTCATACTCCCGCTGGTGAGAGGTAAAAGAAGGGCAATGGACTCCTCAGAGGTAGAGCCCCTTATACCCATAGTGGCGGACGAACGCGTAAAGCCCGAGTTTGGAACGGGCGCGGTAAAGATTACCCCAGCCCACGACCCCATGGACTTTGAAATAGGTAAAGCTCATGGGCTTCCCTTCGTGCAGGTGATGGACAACTTTGCCCATATGAACGAGAACGCAGGAGAATTTGCAGGTCTTGACCGATACACCGCAAGGAAGAGGATAGTGGAAAGGCTTGAAGAGCTGGGGCTTCTGGAAAAGGTGGAAAACCACAGACATGCGGTAGGCAGGTGCTACCGATGCAAGACAGTGCTGGAGCCCATGGTTTCCAATCAGTGGTTTTTAAAGGTCTCGGACCCAAGGATAAGGGATACAGCCCTGAGGGTAGTAAGAGAAAGTCTTATAAGGTTTATACCGGAGAACTGGTCAAAGATATACCTGCAGTGGGTAGAAAACCTCAAAGATTGGTGCATATCCCGTCAGATATGGTGGGGTCACAGGATTCCCGTCTGGCATTGTGAGGATTGTGGAGAGGAAAACCTCTTCACTGACGAGGACTTTGACCGTGTATACGACAAGTTGATTTTCAACCTTATAGCGGACGGTAGGATAGGAGAAGAGTTTACACCTGAAGAAGTAGCGGATGTGCTCAATTCACCCGCCTTCGTCCATCCAGAGATGACCCTTCTTGACTTTTACAAGAAGTTTGCCTTTCACCGATATCATTCCACACAGGTGGATGCCAGCTCTCTAAGGCTCTTTTTCACTCAGGACCTTAACCCTATGGCAATTCTTACGGAGAAAAAGGGCAGATACAGATACAACCCGGAGAAAAAGAGCTACCGTTTTGTCCTACGGTGCAAGAAGTGCGGTTCGGAGAGGCTTAGACAGGAGAAGGATGTGCTCGACACTTGGTTTTCTTCTGCCCTCTGGCCCTTTGGCGTCTTTGGATGGCCAGAAAACACGCCAGACCTGCAGAGGCTATACCCCACAGACCTTCTGGTAACAGGTTTTGACATTATCTTCTTTTGGGTTGCCCGTATGGTCTTTATGGGCACTTTCTTCTTAAAGGACGTGCCCTTTAGAGATGTTTACATACACGCCCTCATAAGAGATGAAAAGGGTCAAAAGATGTCAAAGACCAAGGGTAATGTGATAGACCCTCTGGACATAGTAGAAAAATACGGCGCAGACGCCCTCAGGTTTACCCTTGCCATCCTCACCCAGCAGGGTAGAGACATAAAGCTTTCAGAGAAGCGTTTTGAAGGCTACAAACACTTTGCCAATAAGCTCTGGAACGCAGGCAGGTTTATACTCATGAACCTTGACCCCCATCTCCTTTCCCAACTTCCCTATGGAGCACCCCCAAGAGCGGAAGACCTGTGGATAATCACCAAACTTAACAGAAGCGTGGAAAAAGTCAACAGAGCCCTCTCCGACTACGAGTTCTCCGAAGCGGCCAAAGAGCTCTACGAGTTCGTATGGAGTGAGTTCTGCGACTGGTATATAGAGTTTTCCAAGCTCAGGCTGTATGCAAAGCCCGAGGAAGGTCTTTCAGAGGAAGAGAAAAAAAAGCAGGAGGAAAGGATAAGGGCGGAGAGGATAACCGTGCAGGCAACCCTTCTGACGGTCTTTGAAAAAACCCTTAGACTTCTACATCCCTTTATGCCCTTTATAACGGAGAAGCTCTGGCAAGAGCTACCCACAGCCCACAAAGAGAGCATATCCCTGACCGATTATCCCCAGTTTAACCCTCAAGAGGTTCAGGAAGAGGCGGAGAGGTTAATAGAAAGGTTGAAGGAAATCATATCCTCCATAAGGTCTCTAAGGAGCGACCTCCGAATAGAACCCTCGAGGAGGATAAAACTCTATTACAGAGCTAAGGAAAGTGCGGAGATAGTGGAAGGTTTTATGGCTCACATCTTAAACCTTGCAAGGCTTGAAGCCCTTGAGAGAGTGACAGAAGTGCCAACAAGGACGGTGGCGGGTTTTTCAAAGGACTTTGAGTTCTTTGTCCCCGTAGAGGAAGGCATAAAGG
This sequence comes from Aquificaceae bacterium, assembly GCA_025056375.1. Classification (GTDB taxonomy): domain Bacteria; phylum Aquificota; class Aquificia; order Aquificales; family Aquificaceae; genus Pampinifervens. The sequence continues at coordinate 3,194 of JANWWH010000066.1, forward strand.
TGGAGGAGCTCATAAATTCCTATTCAAGAAGACTGCAAGAGGTAGAAAAACAGCTGAAGGGTTTTGAAGAAAAGCTTAGCAACGAGAAATTTCTAAGTAGAGCACCGGAAGAGGAGGTGCAAAGGGCAAGAGAGATGCTGGAGCAACTCAAAAGCGAAAAGCTAAGGGTGGAAGAGCTACTCCAAGCCCTCCTTCAAGTCTCCGCATTACCTTAACAAAAGTCATAGGCTTTTACTGTTTTCTGTAAAACCTCAGAAGTTTTCCGTCCTTTGCGTCAATTATAGCGGTGCCTTCCGTCCCTCTTACCCTGTAGTGACACTCTCCCGTCTTTTTGTTCTTTGAGAGCTGAGTTGATTGCACTACCCCCACATGCTGTTTTGCGTTGCTTATAGCCTGCTCTATGCTTATAACATTCCCGCACTCAAGCGCCACAGCTTGACCGACGAGAAAGAGCAGAGCAAACTCCTTTTTCATAACCCACCTCCAAGGGTTTTCATACTTCCTTCATTCTACCCACTGCCTCCTGAAGGGCGGAGAGGAAGTCTTCTAACCTGTCCTCAAAAACCATCAGGCTGTTGCGTCTCTCTTCAGTCTGCTCCGTTATGACGAGATAGGCGGTTCCATCCCTGCCCTTCTTTACATCAAAGAAGTAAGTTCTTTTTCCTGCATTGAGCCTTTTTGAGTAAAGCCTTTCCTTTTCCACAGTCCAACCTCCTCCTGCAAATATTATAACCCCTTATTTCTGGTCTTGGAAACTGCGGGGGATACCCCGCAGTAGACTTTCAGAGGAGCTCCTTAACCTTTGCCAATACCTCCTCGTAGTCAGGCTCTTGCGTGATTTCAGGCACGAGCTGTATGTAAGCGACCTTGCCCTGCCTGTCCACCACGAAGACCGCCCTCGCCAGTATGCCCTTGAGGACACCCTCTGCCACCAAAACGCCATACTTTTCCATATCTCTGTAGCGGAAGTCAGAAGCGACCGTCACATTTCCTATGTTAAAGCTCTCGCAGAACCTTTTCTGCGCAAAGGGAAGGTCCATGGAGATGACGCACACCGCCACCCCTTCCATGCCAGCCACAAGCTCGTTAAACCTTTTAGTCTCCGCCTCACACACGGGCGTATCAAGAGAGGGAACTGTAACTATGATCTGCACCTTATCGCTAATGCCACCAACCGCCATTTCCTGAAGGTCTTTTGTGACCACATAGGCTACGGGTGCGGGGTCTCCTACCTTGAGAGATGGTCCGCATAGAGTAACAGGATTGCCCTTAAGATTGACCGTCTGAGCCATGGCAAAACCTCCTTTCAGGTTTTGACTTTTATTTTAAGGGGTATGGATATTCCAATAAGATGATATAAGTCAACCAGAAAACTCTCCTAAATCCACGAACTTCTTCACCAGCTCCAGGACCTCCTCCTTTATGTTTCTGTAGCTTGTCCTGTTGCATACAAGCATGGCAGTGGAGGAGGCTATCTCCTCTATAACCACAAGGTTGTTCTCTTTCAGCGTTCTACCTGTTTGAGTGAGGTCCACTATGTAGTCCGCAAGACCTATAAGAGGTGCAAGCTCCACGGAGCCGCTGAGAGACACAACCTTGCACCTTACACCCTTCTGGAGGAAGAAATCCTGA
>JANWWH010000067.1 GCA_025056375.1 Aquificaceae bacterium
CTATCAGGTCCTCCTCAAGTCTAAAAATCTCAGCCACATCTTTAAGCAAGTGCACCTCTTTAAAGTGGTATTCTCTTGCCTTTTCATAAACCCTCTTTATCTCCTCTCCTCTGTGATGCCTTACAGGAAGGAGGTAAATCCTGTCGGAGAGCTCTCTCAAGTAAGGGAGGGATAGTTCCCATTCCTTGTCCTTGAGGGCAGTAAAGACGGGAGTGAGGCTTCCGATATGTCTTTTCACCTCTTTCACCACTCTTGCAACGCCATCTGGGTTGTGTGCCCCGTCCAGTAGAAGGAGGGGTTTTTCTCTTACGAGCTCCATCCTTCCTTCCCATCGGGTGTTCTTCAACCCTTCTCTCAACCTTTCCTCCTCCAGTTTTATCAGGAGACCCGCCCCTTTTATGGCAAGGCTTGCGTTTTCTACCTGATACCTGCCCCAAAGACCAAGCTCCAACTCCTGCAGTTCAAGCAGGTCATCTTTGTAAAAATCCATGTATGTCTTTAGACCCTCTACCCTTCCAGAGGCGAAGAAGTCTATGCCCGCCACCAGCAGGTCTTCTTGCCTGCACAATTCCAGCGCTTTGGGGTATAGAGGATACCTCATGCTCCCTAAGACCAAAGGTTTACCTTCTCTGTAGATACCCAGCTTTTCCACAGCTCTGCTCTCGCAGTCTCTTCCCAGCCATCGCGTATGGTCTCTTTGAATGTTTGTTACTATACAAACCTCTGGTTGACAAACCTTTGTGGCGTCCCACCTACCACCCATGCCCACCTCAAAAACCGCAAAGTCTACTCTTTCCTCCTCAAAATACTTCAGAGCTATGAGGGTGCAGGCTTCGAAGTAAGTAAGCTCAAACCTTTCAAAAATGCCCTTGAGTTCTTTCACCAGCTGAGAAAGTCTCTCTTCAGAAATCTTCTCCCCATTAACTCTCCACCTTTCCCTCTCCTCAAAGAGATGGGGAGACACAAACCAGCCAACCTTGTAGCCGTGATGCCGGAGTATGTTCTGAAGAAAGGCACAGGTAGAACCCTTGCCGTTGGTGCCACCCACCTGCAGGGATAAGTAGGAGGTTTTTAGAGAGAGGTAGTCTACCGCCCTCTCTATCCTTTCAAGGGTTGGAACTATGTGGTAGTCCTTACCTCTGTAAAGGTCGTAAAGTTGCATCGAACTTCCGCACAAAGGGAAAATTATAGCGTAGAACTTAGAAGTAAGCTGTGTTAAACTATACCTATGCTCTGGAAAAAGTCCGCCCTGGAGCTCGTAGAGCTCCTAAGGAAAGGGGAAATAAAGCCCAAAGAAGTTCTTGAGAGCTTTTTTGAAAGGTTTACGCAAACAGAAGAGAAAGTAAGGGCATACATCACGCCCCTCTACGAAAAAGCCCTTCAAGAGGCTGAAAATCTGAAGGTATCTGAGGAAATGCCCCTTGCGGGTGTGCCGGTGGCAATAAAGGATAACATAAATGTGCTCGGACATCCTACCACCTGCGCCTCAAAGATACTTCAAGGTTACGTATCACCCTACGATGCCACCGTCGTAGAGAGGCTAAAAAGGGCGGGTGCTATAGTGGTGGGTAAGACAAACATGGATGAGTTTGCCATGGGGTCTTCTACGGAGTATTCCGCCTTTTTTAAAACGAGAAACCCCTGGGACTTAGAAAGGGTGCCCGGTGGCTCTTCTGGTGGTTCTGCGGTGGCGGTAGCAGTTCAGTCCTCACCCCTTTCCCTTGGTTCTGATACTGGCGGCTCTATCCGTCAACCTGCCAGCTTTTGCGGAGTTATAGGTCTCAAGCCAACCTACGGAAGGGTTTCTCGCTATGGTCTTGTAGCCTTTGCCTCCTCTCTTGACCAGATTGGACCCTTCGGTAGAAGGACTGAGGATGTAGCTCTTATAATGGAGGTTATAAGCGGTCACGACCCCAGAGACTCCACGAGCAGTAAGAGACCTGTTCCAAAGTTTAGAGAGGAGGTGAAAAAGGAGATAAAAGGATTGAGAATAGGATATGTGAGAGAGTTTATGGAAGGTCTTGAGGAGGGTGTAAGTAGCGCCTTCCAAAACTTTTTGAGAGAGCTTCAGAAAGAAGGTTGTGAGGTAGAAGAGGTCTCCCTACCCCACGTTAAGCACTCCATACCTTGCTACTACATAATAGCACCCTCCGAAGCTTCTTCAAACCTTGCGCGTTATGACGGCGTCAGATTTGGCTTCAGGGCTAAAGAATACAGAGACCTCTTTGATATGTATTCAAAAACCAGAGACGAAGGCTTTGGACCTGAGGTAAAAAGGCGCATACTTCTGGGCACTTTTGCCCTTTCCGCTGGATACTACGATGCTTATTACCTCAAAGCTATGAAGGTCAGAAGGCTCATAGCCCAGGACTTTGAAAGGGTCTTTGAAAAGGTTGACCTCGTCGCCACGCCTACCTCTCCTTCACCTGCCTTCAAGTTTGGCGAGAAAACTTCAGACCCCATATCCATGTATCTTTCAGATATTTTCACAGTAAGCGTAAACCTTGCAGGGCTCCCAGGGATATCTATTCCTGTGGGCTTATCTGGAGGGCTTCCCGTAGGTGGACAGCTCATAGGAAGAGCCTTTGATGAGGCGACCCTTCTTAGGGTTTCCTACTGGTGGGAGCAAATATACAAGCACTACCAGATAGAGCCTCCTCTGTAAACTGGTAAAATATTCCACCATGTTTAAAAGGACAAGATACTGCGGACACGTATCTGAAAAAGACCTCGGTAAAGAGGTTGTTCTTAACGGCTGGGTTCACAGGGTAAGAAACCACGGAGGCGTTATCTTTATAGACTTAAGGGACAGAGAGGGTCTTATACAATGCGTAGTAGAGGAAAAGGAAAACCCCCGGGTTTTTGAGCTTGCGGACACCCTCAGGTCAGAGTATGTGGTAGCGGTCAGGGGCACCGTCAGAAGAAGACCACCTGGCACGGAGAACCCAAAGTTAAAGACGGGAGATTACGAGCTGGTTATAAAGGAGCTAAGCCTTCTGAACACATCCGAGACGCTCCCCTTCCCTATAGAGGAGGAGACGCACCTTTCGGAGGAGACCAAACTACGATACCGTTACCTTGACCTAAGAAGGGAAAGCATGAAGGAAAACCTCCTTTTCAGACATAAGGCTTACCAAACTGTAAGGAAGGTCTTCTTGGAGCACGGCTTTGTTGAGGTGGAGACGCCCTTTCTTACCAAGTCCACCCCCGAAGGTGCAAGAGACTTTCTTGTGCCCTCAAGGCTTCACCCCGGCAAGTTTTATGCCCTACCCCAGTCACCCCAGCTTTTCAAACAAATACTCATGGTGGCGGGTTTTGACAGATACTTTCAGATAGTTAAATGCCTGAGGGACGAAGACCTTAGGGCGGACAGACAGCCCGAGTTTACTCAGGTGGACTTTGAGATGTCCTTCGTGGACGAAGAGGATGTCATGTCCTTCAGTGAGGAGCTGATAGCCACTCTATTTAAAGAGCTTATGGGTGTGGAGCTAAAAACACCCTTTGAGAGAATCCCCTACAGTGAAGCCCTGGAGCGATACGGCTCGGACAAGCCAGACAGGCGCTTTGGTCTTGAGCTGATTGAACTGACAGACCTTTTCAAGAACACGGAGTTTATGGTCTTCAGGCGAGCACTTGAGATAGGAGGTGTTATAAAGGCGATAAACTTCAAGGGCTCTGACCTCTCAAGAAAGGAAATAGACGAGCTTACCCAGTTCGTTCAGGGTCTGGGTGCAAAGGGTCTTGCCTGGATAAAAGTGGAGGACGGAAGACTCACTTCCCCTATAGTCAAGTTCTTCTCTGAGGAAGAAAAGAAGAGACTTTTGGAGCTTACACAAGCACAGACTGGAGATGTGATATTTTTCTCTGCGGACAGGAGAGACGCGGTATACAGGATACTCGGAAACCTTAGGCTATACATCGGCAAGAGGTATAACCTCATAGATAACTCAGGGTTTGATGTCTTCTGGGTTGTGGACTTCCCCCTCATGGAATGGGAAGAAGAGGAAAAGAGGTTCGTCTCACTTCATCACCCCTTTACATCACCCAGAGAGGAGGACATACCCCTTCTTCGGCGGGCCGTTGAGGAAGGGGCGCTTGAGGAGAAAAAGAGGTTGGTTCATTCTGTAAGGGCTAGGGCATACGACCTCGTTATAAACGGATACGAGGTGGGGGGCGGCTCAATACGCATACACAAAAGAGAGCTTCAGGAGCTTGTATTCAAACTTCTTGAGATACCACAAGTTGAGGCTGAGGAGAGGTTTGGGTTTCTTCTCAACGCCCTTCGCTATGGTGCACCACCCCACGGCGGTCTTGCCTTCGGCTTTGATAGGCTCATAGCCATAATGAGAGGTCTTGATTCCATAAGAGATGTGATAGCCTTTCCTAAGACGCAAAAGGGCATATGCCCACTTACTGGAGCACCAGACTATGCAGACCCAAAACAGCTCAAAGATGTCCATATAAAGGTGGTGGAGTGATGCTGTGTCTAATAATTAGCTCAACCATAACCTACAAAACATCTACACACCCCTACCCACGTCACCACCTATATTCTCCACCGCATCCTCTCTAACCTTTATCACTTGATTTATACCCTCTCTACCTAAATACCTGAATATCTCATAACTGTCTATGCTTGTATCGTTATAACTTCCTTAACCTTACAACCTTCAGCCT
>JANWWH010000068.1 GCA_025056375.1 Aquificaceae bacterium
GGCACCCTTGACAAGGTTATGAAGCTGATTAGCCTTCTAAAGGGTCTTTCTGGTTTTGAAGCCAAGTATGCGGTAAGGATTGTTCTGGGGAGGCTCAGGCTTGGGGTGGGGGACGCTACCATCATAGAAGCTCTTTCTCTCATAGCCGGGGATAAGGCGGTAAAGCCTCTTGTGGAGAGGGCTTACAATCTATGTTCTGACCTTGGGCTCGTGGCTAAGCGGTTAAGAGAGGGTGGTGCAGGAGTTCTTGAAGAGTTCCGCGTTCAGCCGGGCTACCCCATAAGGATGGCTCTTGCGGAGCGAGTGGCGGATGCGGAGGAGATAGTGAGAAGGCTTGGCAAGTGTGCGGTGGAGGCAAAATACGACGGCTTTAGACTTCAGGTCCACAAGGATGGGCGAAGGGTGGATTTATACTCGAGGAACCTTGAAAGCATGACCTACATGTTTCCCGACATAGTTAAGGGGGTTCTTGAGCATATAAGAGCTAATAGAATTGTCCTTGAGGGTGAAGCCCTTACTCTAAACGAGGAGACGGGCGAGTTCTACCCCTTTCAGGTAACGATACAGAGGAAGAGAAAATACCAAGTGGAAGAATACGCAAAGGACTACCCCCTAAAGCTCTTTTGCTTTGACCTTCTATACCTTGAAGGCGAGGACTATACGGTCAAACCCTTTATCGAAAGGAGAGAGAAGTTGGAAGAGCTCCTCTCAAAAGGTGATACCCTAAAGCTTTCGGAGATGCTGATTACCGACAGTGCGAGGGAGATAGAAACCTTCTTTGAGGATGCCATTACGAGAGGGCTTGAAGGCATAGTGGCAAAAAGGCTTGACGCACCCTACACCGCAGGCTCAAGAAACTTCAACTGGATAAAACTCAAAAGAAGCTATAGGGGTAGTCTGGCGGATACGGTGGACGTGGTTATAGTGGGCTACTACTACGGAAGGGGTGCGAGGGCAAAGCTTGGCATAGGGGGACTGCTGGTGGCTGTTTACGAACCTTCTACGGATACCTTCAAGACCGTTAGCAAGGTTGGCTCTGGCTTTACCGAAGATGAGTGGATAAACCTTAAGCATAGACTGGACACCATAAGGCTTCACCACAAGCATCCAAGGGTGGATAGTCTAATGGAGGTGGATGTGTGGGTAGAACCTCGTTACGTGATAACCGTGAACGCAGACGAGATAACGAGGTCGCCTCTCCACACCGCCGGTATGACACCTGAGGAACCGGGCTATGCCCTCAGGTTTCCCCGGGCGGTTAGCTTTATAAGAGAGGATAAAAACCCTGAAGACGCAAACACAGTGGAGGAGGTTATAAGACTTTACCAGCTCCAGAGGAGGGTTTCTTTGGAGTAATGGCGGCGGGAGGACTCGAACCTCCGACCTGAGACTTATGAGATCTCCGCTCTAACCAGCTGAGCTACGCCGCCTCACAGGATAAATTATAAACTATTGAGGAGCTCCTCAACAAGCACGCCCTCTTTTAAACCCCAGTCGCTCACCCTTATGCAGTCCTTACCAAAGAGCATCATAGCCCTGTAGAATATAAGAAGCCCAGGGATTATAACCCTTGCCCTTTTTGGTTCTATGTGGGGAAAATTGGACACCCTCTCGCTTTCCCTCATGGAACTGAGGGTCTCAAGCCAGAACATGAGCCTATCAAGGGGTAGCACCTTCCCATGCACTTCCTCACCCCTGTAAGGGTATATGTGATATTCAAGGGCTGTTACTGTGGTTATGGTGCCACCAAGACCTATGAGCTCCTCGCAGGGCTGCACCACTGACCTTATGTGTTCATCCAAAAAGTTCTTTAGGGATTCAAGCTCGTAGCTCTTGGGCGGGTCGCTATGGATAAACTCCTCCGTGAGGTTTACTATGCCAAAGGGGAAGGATTTTAGACCTTCAATCTCGTATCCCCTTCCCCACACGAACTCCGTAGAACCGCCCCCTTGGTCTATAAGACAGAACTTTCCCTCTGGCTTAAGAGAGTAGGCGACGGACAGAAAGGCGTATCTGCCCTCCTCCTCTGGGGTTATTACCTTTAGCTCCAGCCCGGTGACTTCCTTCAGCTTCTGAATAAAGTCCCGTGCGTTGCTCGCCCTTCTGAGGGCTTCCGTGCCCACCATTTTTATCCGCACTGCACCCATAGAACGAGCTTTCTGTAGGAATTCCCTTACCGTGCTAAGGGTTTCCTCCATTCTGTCCTCTTGAAGTTGTCCCCTTTCCCTAAGAGCTGTGGCAAGGGCTGTTATCTTTCCCTCTTCGTGGACTATTTCAAGCCCTCTGTTTATGTTAGCAACGCTGAGCCTTATGGAGTAAGAGCCTACATCTATACTGGCAACTTTCATGGCGTGAGGATATTATAATATCTTAAGCGGCAGGAGAGGTGACCGAGTGGCCGAAGGTGCAGCACTGGAAATGCTGTGTGCGGGCAAACCCCGCACCGCGGGTTCGAATCCCGCCCTCTCCGTTTAGGCTCTTCTTACCCTCACCACCATACCCCTTACTTCCTCCACGACTACCAGCTCTCCCTTTTTTATGGGTTCATCGCTCAGTGCGTTCCATATCTCACCGTGCACAAAGACCTTACCTTTACCCTCCACAAAGTCCGTGTAAGCTTCTCCTTGAGCACCTACGAGCTCCTCCGTGCCAAGCATCTTCTTTAACCTCTGAGCTCTGAAGCCGAGCCTGCCCGCAAAGAGAAAAAAGACCACCGTGAGAAGGACCATGGTGGCTACCATGCCTATAGGTATGTCACCGTAGGGAGATTCGGGACTTATGAGGATAAGAGAACCTAGGGCGAGAGCTATTGCCCCCGCTATGGCAAGACCTCCAAAGGTGGGCGTGATAAGCTCCAGAATCAGAAGAAGCATGCCCGCCAGTATCAAAAGGAGACCAAGCCAGTTTATCCCTATCACGCCAAGACCGTAAAGCCCAAGGAGCAGACATATGATGCCCACGGTGCCGGGTATGATGGTTCCTGGGTTGTAAAGCTCAAAGAATATGCCGTAAAAGCCTATCAAAAGGAGCATGTAAGCTACCGTTGGGTTGGTTATAACGCTGAGAAGCTCCTCTCTTAAGCTTTTTTCTACCTCGACCACTGAAACGCCCTGAGTTTTGAGCCTAATCTCCTTTCCCTGCTTTTTTACCTTTGTGCCATCGAGCTTTTTCAAAAGGTCAGCTCTGTCTGTGGCTATGAGGTCTATAACCCTCTCTTTAAGGGCTTCTTCTGGCGTTAGAGAGATAGCTTCCTTAACCATCCTTTCCACCACCTCAGGATTTCTTCCCTTTTCCTTTGCTATGCTTCGCACGAAGGCGAGCATGTCTTGCATAACCTTTTCCTTCATAGCTTCTTCCATCTTTTCGCCCCCCATCTGCACGGGCGTTGCAGCCCCTATGTTGGTTCCCGGTGCCATAACAGCTACCTCTGCGGAGACGGTTATTATGGCACCTGCGGAGGCGGCGCGCCCACCCGAAGGCGATACGAACACAACCACTGGTA
>JANWWH010000069.1 GCA_025056375.1 Aquificaceae bacterium
CATAAAGAGTGCCACGCTTTTAATAAAAGGTCCTTATGCCTACGGATACCTTAAGGGTGAGCACGGCGTTCACAGGCTTGTAAGAATATCACCCTTTGATGCAAACGCAAGAAGGCATACATCCTTTGCTTCCGTAAGCGTAGCACCTCAGATAGATGAAAGCATAAACATAGAAATAAAGGAAGAAGACATTGAAATGGAAACCTTTAGGGCAAGTGGTGCAGGAGGTCAGTACGTAAACAAGACTGACACAGCGGTAAGGCTTAGGCACAAGCCCACCGGTATAGTGGTCACCTGTCAGCAGGAGAGGTCTCAGCTCCAAAACAGGCTAAAAGCTCTTGAGCTACTAAAAGCTAAGCTCTATCAGCTGGAACTCCAGAAGTTGGAGGAGAAGAAAAGGGCTCTTGAAGGCGAGAAAACGGAAATAGGCTGGGGTCATCAAATAAGGTCTTACATATTCCAGCCTTATCAAATGGTGAAGGACCTGAGAACTGGACTTGAAATAGGAAATGTCTCTGCGGTCATGGATGGGGACATAGATAGCTTCATTGAGGAGTATCTAAGGTGGAGGGCAAAGGAGAAGGCAGGCATTACGTCCTAAACCTTGAAGGTTTTTCAGAGCTCTTTGAAAGGCTCAAGGAAGAATACAGAATAATCGCACCCAAAATAAAGGACGGTGTTATCCTTTACTCGGATGTAGAAAGCCTAAAGGATTTACCCTTTGGAATTAGGAACGTGGAATTCCCCGGCTTTTGTAGCCTTGAAAGGGTGGAAGGGTTTTTTACTTATACCCACCCAGTCAACTCTATAAAATCCTTTATTCACCCTCCTCAGCTTAAGCTTATGAAAGTTATAAAATCTGAAGAAGGATTAAAGTTTCAGGTAAGCTACCCAGAGGATAAGTTTTGTTTTTTTGACGTGAGAGCTTGCGACCTTTCAGCCCTTTCTGTGTTAGACAAGGTATTTTTGTCTAGTAATCCCCACCCTGACCCTTACTACTGGAACCTAAGAAGAGAAGCCTTTATCGTTGCGGTAAACTGCACCTATGCCACGCATACTTGCTTTTGCACCACTATGGGAAATGGTCCAGAGGTAAAGGAAAGCTACCACCTTCTTATAACGGAGTTGGACGGAGAGTTTCTCATAGAGGTGGGTTTGGAGAAGGGCAGGGAGGTTATGGAATCCTTGAAAAACAAGAGGTACGTAGAAGAAGGAGACTTTGAAAAGAAAAAAGAGAGGATAGAGAGAGCCATTAGCTTTATGGAAAAGGCTTTTGAAAGGGAGGGTCTTCCTCAAAAGCTATACGAGAGAATGGACTGCAGGCACTGGGAGTATTTGGACAAAAAGTGTCTTGCCTGCACCTCTTGCACCCAAGTTTGTCCCACATGCTTCTGCTTTGATATAGTGGAGAACAACCATCCTGAATTTGAAGAAAGTGAAAGGGTTAGAGTTTGGGATTCTTGCTTTTCACCCGAGTTTGCCACAGTCCACCGCTACAATCTAAGACAGAGCATTCACTCAAGATACAGACAATGGCTTATGCACAAGTTTGCCTACTGGGTGGACCAGTTTGGAGTCTTTGGTTGCGTGGGATGCGGAAGGTGCATAACTTGGTGTCCTGTTGGCATAGACATAAGGCAGGAGGTGAGGCACCTTCTGGAGGAAAACCCATGATAGCCTACAGTAATCCGTACGCATTAAAGGAGGGTAAAGTTACGAAGGTAATAAAAGAATGTGAAGGTGTCTACACATTCCATATAGCCACGGAGGAAGATTGCACATACGGGCAGTATAACATGCTGTATGCCTTCGGTGCTGGTGAAGCGCCCATTACCATAGCCAGTAAAGGCGAGGGTCATATAGTCCACACAGTGAGGGCTGTAGGTGATGTAACGAGACACATAGACCAGCTAAAGGAGGGAGACTTTCTCTACTGGCGCGGTCCCTACGGAAACACATGGAACCTCCAGGAAGCCTACGGGAAGACCCTTCTCATCCTTTCTGGTGGTCTTGGGCTTGCTGCTACCCGCTGGGTTTTTGAGGAAGCTACAAAAAGCCCCGTCAGGAGGCTGATTCACCTCTATGGCTCAAAAGACTATGATAGCTTGCTCTATACCTACCTTTACGAAGAATGGTCTTCAAAGGCAGAGTTTCACATAACGCTTGACAAGCCCCATCCAAAGTGGAAGGGCAAAGTGGGTCTTATAACGGAGCTTATAAGGGAAATAGACCTAAAGGAGGACACAATCGTCTTTGCCTGCGGACCTGACCCTATGATAAAAGCATGCGTAAGGCTTCTTGAGGAAAGGGGAATACCCCTGAAAAACATCTACACCTCCTTAGAAAGGCATATGAAATGCTCCGTTGGCACATGCGGACACTGTATGATAGGTCCATACTTTGTTTGTAAAGATGGACCAGTGTTTAGGTATGACCTAATAAGGGAATACTTTGAGAGGAAGGAAGTATGAAGGTGGGCGTTTTTAAATTCTCTTCGTGCGACGGCTGTCAGCTAGCTTTCTTTGAGTTGGAAGAAGAGCTCTTGAAGCTTTCGGAGTTTTTAAGGTTTGAGTACTTTTTGGAGGCCTCCTCTTCTAACCGCTGGGGGGAGTTTGACCTTGCCTTCGTGGAGGGTTCCGTATCCACACTGGAGGAGGAAGATAGAATAAGGAGGATTAGGGAAAGCTCAAGAATACTGATAGCCATAGGTGCTTGCGCAGTTTCTGGCGGTATACAATCCATGAGGAACTTTGAAGACTTTTCACAGGTTTATGCCTCCGTATACAGCCATAACTATGCGGTAAACCCCCATTCAAGACCCATTTCTGACTTTGTCAAGGTAGACCTCGAGATAAGGGGTTGTCCCATAAAAAAGGAGGCTTTAAGAGAAGTTATACAGGCTTTGCTTCAAGGTAGGTCTCCACAACTACCTACTTACCCCCTATGCCTTGAGTGTAAAAGAAAGGGTAACACTTGCGTTGTGGTGGCCTATAGGATGCCCTGCCTTGGACCAATAACCGTGGCGGGATGCGGTGCCCTATGCCCCAGCTACAAGAGGGGCTGTTATGGATGTTTTGGACCTGTAGAAAAACCCAACCTACCCGCACTTTCCAAAGGTTATCAGAGGCTTGGATTGGAAGAAGAAGATATAAAGGAACTTCTAAAAACCTCCTTCAACAG
>JANWWH010000006.1 GCA_025056375.1 Aquificaceae bacterium
CTCACGTAAAGGGAGAAAAGATAGCTATTCTCAAGGAGCTTTCTTTTGTCAAAGGCTCTAAAGACCTCAAGAACTTCCTTCCAGCGTGATAGGGCTGTTAGACCCTCTATCCATAGGTTAAAAGCATACTCGTTGCCCGTCTTTTCATACCCCTTTCTGGCGTAGTCTACTGCTTTTACATAATCTCTTTTGGTGGCGTAGTATAGGTAAAGCCTTATGTATTCATCCTCTCCTGCCTTATTCATACCGTCCAGCAGTTCTGCTGCTAAGACAGAAACTTCAAAGTCCCTCATGCTCCATGCCAACGCGGATAACCTCATGTAGTAGGACACAAGTAGCTCTTCCTCTCCCTTCTCAACCCTGTCCAGATATCTCTTGAGAAGGGCGTAGTTTTCCTCCTGCATTCCAAGGGCCTGAAGTATGTCCGAGTATAGCAGTACTTCTCTCAAGTTAAGAGGTCTTAATTCCTCAAGTTCCTTCATATAGCTAATTGCCTTTTTTTTGTCTTTGTATTCGAAGTTGGCTAAAGCCATGTAATACAGGTATTCAGGCTTTTTCTCCTTTAAATACAGGTCTTCTGCGAGCCTTAGGTAGTCCTCTACCTTTCCAGCGTTTAAGTATATGAAAAAGAGCTCTTCCTGGCTTAAATCCTTCACTAAGTAAGGGTATTTGGATAGGAGGTCTACCGCAAAGTCATAGCGTTCAACGGAGACTGCATATCTGAAAACCTCCCGAACCAGCTCTTCATTAGGCTTTAGCTCAAGTAGCTTCATCCTTGCCCTAAGGGCTTCCTCCTTATAGCCAAGCCATCCTGATATCTTGCCATACCATTCCCACCAGAAGGGGTCTGAAGAATAGACCTGTATACCCTTTTTTGCAACTTCCAGAGCGTTTTTTAGGTCAGACATTCCCAGAAAGGTGGAGAGTAGTATACGCATGAGTTCCCTGTCTATGTCTCTTCTCTCCTTAGAAAGGGCAGGTTCTGTGAAAAGAAGGAGTGAGAGCATACATAACCATATAAACAACTGCCTCATTCTATGAACTCTTCCTTTACCTTCTGTGCAACTTCCAGGGCAAAATGGTTATCACCGGTGGCAATAGCGGACTTCAGGATGAAGAGAGCGGTTTCTTTATCCTTTATAAACTCACCGTAGTGTCCAGCTATGAAAGCCTTCGCACCTGTGTAATCTTCTCTCCAGAGATACATCTGGACTATGCTCTTAAACAGTCTTTTCCTTGCCTCATAGCCCTTGGAAGCCATGAAGAGCTTCAGATAGTCTTCCACTAACCTTTCCGCCTGTGTAGGCGTAAGCATCTTAGGTTCCATGCGGGTCAAAACCTCCATGTAGAGGCTTTTTCCCATTGCTTCTCTGTGCTTTTCAAGCAATAGCCTACCTTCTCCACTTCTTGCCAACATGTAGGACATTTCCCTCAGGTATTTTTCTCTCTCCTTTATATCTTTTTTGTAAAGCTCAATGGCGTAAGGGAGAGCTCTCTGAACATCGCCCAGCCCCACCGCATAGCTGTAAGCTTTCCTGAGCCAAGATATATCACCTTCAAGCCTATACAGCCTCTCTGCGGAAGTCATAGCAACAGAGGGCAAGTTCATAAGAATAGCTTCTTTATGAACCTCAAGGATAAGCCCCTTATCCTTAGAAGCCTCCATCGTGCTCACGAGGTATTCCTGCATAAGGTCAGTGTTTAAACTTTCTCTCGAAAAATATCTGGATTTTTCTATTCTGTAAAGGGCAAAATAAGCCCTATCCTCATAAGGAGTCCCTATAAGCTTCTTGGCTTCCTCCTCCGCATCCCTCATCATACCCACTTGAATTAAGTTTTCAAGGAGATGAACTCTAAAAGCGGGAGCATCCCAGATTCTCAGCAGGTTTCTCGTGTATATTATGGAGAGCTCCAGGTTTTTTCGTTCTGGAATTAATATATACCTATCTAACTTATCCTTTGGATAGAGAAGCAGGCAAGCAGCCAGAAAGATAAGGGAATATATCACCAATTCTTTTGTGGTGAAAAACCTACTACTTACAGTTGATTTCCAGCCTTGCATCTCTTACACTCCCATATTTTATCCTTGTAATTTTACCACTCACTTCACGCGTGTCTGGCTTTGGCTCAACTTTTAATGTGCATTCAGATACTTCCAGCTCTACTTCGAGGGGCACGTGCGCGCTCAGATGCAGTGCGTATCCATTCCTGCCTTTACTGAAATTAACCACCTTTCCATTAGAGCTCACAACTCTAAAAGGGGATGGTGTCTCGGAGAATACTACCCTGTAATCACCAGATGGGTCAAGGCTTATATAAGTGGACGTCTTGTGATGTCTATAACCCACCACGCCTTTGCTTTTTAAAAGGTCAACGTGCACCTTTTTGTCCACTCTTAGCGTTCTCAAACTTCCACCGCCACGCACCACCAGCTCTCCTGTTTCCACATGTTCCATTAGAGCCATGTTCCTATACTCGAGCACTTTCTGGGCATATTCAGAAAGAAAGAGGGGGATAGTTTCTTGAGATAGAGACCAGTTGTAGACCTTCCTTAAAGCTTCCAAAGATGCCAGCTTTTGCCCTGAATACATGTGATAGTATATGTTTATGGGCTTTATGCGGTAAGGGTTCTCCGTCATTCCAAAGGTATCAATAACCCTTACAAAACCGTAAAAGTCCGTCCAAAGGTTCGTGTAGATGTTTTCGTTAAGCATTGGTGCATAAATCTGGAAAAACTCCCCTCTGTTGACACCCATAGGACCTATAAACATCCTATAGGGATGCTTTCTGTTAATCCACGTGTATCCGCCGTTCACATTGTAGACCCCCGCCTCGTAGGCAAGCTTTAAAGTTTGCTCCGAAGGGGAGGCATCGCCCGACCATAGAAAAACCCTTACCCCTTTACCTTCTGGCGCAAGCCTTCTGTTGATATACTCAATAGAACCTTGTATCTCTCTCCTTGGGTCAAACTTGTAATCCTTGAGCGGAAGGTTGTATGCAATAGGTGAGCTTAGCTTAGCTTCTGCTTCATTGTTTGTGAAGGCTTCTATCTCCTTCCAATTAAAGGGATGCGAGAAGGTGTGAGAGGCAACTTCTACATTTTTAAGGGCAAATATAGACTTTGCCACACTCTCAAGTCTTTCGGAACGCTCTGGATAAAGACCATGGGGTGCTACCTCACCTTCTACGATAGATACAGTGTGAAGCACAGGATACTTTTTTATTATTTCATCTCTTATCACCTCTCCTATGTTTCTAGAAGGGTCAAAATCCGCATCTCCGAAGAAGGCATCTCCATCAATGTGAACAAGAAGCATCCTTCTTCCACTCTCAGTGGTCACATCAGGTATGAGCTCGTAAGGTTCAAAAACCATGCTGAACAGCTCAACGGGGTCAAGGGTAAACAGGGTAAGCTCCCCGCGTTGAACCAGCAAGGCTCCGGGCTGAGCGTATCCCCCCCACTCAGTTACAGCTAAAGGATAAAACAGGGTATTTCCAGCCCTTAGCTTTAGATATGCCTTTGCCCTATCAGGAACAAGCATAGGGACATTCATCAAGAGGGGTTTAGCTTCAAGCTCTTTGAAGGAGCTCTTCTCAAGGGTATAGCTCTGGCCTGCCCTCAGCTGACCGAGCATTTTTATACCTAAGGACTTTAGGTGCCTTTCGTCCCTACTGGAGCTAAAGGCGTTCAAGAAGAACACTTTTAGACCTTCTTCCTTCTTTTCTATGAGCCAGCGGTAGAGCTTCTCCTGTTCCCTTATTCCCCCAAAATCCGCAACTATCCCCGCGTATATATCTCCCATAAAGTAGTTTAGCCTGTTATCAGACAAGGCTTTTTCCGCTTCCATGAGAACGGGCACATAACCCAGGTATTCAATCCAGGGTTGTATCAGCCTGTTAAGGATGCTAAAGGATGGGTCTTTATATAGCTCACCGCTGTAAAGCAAAAGCACCCTTCTGGGCTTTAGCTTACTGTGTGAGGCTCCAAGGGTGCGAAGGTATCTGTCAGAAACGTAAGGAATAAAGCCTAGCTTGCGTATATTTCTGACTGCCTCCCTCTGAAGTGTCCTGTCCTTGGGGTCTACGTAGTCTATCACTACGACCTTGTAGCCTAACTCCTTAGCCCTTTTGAGCCTCTCCAGCAACCAATTACTTTCCTCTTTCTTCATAAGCTTGTAGCTTTTCTTTTCATCGTAGGATATGCCATAGAAAAGGCTCTCTGCTACTATAGCATCCGCGTAGCCCCTTAGCGCTTCCATAACCTCAAACCCTCTGTTTAGGAGGATAATTTTTTCAGGATATCTCTGTTTTAGGGTTTTTACGAGCTTTATAAGGTTTTCTCTTACTTGCTTTAAATCCTTCTCTTCCTTAAGAAAAAGTTGGTGACTGTCTAAAGTATCTAAAAAGAAGCCATCAAAATCCTCAAGTCGTGGAAAAACCTCGTAGAGCAAGAAGTTTACATACCCCTCTGCTCTCAAATCTGTCACAAAGGAATTCCATACCTTATTCTTTCCTAATAGCCACTCGCTTTTAACTTTCCTAAAATAATCTCTGTATTCTCCTATCTCTCCCACGCTTATATAAGCTATAAGTTTAGCCTTTCTGTTGCTTAGATAGAAGCTTTTCATAACTCTTTTTGTATGAGGGCTCTCAGGCTCAAGGACGAGCCAGTCAAAGGCATAGAGAGCTTCTTCTGGTATAGGCTCGCCGTATATCATAAAACCGACGGACAACTCTTCAGCCCTTATCACCGTTAAGCTAAATATGCATAAAAGTGTAGTAATGAATATCATGTAGGAACCTCCTTAGAAGAACTATACCCAGAATAAGGCTGATAAATACAGAAAGAGCAAAGCCGTATCCGTAAAAATAGGGACCTATGTGTATGCTAAGAAAACTAAAGAAAAGGTTAGCTGTTGCGAAGAACATAGTAGTCAAAAAGGCATAATAGAGTTTATCAAAGTAGAATATAAGAGCTACGAGAGATAGAAAGACCACCTGTAAAGAAGTGCCCATCAAGAGAATATCAAAAAGAGGTATGTATACCAGAGGAATCCTAAGGAGGCTAAAGATTAATTCTTGCATTATTACTATGAATATGCTGAAGATTAGTTGAACTCTGAAAGTGTCGAGAAGCACAGACCTTGCGGAGCTTATAAGCTCATCACCGTATAGGTATATCTTATCAAGGGTATCACCTTCTCTGACTGCGTCGTAATACCTGTCGTAGTGCTCTGCAAATTCCCATTCCACTTTCAAAAACATAGCGGACATGCCAGGGGCTATGGAAAGATAGGCAAGGAAAACTGGTATATCGTATACCACTGAATAGCTTATGGGT
This sequence comes from Aquificaceae bacterium, assembly GCA_025056375.1. Taxonomy (GTDB): domain Bacteria; phylum Aquificota; class Aquificia; order Aquificales; family Aquificaceae; genus Pampinifervens. Next base: position 5,342 of record JANWWH010000006.1, read on the forward strand.
CCAATTGCCTTCGTGCTCGTGTAGGGATGATACCAAAAGACGAGCTTGTCCGCCCATATGCCCAAGTTGTAGAAAAACCCTGTAAGTATGAGGCTCTTATACTTGCCTTCTCGCAAAAAGTCAAAGGAAAGCAAGTTTTCAAAGTAGTAGTTCTTTAGCATATATCCTAAGAACATTGAAAAAATAAGGAAGTTGGCTATAAAGAACGCAAACATTAATCCAGGAAGTCCAAATGTTATGAGGAAAAAGGACAAAATCAAAAACAGAGTGTATCCTAAAAAATAGGCGAGTAGTATAAATGTGTAGCTTTTAAAACCCGTGAGGATTATGTTTAATGTCCATACACCCATCATAACAGTCACGCATTTAGTAAAAAGGAAGGCAAAGGGGTATCCTCCGTGCTCTGCCAGAAGATATATACTAAGTGGCAAGGAAAGAGCAAAGCCTATAAACATGTTAAGGAAAATGGCACCCATCATGTTGGGAACTATCAACTCTGTTTTCCCTACGAAGATTAAGTCCGAGAGATAGCGAATAAGAAACAGGTTGGAAAACCCGTTCATGATAAGGCTTATTGCCATAATGTGAGTTACCACCACCTGGAATTGCGTTAGCTGTCTTGCGTCTTCCACGAGACCTTGGCCGAGGAAGTTGACGAGTATAAGTGAGGTTATGGTTATAAAATAAGGACCGGAGCTGAGGGCAAAGGAATATCCAAAGGCGGTAAATATAGCGGATAGGTTTCTTTTGCCTAAAATCTTCCTTAGTTCAAAGGCTATGCCTGCCATGTTAAATACCTTTTATAGAGCTTCCTGTAGTTCTCCAAAAAGGTCTCTTTAGAGTAAAACCGTCTTACCCTTTCAAGGGCAGCTTTCTGGTATTGTTTCCAAAGCGCTTCGTCCTTGAGCAGGTTGGCGTAACTTTCCGCAAGGGCCTGTGCGTTCCTTACTTGCACCACCTCTCCAGCCTTGCCTATGGCTGTGTCTTCTTCGTTTAAGCCTCCATATATGAGCTGTTTGCAAGAGCCCACATCCGTGGCTACGCAGGGAACACCCGCTGCAAAACCCTCCAGAACTATTAGAGGCATACCCTCACTTATTGAAGTAAGGGTAAGCACCCCTATCTTGGGAAAGATTTCAAAGGTTTTTTGAAACCCGAGAAACTTCACCTTATGCTCCAAGCCGAGCACTCTAACGAGGCTAAGACACTCCTGGTAATAATCTGGGTCTTCGTCCGTAGGACCAACCACCCAACCTTCAGCCTCAGGAAGCTTTTCTACAAGAAGCTTCATGGCCTTTATGAAGGTCTTCACATCTTTTATCTGGACCACTCTTCCGATTAGAGCTACTACTTTTGGAACCTTCTCTGGGCGGTTTTTCAGAGAATTGGAGTAAAGTTCTATGTCAACCCCGTTGGGCACTACCTCACACTTTTGAGGGTCAGCTCCGTAACTTATTTGAATATTCCTTGCCCCATCAAAGAGGGATACTATGATGTTTGCACTTGAATAGGTTAGAGCACCGAGGTGCATGAAGAAGTTGACCCAGACCTTCCTCGTGGCGGATATTTCTCCAAGACCCTTGTGGACAAAAGTTCTCTTGTCAGTTAGCCAGTCTGCGTTCATGAGGTCTATCTTCCTCTCTCTCGTATATATGCCATGCTCTGTAAGTATAAAGGGTCTTCCTGTGCTTCTCTTCAAAAGAGAAGCAAAAAAACCTGCATAGCCCGTAGAGGGGCTGTGTATAAGTTTAAAGTCTACAGCCTTTACCTTACTGGCTACTTCCGCAACCACCCACAAAGGTGCATGTAAATTTCTTATGTTCCAGAAGTAGTCTACGAAGGGTTCTGTGCTTGCGTGTCTTGAATACATGCTTACTATGTGTTCCCATGCTCTTTTACTATAGAGAAAATCTTCGTATCTTAAGACTTTAGTTAAAAAATCGGGGGTCATCACCTCTTCCGGGACCTCTGTGATACCCTTCTTAAAACCTTCGTGCATTTTCCTTATAAGTTCAAAGGTTTTACTCTCACCCTCCTTATATTTAGGCTTTGGCCTTTCTCTCTCCTCAAAGAGGTAAGCGGTGGATAGATAAACCAGGTTTTCAGGAAACTTGTATTTTACCTCACCATAGTCTTCCCTCCTTCCGCCAAGAAACACCACGCCAAAGGTGAATTCCTCAAGACCGCCTATAAGGTCGTGAATCCAGGTAGATACTCCACCCCTTATGTATGGATACGTCCCCTCCGCGGGTATTAAAATCTGTGGAACTCCTCTATTTAGAAGAACCTGCATCGTTCACAATCCAGAATTCATATATATAGGCTAAATAGGGGTTCATAGAATATTTTAAGTCCCTTGCATATTTTGACAAAAGCTCTACTACCTGCCCGTACTTACCTTTTCTAAAGTATATCTCGGCGAGGTATGGTGCATATCTTGTCGGATGTAACCTGTTCAGCTCCACTGCACTAATGAGAAACTTCTCTGCGGAGGTAAGGTCTTTTTTAGCCATCTGAACCTTACTCATGAGTATCAGAAATTCCGCATCTTGCTTGACCTTCATGGCTTGTAGAAGGTAGTCCTCCGCCTTTTGAAGGGTAAGCTTTTCAAGCTCCTCATCAACAAGTTTGTGATACACAAGGTCGTAGTTGTTCTGGGCTAACTTGAATAGAACATCCGCCTTTTCCTCATCCGGCAAATTCTCTTTTAGCCTCTCGCTTAAAAGACTTATCCTTTCTTGTATTGACTTTTCAAGCCTGGTAAGAGAAGAAAATACGGAGAGCCTCAATTCATCATACTGGCTGCTCAAAATACCCGCCGCATTGTTAAGAAGCCTTGGATTTTTTATCTCAAGGATAAGCGTAGCCAAAAGGTCCACCTCTTTCCCCCTTAATCCCCCTGACTTTTGCAAAAGATAGAGGGGTGCCTCACCCATAGCCCTGCCTTTCAGAGAGACACTGCTCGCAAGGAATTCACTTAAGGAGAAGGATTCTATTCTCGCACTAACTCTCTTCTTACGTGAAACTAACAGGTAAAGAAAAACCGACAGAAGCAAAAGATATCCTGGAAAGAACATTAAAAAGCATATTGAGATGAGCAGGAAGGTTATCCTCTTTGCGTATCTTTTGTATCTCTTGAGAAGTAGAGGAAAAATCAGGGGAACCATTAGGAGACAGGCTATGAGGTGTGATAGGAGGAGAAGTATCAGCTGATAAAAACTCTGCAGGTAAAATAAATTGGCAACAGCGGCAGCTTCTGCGATGAGAGAGTAGAATAGGTCCTTTCTAAAATAAGTCAACTCTTTTATCATGTATCATGTGTGCTAATATCATTATAGTCTGATCGCTGTGTCCAACAAAAAGTTGTCCAATAAGCTACTAAGCATCGGGCTACGAAGACTAAGATTTTAAGAGTCTTTGGCAGGCAGCGCTTTGAAGCTATAATTAGACAAAGCAAAAGGGACCCAGAATTGGTTAGGTTTCATGCGGGCAATCTGATTGCAAGAAAATTCATCCTTGCCTTCCTATCATGGTGGAGACGAGGGGAGTTGAACCCCCAACCTCCTGCTTGCGATGCAGGCGCTCTCCCACTGAGCTACGTCCCCAAGGAGGGGTCAAAATTATAATACTTCAAGTTCAAAGGGTCTATGTTTTCTTATTTCCAGCAAGAGCTCTCTAAGGTTTTTTCTGTCTACCTTTATAAGAAGTTCAAAATAGTCACCCAAGTTCTTCTTTCGGACCTCTCCGGGCAGGCTTTTTATAACTGGCAGGGTCTTTAGCTTAGCTTTTACCAACCTCTTAAAGGGTGGGAGCTCTTCCTCTTCTCTTTTCCTGAGTTCCTCCTGACAGAAACCTTGCCAGTCCTTGTCTTTCACGTATTTCAGAAGGGGGTTGTTCTCAAGGGCGGTTTGAACCGTGAGGTTTTTCCTGCTTATGCAAAGGGCTTTCCAAAGGTAGGAAAAGTATCTCTCGGCGGCATCGAACCAAGGCACTGACAAGATATTATCTGCGTGGAGGACGACAACACGGTCATAGCTTTTGTGGAGCCTTGGCACCGTATCAAAGTGAAAATTCTCCCTTATGCCGAACCTTTTGTAAACTTCTTCTGTTGCCTTTTCTATGCCGAAACCTAACTCTTGCAGAGCTCTTCCACACTCAGGGCACTTCGCCTCACCTTTGTAACCGCAATTGGTGCAGAAGACCCTTTCTCTGTCCATGCTCAGCGTAAGAAAGCTACCGCATCTGGGGCACTCCGCCATCCATCCACAGAAGGTGCAAAAGGCGTAGGCGTAGCCCGTCTTGTTTACAAGAAAGAGACATTCCTCCTCCTTATTTATAATTCCTTCCAACTCCTTGGATATGACTTCGTTTCCCTTTCTCCTAAAAAGTAATACCTCTGATGCAGGTGGATAATACTCTTTTTGCCAGTCTTCCTTTAGGCATAGGCTAAGTGGTGGGTTGGCTGTGATAACCGAGAAGTTAGCGCCATAGTATTGAGAAAGTCTGTAGAGAAAATACCTAAGGTCGACGCCACCGGGAATCTTTTGGGGTTCGTCTCCAAAGGATAGGACCAGGTCAAGGCTTTTAAAAGGCGCCAGCAGAGCCACTCTGCTCCCGAGCACCACCACACCCTTAGCTGATTCCAAAGAAAACCAGTTTTGGATAAAGTCTCTTGGCTTCTCTCTGGAGCTAAGCCTCAGCAGCCTGTCGCCCAGCAAGGGATAAAGTCTTTCATGCAAGACTTCTATAAGTTGAAGACTATCGCAGAAAAGAAAGGCGGATTTTCCCTCCCTTACAAGTGCGTCAAGTTCCAGACTTATCCTCAAAAAGACTTCCTCCCAGCTACCAAAGATGATGGAGTTTTTCCCAAGGGGCTTAAGGTAGCTTCTCCTCTCTTGCAAGAGGTTCTGCGGTGCCCTTACACCCCTTATACCTCCCTCCCTTTCCTCTATTACCCCCCTCCTGAGCAGAACCTTTATGTCCCCTTTCCTAAAACCCGCCTCCTCCAGCTCTTCCTGGCTTACAACTCTCCTCTCTTGGAGGTAATACAGTAGCTTTAGCTTTTCTTCTATGTCCTTAAAGCCCCTTAGCCTAAGTATGGCTTCTTCCAAGGGAATAGCAAGGCTGTAAAGTGTGAGCTTGAGCTCTGGCATCTTCCAGCCTCTTGCCCTCCGTAGAAAGCCGAGCTCTAAGAGTTTCTCTACCGCATCCTTTCCAAACCTTTTTTTAAGGTTTTCTTCTTTGACTTCTCTCCTCTTTTTCACATACTGGAGTATCTCCTTGCTTATCCTGTCCACGAATTTCCACTCCTTGTTCCCTAAGGTTATGTATTCCTCCTCCCGCCAGTTAAAGAGGGAAGGCACGAGGTCAAAGAGAAGATGCCAGGGCAAAACTGCGTAATGGTGTGCGGTCTCTAAGATTGCTCTTATGTGCTTATCCGTCGTCAGGGGCTTCTCGTCAGGAAATTCAAGGCTTACATCCTCACCCTCCTCCGCAAAGCCTACTACGATGGCCGTCCTTCCGCCCTCTTCTCCTCTTAAAAGAACTCTGTAGCCTAAGGGAGTGCCCTTATAGGGAAACTTAACCCTCACTCCCTTGGTCCTTCCGTTTGGAAGTGCCAGCTTAAGGTTCATCCACCCCCATACTCCGCCTTTGAGGTGGCGGTTTCCCAGAGAACCACCCTTACCACCTTCACATCTCCAAGGAGACCCACCTCCGAGAGCTTCTTCGCCAGATACTCGTAGAAAAACTTGCTGAGAGCTTCAGCGGTCGGGCAGAAGTCCACCGGAAATATCTTGAGAGCTCCGTATTTTTCCGCTACTTCTTTCAACTCTTCAAACATAGGGTCGCTTCTGTCTATGATGAAGCTGTGGTCCATCTCCTCTATGAGGTCCTTCAGGGCGTTCTTTACGTGGTAAAAGTCCATCACCATATCCTGGTCAGAGAGTATATCGGAGCCAAGGGTTACCTCAAGAAGGTAGCTATGTCCGTGAAGGTTTATACACTTGTTTACGGGCACTTCCTTACCTCTGGTCAGCTCCGAACCCCTTCCACAGGTGAGGTTCTGTTTCCAAACCCTGTGTCCTGCCTCAAACCTGAAGGTTTTCGTTATCTGCCATCTCATTACCAAACCACCACCCTATCACATTTTACTATGAGCTCCGCTATCTCCTCGTAGCTCTTGGTAAGGTTTTCCGGAAGCTTTATACCCCTTGCCTGAGCATCCTCCCTACAGGCATACCAACCCTTCCTCGTAGGAAAGCGGAGCACGCCATCTTGTATGAGAATTACCACATCGCCCTCTTCCAAAAGGTCTGAGCTAAAATCTCCCAGCTTTCTAACAAGCCAAAGGGTTTTTACCATACCAACACCGCCTCTGCGTCTTTTACCATGTCTCTTATCTCGTCGATGCTCCTAACGCCCACTTCACAGGTAAGCTCCTCTCCCCTTATACCCCTCTCCTCAAGAGAGGCGTCCTCCGCGTAGATTTTTACCTTTACATAGCTTATATTTTCTACTAATCTATCAAAACCTTCTATACCCAGCTCCTCCGGATGCCACCTGCTGAGGGCATAAACGCCATCCTTTACGAGGATGAGGTTTACCTCACAGCTTATGCCCAGAGCCATGGCTACCCGCAGGGCTTCGTGACATTTCCAAGAAAAGGGGTCACCCTTTATTATCACCGCCACCTTCATCTTAGTTAAAGCTCAAAACCCTGTCGTAGTCCTGTATGAACCTTGACAGGTTGTAGGTGGAACTGCTCTCAAAACAGTCCAAGGTCTTTTCTATGCCCCTCTGTTGTGCGGAGTGTGCACAGTAAAGAAGCCTAACACCGAGCTCCTTTAACCTCTGCACCTCTGGTTTTATGGTGTAGTAGGCACCATTACCGCTAAAAAACAAAGTAACTTCACCTCTTTTTGAGAGCTCTCTGACGAGGTTCACGAGGGTATTGTAGTCCTTGGAAAAGGGATTGCTGGTTACTATAAAAAGAAACTTCATCGCACCTTTTTTATGAGTATCTCCCAGGTGTTATTGGAAAGCTGGTTTACGCCCAGCACTTCTTGTCCTTCCTCTCTCATGCTCTTAGGAACGCTCTCCGCAGAGGGCTTGTAGTCTACCAGCACCCTAAGCACCTGACCCAACTCCATTTGTTCAAGGGCGAGCTTGCTCTTTACAAAGGTAAAGGGGCAGATATCGCCTCTTATGTCCAGCTCTCTGTCGTGCTTGACCGCTTCCATAGAATATTTAATTATAAAGCCTATACACTATTTTGCAAGAACCCTCTCCACCTCCGCTATAGAGGTTATGCCCTTCCTTACCTTTAAAATGCCTGCGTCGTAAAGGCTTCTCATACCCTTTTTGCGTGCGAGGTCTCTTATGTCCTCTGCAGTTGCGCCCTTTACTATGAGCTTTCTAAGTTCCTCGTCCACTTCCAGAATTTCATGAACCGCAGTCCTGCCCTTGTATCCTGAACCGTTGCAGTGGCTACAGCCCTCTGGGTTTGCCTTGTATATTAGTATGTTTTCCTCGGGGCTTTTTATGATGCCAAGCCTGTAGAGGGCTTCCCTTGGCGTATCGTCAATAAGCCTGCACTTCGGACAAAGCTTTCTGAGCAATCTCTGAGCCACTATGAGTATGACAGAAGAGCCTACCAAAAAGGGTTCTATACCCATATCCACAAGCCTGGTCACGGAGGAAGGTGCGTCGTTTGTGTGGAGAGTAGAGAAGACTAAGTGTCCTGTGAGAGCTGCCTTTATGCCTATCTCCGCAGTCTCCGTATCCCTTATCTCACCTATGAGGATGATGTCTGGGTCCTGTCTGAGGAAGGCTCTCAGGACATTGGCGAAGGTTAAACCTATCCTTTCGTTTACCTGAACCTGATTAAGACCGGGTATGGAAACCTCTACTGGGTCCTCTGCGGTCATTATGTTCACATCCGGGCTGTTTCTCTCCATCAGAGAAGCGTAAAGGGTGGTGGTCTTACCAGAACCCGTAGGACCTGTCACCAGTATCATACCCCAGGGGGTCCATATGGCTCTTCTGAATTTTTCAAGGTCGTCGGGCTCAAAGCCAAGGTCGTCCAGCTTCACATTCAGATACTTCTCCGCTTCCTGTATCCTCATGACAGTCTTCTCCCCGTAAACTGTGGGCACAGTAGAAACGCGTAGGTCTATCTTTTTACCCTTTATCCTTGTTCTTATCCTTCCGTCCTGAGGTTTTCTCTTCTCCGCTATGTCAAGGTTAGACATTATCTTGAACCTTGCAGCCAGAGAGTCCTTTATCCTTGCAGGAAACTCGTGATAGACCTTGAGAACACCATCCACTCTGTAGCGAACTACGAGCTTTTTTTCCTGAGGCTCTATGTGTATGTCCGAGGCACCCAGGTTAACCGCCTCCGCTATGAGGAAGTTCGCCAACCTTACTATTGGACCCTCCCCCGCCTCAACTGCCAAAACCTCAGGAGATATCTCCGTCTCCACCGTCTCTATCTCCACCTCTCCAACGTCAAAGCCCTCCACTATCCTTTCCACGGTGGGATAGAGCTTGTTCAGGAAATCTTCTATAGACTTCCTTGTGGAAACATAGGAGATTATGGTGTTTATCTTTGTTTTAAACCTCAGTTCGTTTATGGCGTTCTGGTTAAATGGGTTTATGGTAAGCACGTAGAGTTTTCCCTCTTCGTATTTTATGGGTGCTATGGTATTTTGTCTTAAGAAGCTTTCTGGCAGTTTTGCTTTTATGTCCTCAGGCAAGCTCGGCTCAACTGTGTCCCCCTTCCAGAGCCTTTGGGGCATGTATTTCTGGTAGAAGTCTATGAGCTTCAGGTCGTCTATGAAGCCCAGCCTTAGTAGGGTGCTGATGACATCCTCTTCTTTCCCCTTCTCTTTCTGTGCCTGAAGGGCCTTATCTCTGCTTATGTATCCTAGCTTTACGAGCAGTTCTAAAAGCTTTACTTCATCCATAGCTTTCTTCTTCCGAAGGAAAGAGACCCTGTTCCACCTCTTCCCTAAACTTTTTCAAGGCGTTCCTGAAAAGCTCCGCACCCTTGAGGTATCTTCTAACAAACTTAGGTTTTATGTCCTCCACAAGACCCACCAGGTCATAAAAGACCAGCACTTGACCATCGCAGTGCGGACCCGCCCCTATACCTACGGTTATGGCTTTTGAGGTCTCAGTTATCTCCTTTGCCAAAGCTCGGGGCATACTTTCTAACACTACCATAAAGGCACCTGCCTCTTCAAGAGCTTTGAAGTCTCTTTTAACCTTCTCACCTTCCTCTTCCAACCTACCCACCACCCTGTATCCACCGAGAGCGTGCACGCTCTGGGGCGTAAAACCCACATGACCCACCACAGGAATACCTATGTTCACAAGGCGGTGAACGAGCTCCGCCACTTCCTCACCACCTTCAAGCTTTACTGCGTTCGCCCCCGTTTCTTTTATTACCCTTCCACAATTTCTAAGGGCTTCCTCAAGGCTAACCTGATAGCTCATAAAGGGCATGTCCACTATGAGGAAAGTGTCACCCGCACCCCTTTTGACCACCTTTGTATGATATATCATATCCTCAAGGGTCACATGTAGAGTGGTATCAAGCCCCTGAAACACCATGCCGAGAGAGTCGCCTACAAGTATGCAATCAATGCCCGCCTGTTGACAGAGTTTCGCGGATAGGTAGTCGTAGGTGGAGACCATGGTAATTTTTTTTCCTTCCTGCTTTTTCCTGAAAAGGCTTCTTAAGGTTATGCCTTCCATGTTTGTTAACTTTCCTTCTTTTCTACAGAAGCCGCTTCCACCTCCTTGAGAAGCTGGAGGAGCTTTTCCACGCTCTCTTTCATGGCTTCTATATCTGACAGGTCTCTCACCTCCTTCAGTAGTTTCAAAAGCACCTCTAAGAATTCTTCCCTTCGGGGACCGTCGCCTACCCTTATCTGGTATGTGGAGGCGGTGATAGGGTTTATTATAGAGTTCACTATCCTCCTTGCGGTCAGCCTGTCCTCTACATTCAAAAGTTTTTCAAGTTCCTGATTAACCTTTCTTAGCAAGTTTAGACCTATTTCGTATTCCTTGGTCATAGGCTTCCTCCAGCCATGGGTAATGTGGAAAAATTCTATCACAACTTAATATAGTCTAACAGTATCCTACGGTGGTCAAAAACCAAAAGGTCAAGGGGCAGCTCTTCTAAAGGGTAGACCCTCGCCCTCTTTGCGTCGCTTCCTGCTTCTGGCTCACCCTCCGCATCGCAAACAAAAACCACGGAGGCTACATGAAAACGAGGGTCCCTACCTGGCTCCGAGTAAACACCCAGAAGTTTTCTTATCCTTGCCTCAAGCCCCGTTTCCTCCTTAACCTCTCTCAAAACAGCCTCCTCCACCCTCTCTCCCACTTCTACAAAACCACCGGGAAGGGCCAGACCGTAAGGTGGGTAGAGCCTCTCTATTAGAACTATACCCCTGAAGCCTTCTCCGTCCCAAAGCCTCAAGACCGCATCTACGGCAAGCAGTGGGGTTTTTGGTTCTTTCACGAGGAAGATTATAAACTGAGCTAGGTCATGTTGACAAAGGGAGGGGGTTTTTATTAAAATTGCAATTCAATATTAATATAATACTCCCTCTCCAAGGAGGTGCCTTATGAGACTTTTGGTGCTTGGAGGTCACGACAGGATGAAGTCAAGGGTAAAGGAGCTTTCAAGACGTTACGGGATAAACATCAAGTTCATCAATCAAGAGACGCAGCAGAACATTGACAACGCCCTTGCCTGCGCGGACTGGATCATAGTCTTTACCAGTCTTGTGGGCCACAACATGGTAAAGCTGGCAAAGAACTACGCAAAGGAAAGGTGCATCTTCTGCCACTCTCACGGAGTGTGTTCTTTGGAAAAAGAAATAAGGAAGATTCTGGAACACGACAAAAACCATCTATGAGTTGTTATCGTAAGCGGTCAGTCAAAAACTTCAAGAAAGAGCTCCCTTAGTCTTCTCATGGAGTATAGCACTCGTTCTCGGAGCTCTTCCACCTGCATACCCAAAGAGCTCGCTACCTTGTTTATTTCCTGGGGTCCAAGCACCGAGACTGCGGACTCCTTGGATAGTCTTAACCTTGTCTCTACAAGCCTTAGAAAGGTGTAGCCTTCGTAGACCTCCCTCAGGAGCGCATGTTTGGACATTAGATTATGGCACGCCCTGATTGTGGAAGGTTCACGCACTCTCTCCAAAAGAGTGTAGTGCTGAACGATAAACTCCGCGTCTATGAGACCGCCTGCGGAGAACTTGAGGTCTATCAGCCCCTTCCCTCTTTTTGCGTTCCCCTCCAAAGCAAACCTCATATCCCTTATCTCTCTTCTCTCTTTCTCTCCAAAGGGTTTCTCAAAGAGAAAGTTCCTAAGCAGGGTTTCGAACTCTTCTCTGAGACTTTCCTCACCTACCACATACCTGCACCTTGTCCAGGCAAGCCTTTCCCAGGTCCTTGCGTGAGACTGAAAGTATTCTCTGTAGAAGCTGATGGAAGGTGCTATGTCGCCCGCTCCCCCCATGGGTCTTAGCCTGAAATCCACTTTATATAGGTAGCCCTCTGCTGTATGCTTCGTTAAGAAAGCTATGAACTCCTGCGCCCTTCTTACCTTCTCTTCACCAGCATCACCGCAGACAAAAACGAGGTCAAGGTCTGAGCCAAGGGTAAGTTCACCACTTCCATACTTTCCAAGGGCTATGAGGAGCATGTTGCTCATCTGAAGGTCTTCCCAAAGCCTTTGTAGGAGAAAGTCCGAAAGCTCGGAGAGCTTCTTAAAAAAATCAAAGAGCTTTTTGTATCTATCCTCCTTTTTCACGAGGTAAACGAGGGCTATTCTTATCTCCCAGACCCTCTTGAACCGGCGGTAAAGGTTTTCGGGGCTAAGGTTCAAAGTTTCTTTGTATTTCTCAAACTCCTCTTCAAAGCGTTCCCTACCGGGAAAATCTTGATACAGGGTAAGCACGTCTTCCACCAAGTCGGGATGTCTACTTATGAGGGTAGAAAGGTAAGAAGACAGAGAGAAAACTTTACAGAGACCTCTGTTTATATCCTCTTTTGCAGGGCTGAGAACAACCTTCCTGCCTGTGGGATTTGAAAAGAACTTATCGAAGTTAGAAAGGGTCTCGTCTGGGTTCATGGACTGAGACATGCTCTCCATAAGTCTCGGCAGTATCCTTAAAAAAGCCTGTTTCTCCTGATTAGAAAGCTTTATGCCTTCCCTTCCCGTAATGTAGCTGGAGAGTACATTGAAAGCCCTTATGGGGTCTCTAAACCCGTAACCCTTCAGGGTATCCTTTGCTTCTTCCAAGTCCCCTTTCAAAAGGGCTTGCTGAATAGGGTGGAGCTCTTCCTCTTCCTTTGAAGGCATTATGCTTGAGAAGATAACCTTCACTCCGCTGGTGAACCTTTTGAAGGCTTCTATCAACTCCTTTTCTTCCATCTCCATAGTCTTTGCAAGTCTTGGTAGGTCATTCTCGGAGAAGCTCTGAGTTTGGACGCAGCTGTAAACCTGGACCTTATGTTCAAGCCTTCGCAGAAACTCGTAAGCCCTTTCCAGAAAGAGGGCTTCCTCATTAGAGAACACGCCTTTCTGGTTGAGTTTCCATATGGCTCTGAAAGTGTTGCTCTCTCTTAGAAAGGGAAACTTACCTCCCAGTAAGAGCACCAGAGACTGAACTGTAAACTCCACCTCTCTTATACCCCCCTCGCCCGTCTTTAGGTTATGTTTGCTCAGGAGCTTTTTTCTGGCTTCACCCGCAATCTGTGCCTTCATCAGTCTTATCTCTTCCACTATTCTGTAATCCACCGACTTTCTGAAGACAAAGGGCTCTTTTACTTCTCTGTCAAAAGACCTGTAAAGTTCTTCATCTCCTGCACAGTGCCTTGCCCTCAGAAGGGCAAACCTTTCCCATATCCTTCCGTAGGATTCATAGTAGAGCTCTGCGCTTCTCAGAGACATACTTATGGGTCCAGACTTGCCAAAGGGTCTAAGGTCAAGGTCAACCTCGTAGGGTTTGCCCTCCGGCGTTACCTGCGTCATCATCTTAAAAACCTTTTGGAACACCCTCGAAAAGAACTCTCCGAGGCTCAGCTTTCCTGCCTGCCCCTTGTCCGAGGAGTGGATGAACATAAGGTCTATGTCTGAGTAGTAGTTAAGTTCGTAGCTTCCCAGCTTACCCAAACCCACGACCAGACCCCTTGCGGGTTTCCCCCCTTCCTCTATGGGCTCGCCATGCAAACTTCTCATCTCCTCCATGGCTCTTTCGTAGCATAGCTGTAGCATGGCGTCCGGTAGCTGAGAGTATTCATAGAGAAGGTCTTCCAGCTTTGCGGTGCGAAGGATTTCCTTTGCCATTATCCTCATCAGTTCTTTGTGCCTGTAGTAGGCAAGCCTTCTGGAAAACTCTTCCTCGGATAGGCTCCCGGAGAGAAGGTCTCTGAGCTCTCTTATGTAGTCATCCCTCCCCTTGAAAACATACCACAGGCCCGGTATGGTCTTCTGGAAGTCTTCTGGATGGTTTATGAGGAACTTTCTTATACACTCGGACTGGTCAAGAAGCTCAAGGAGGAGGATAAACCGTCTCTCGTTAAGATAATCCATAAGGCTTTGAGGCTCTGAATGTCTCCTCATGAGCTCTTCCAGAGCCTCTTTTGCCTTTTGAAGGTTGTGAACCCTTTCCTCAGCCCTTTTCCACCACTCCGCAGGAAACATACCCATATTCTACCTTTTCATATATTAACTATATAAGCTCAGCCACTTGACCCACCATCCTCCGCCTTGGCTTTTGAAGGGTAGAGTGACAACACCATATAAATGATTTAAATCAAAAGTGGTTAAAGTCAACTACGGACAATCTTAAAGTTGTTAGCATAATAGCAATTATATTAACACCACTCCATAACCCTTCTTTTGTTGATATCAGTTGACATGTGACGTCATTTGACTTATCATAGTGTAAAGTTAGCTAATGGAGGTCGTCATGAGCTATGTCAAGATGAAGGCATCCGAGTATGCCACCCTTACGGACCTTTCTCTGAACACGGTCAAGAACCGCATAAGGGCGGGTGTGTTAAAGGGGGGCAAGGAGGAGGATGGTATATGGTATGTGTATCTCACTCAAGAGGAGCTGGACTACATAAGGGGCGCAAGAGACTCCAAGGAGGAGAAGGAAAAAAACTTGCAGGCTAACCTCGAAAACCTCAAGTCCACTCTTGAGGGGAGCCTCATAGCTACCTACATGTCCGCCCTTATGCAAAAGGAACAGCAAAAAGAACAGCTCCTACACGAGCTCTCAAGTCTTTATACCCTTTTGGCAATAAGAGAAAAGGAGATGGAGTTCCTGCTCAGAGAATTGGAAAGGATAAAACAGCGATGCTCTGAGAAGGAGGAAGAAGAGAAAAGATTAAAGGAAAGCCTCTTGGAGAGCGAGGAGAAAATTAGAAAACTTCAGGAGTCTCTCAGAGAAAAAGATTACCTTCTAAGCCAGAAGGAGCTCGAGCTCCAAAGGGTCGTCCTTGACAAGGATAAAGAACTCCTCAACAAGGAGATGGAAATCTCCGCTCTTCGTAGGGAACTGGAGAAAAGGAAGAGAGGAGAATAAAATGTTAACTATGGAAGAGCTCTTGGAACTCTGGGTAAAAAGCCTGAGTAAGACGAAGAGCCAGAGGACGGCTACTACCTACAGGATGTGCATCAGCAGTCTTCAGAGACATGCATCTGGAGAAAGTAGCCTTCTTGAGCTTGAACCAAAAACATTATACTCGTATGTGGACGCCTCGAACCTGTCGGTTTCTTCACTGCTAACCCACCTCTCTGCCATAAAGCATTTTTACAAATTCGCCTTTAGGAGGGGTTGGCTGAGCAAAGAGCACTACTCCGAGCTGGAGGCAGTGATAGAGGAAATAAGAGAAGAGATTTCCACCACAAAGCCCCAAAGACCGCCGAAGGCACTCACTCTGGAAGAGCTTCGGAAGATTTTTGAGGCGGTGAGGAACACCAAGTATGAGCGCATATACAGTCTTTTTCTCTACAGCGGTATAAGGCTTTCTGAGTATACCCAGCTAAGGGGGGAATTCTTCTACAAAGACAAAAATGGCATATACTGGCTCAGGCTTCCTGCGGAGGTGACCAAAAGAAACAGAGAGAGGTTAGTGCCCATAATAGGTCCCTCAAGAGAAGAAACTTTAAACATAAACCAGAACCTCCAGCATTGGCTCGAGGACTACGAAAGGAACATACGGGTAAAGGCTGGCTCTCTTCAGGTTTTTACCAACAGGCTATCTCAGAGGATAAAGGTTCCCTTTTCTCTCCATAGCTTTAGGCACACTTACATAACCAATCTGGTCAACGCGGGCTTTCCTGCGGAGGTGGTCAAGGAGTTTGCAGGACACTCCAATGTGAAGACCACCATAGACATTTACTACCGCTTCAACCAAGAAAGGGCAAGAAGTTTGGTAGAGAGCTTTTTGGGATGAAGTTTTTTGTCCTTACCCTTTTCCCCCAGCTGATAGAGTGTTACGCCCAGTATGGTATAGTGAAACAGGCTATAAAGAAGGGCTTGCTTGAGCTTAGAGCTGTGGACATAAGGAGCTTTGCCCACAAGGGTCAGGTGGACGATACCGCCTACGGTGGACATCCGGGTATGGTCATAAAACCCGAGCCCGTCTTCCTTGCTTACGAATACCTTTTGAAAAACTTTGGAAAACCCCACACCCTCATACCCCAGCCCTGGGGCAGGAGGCTGACACAAAAAGACCTGGACAGACTATCAGGGTTTGACCGCATAGCGGTCATATGTGGAAGGTATGAGGGTCTTGATGAAAGGGTGTCCACCCTTGCGGATGAGGAGCTCTCTCTGGGGGATTTCGTGCTGGCAGGTGGCGAGCTCTTCGCTATGGTTCTCTTAGAAGGGATTTCAAGGCTACTGCCAGGAGTGTTGAGCGAACCGGAGAGCATAAAAAGAGACTCCTTCCGCAGATGGCTTGGCTCGCCCATCTACACCAGACCTGCGGAGTTTAGGGGCATGAGGGTGCCGGAGGTTCTGCTCTCAGGAAACCACCAGCTCATAAGTTTGTGGGAACTCTGGCACTCCATAGAGAGAACCCTTAAACTCAGACCGGATATCGTGCCCGAGGACCTTACCCCTTTAGAAAGCTCCATGCTCTCGGGTATAATAAAAGGAGAAAGCTTTGAAAAATGGTTGGAGGAGGTGGGTTATGGAGGAGCTGTTAAAAGCCTTCAGAGCATGCAACTATTTAGCGGTGGGCATGATTTATCTGAGGGAAAACCCCCTGCTAAGAGAACCCCTCAGGAGGGAGCACCTTAAGAAGAGACTTCTGGGTCACTGGGGTGCAAGCCCTAACATAAGCCTCGTCTACCTCTTCACCAGTTACCTGCTGAAAAAGTATCCTCTCAACGCAGTGCTCGTGGTAGGCCCCGGACACGGAGCTCCTGGATACATAGCTCCTCTCTACCTTGAGGGGACTCTCAGCAAGTTCTATCCGGAGTTTTCCAAAGACCAGGAGGGTATGAAAAGACTTTTTAAGGCTTTTTCCTTTCCTGGCGGTCTTGGTAGTCACTGCACGCCAGAGCTCCCCGGCTCTATTCAGGAGGGGGGTGAGCTGGGCTATTGCCTTTCTCATGCCTTCGGTGCGGTCTTTGACCATCCTGACTTGGTAGCCGTTACGATAATAGGAGACGGTGAGGCGGAGACGGGACCCCTTGCCACCGCATGGCACTCCAACAAGTTCCTCAATCCACAAAGGGACGGCTTTGTCCTGCCCGTGCTATCTCTCAACGGCTACAAGATAAACAACCCAACCCTACTGGCGAGGTTACCAAAGGAGGAGGTATTTAGCCTCCTCAAAGGTTACGGCTATGAACCTTTCTGGGTAGAGGGGGAAGAGGTATCTGAAGTCTTTGGAATAATGATGGAAAGCATGGAGAGAGCCTTTGAAAGGCTAATGGAGATAAAGGCAGGGCAGGGCAAAAGACCCATACTTCCTGCGATAGTGCTGAAGACACCAAAGGGATGGACCGCACCCAAGGAATTCAAGGGTAAGCACATAGAGGGCTACTGGAGGTCTCACCAAGTGCCTCTCACAGATGTGCACGAAAACCCAGAGAGCCTCAAGCTCCTTGAGGAGTGGCTCCTTAGCTACAAGCCACAGGAGCTCTTTGACCAAGAAGGGAGACCTCTCCTGAAGCTGGAAGAGGTGTTTCCAGAAGAGGGCAGGAGGCTTGGAGACACGCCCTACTCAAACGGGGGTATTCTTAGAAAGCCATTGGAACTGCCAGACCCCGAAAGGTTTCAATCTGAGAAGTTTAGCCTCCACAGCAACACCCTACCCTTGGGCTACTACCTCAGGGAGGTCATGAGGAAAAATCCCGACAGCTTCCGGCTCTTTGGTCCTGACGAGAGCGCTTCCAACAGGCTACATCCTACCTTCGAGCATGGAAAGGTTTGGATGGCACAGACGTTGCCCATAGACGAGGACGAGGGATACCTAAGCCCTACGGGAAGGGTCATGGAGATGCTCTCGGAGCATACGGTGGAGGGATGGCTTGAGGGCTACCTGCTTACTGGCAGGCATGGGCTTCTGAGCACCTACGAAGGCTTCGCCCCCATAATAACCTCCATGGTGAACCAGTTTGGTAAGTGGCTGGACATAAGTCAAGATGTCCCCTGGAGGGCACCCCTCAGTTCTCTAAACCTTCTTCTCACCTCCGTAGTGTGGCGTCAGGACCACAACGGTTTTACCCATCAAGACCCCGGCTTCATAAACAGCATAGTGGATAAGTGGCCAAACGTGGTAAGGCTCTACTTCCCCTGCGACGCCAACACCTTGCTGGCAACCGTCCAGCTCTGCCTCCGTTCCACCAACAGGGTAAACATACTCGTGGTGGATAAGCAGGTTCATCCCCAGTATCTTACCTACGAAGAAGCCCTGAGCCATGTGATAAAGGGCGTGGGCATATTTGACTTTGCCAGCACCTATCCGGAGCGTGAGCCGGATGTGGTTCTGGCGAGCTGTGGAGACATACCCACAAAGGAAGCCCTTGGTGCCTTTTTCCTCCTGAGGGACTTTTTCCCTGAGCTTGCGGTGAGGTTTGTGAACGTGGTAAACCTCTTCAGGCTCACGCCCGACACGGAGCACCCCGATGGGCTACCCGACAGAGACTTTGACTCCTACTTTACCACCGACAAGCCCATCATCTTCAACTTCCACGGATACCCTTGGCTCATACACCGCCTGACCTACAGAAGAAAGAACCACAAGAACCTTCATGTGCGAGGATACAGAGAAAACAGAAAAATAGGCATAGATGCCAGCCATCTACAGCCCTTCATGAAGGGCAGGGGAGGTATAACCACACCCCTACAGCTCGCCATCTTAAACCAGATAGACCGCTTCAGCATAGCCATAGATGTGGTGCAGAGGACGCCTTCTCTCCAGAGCAAAGGAGGCAAGTTGATAGACAGGTTAAAGGACATGCAGATAAGAGCTCTGAAGTATGCCTACGAGGAAGGTATAGACGACCCGGAGTTCTCCGATGAAAACTTTCTTATCCCTAAACTACGGCAGTTCCTCTCTTAAGTACGCCCTTTTTGAGGAGGACAGACCCATCCTTCGTGCCTCCTACCCCTGTAGGGGCTTGGAGGAGCTTGAGGGAGCTCTTGAATCTCTGATAAAACAGCTACCCACAGAGCCAGAGGTAGTAGCCCACAGGGTGGTTCACGGTATGGAACACAGGGGTCCTATGCTCATAGAGGGAGAAGGGCTTGAGCTTTTGGAGGAGCTCGCCCACATAAACCCACTCCACAACGCCTTAGCCCTTATAGGTGTAAAGAAGAGCTTGACCCTTTTCCCCCGTAGCAAACACTACGCCCTTTTTGACACAGACTTTCACAAAAGCATACCACCTCACGCAAGGGTTTACGGACTGGACTATAGGCTCTACGAGGAGGGTATAAAAAGGTACGGCTTTCACGGAATATCTTACTCCTACCTCCTTAGGAAGGTAAAAGAAACCCTACACAAGGATAGACCAAACCTTATCATGATGCATTTAGGACAGGGCTGTAGCATCTGTGCGGTCAAAGAGGGTTTTTCTGTGGAAACCTCCATGGGTTTTTCACCCCTTGAGGGTCTTATAATGGTCTCAAGACCGGGGGACTTAGACCCTGGTATCCTCCTTGAACTATTAAACAGAGGCTACTCTGCGGAAGAGCTTAAGAATACCCTCTACCATCGTGCGGGGCTTGGTGCCATTGCGGGGGTTCACAGCTTCAAGGAACTACTCCTCCTAAAGGATGAAGACAAAAGAGCGGAGCTTGCCTTTGATGCTTTCATACACAGGCTCTTGAAGTATGTGGGTGCCTACTGGTTTTTACTGGAGGGAAAGGTGGATGCCCTGCTCTTCTCCGGTGGTATAGGAGAGAACAGCCCCGAGGTGAGAGAAGCTCTCTGTAGCAGGCTCTCTTTTTTGGGCGTAGAGCTGGACATGGAGGCAAACAAAGAGAGCAGGCTGATTGTAAGCAAGAGGGAGAGCTCCACGAAGGTTATGGTCATGAAAACGGACGAGGAGCTTGAGATGGTTTTAAGGCTTATGGAAAGTGTATTCTAAAGCCAGGTCTTCTCCAAACCTCTTGAGCTCTCTAAGCACGAACCTTTTTGCCCCCCCTAAGGAACTTACTTTAAGGTCTCCTATCCTTTTGCCCTCTCCTAAAAGCAGAGGAGCAACAAAAACCCAAAGGCGGTCAAAGAGCCCAGCCCTTAAAAAAGAGGTCAGGGTTATGGCTCCCCCTTCCACGAGAAGGTGCATCACCTCCATGAAGTAGAGCTCCTTGAGCACTTCTCCAAGGTTTAGTTCTCCAGCTTCTGAGGGTGCAACTATCACCTTTATGCCCAGCTCCTGCAGCCTCTCTATCTTCTCTCTCTTTTCTACTGAAGTAACTACGAGGGTTTGAGCCTTGCGGTCCTTCACGAGCTTGAGCTCTTCTCTTATGCGTAGCTGGGGGTCGAGCACTATCCTGAGGGGCTGTCTTTCCCACTCGAAGGCTCTAACCGTAAGCTCCGGGTCGTCCCTCAGGGCGGTGTTTATCCCTACGAGCACTGCGGTTGCCTCAGCCCTGAGCCTGTGAGCAAAGGCTCGAGAACCCTCTGAGCTTATCCACTTACTCTCACCCGCAGTTGTTGCCATGGTGCCGTCTATACTCTGCGCCCACTTGAGGGTTATGTAAGGTCTTCCCAGGGTTATGTAGGTAAAAAAGTCCTCGTTTAACCTTTTTGCCTCTTCCTGAAGCACGCCCAAAGAAACCTCTATGCCCGCCCTCCTCAGCCTTTCCACACCCTTGCCAGAGACCAAAGGGTTAGGGTCGAGAGTAGCTACCACAACCCTCTTCACACCCGCCCTTATTATAGCGTCGGTGCAGGGTGGCGTCCTTCCGAAGTGGGTGCAGGGCTCAAGGTTCACATAGAGAGTTGAACCACGAGCTTTTTCACCAGCTCTCTGAAGGGCTACCGCTTCTGCGTGGGGCATACCAGCCCTCTCGTGGTATCCCTCCGCCACCACTTTTCCTTCTTTGACTATCACGCAACCTACGGTGGGGTTAGGATGGGTGAGCCCCTTTCTCAGGAGGGCAAGCTCAAGAGCCCTCCTCATAAACCTGAGGTCTTCCATCAATCAAAGATGTCAAAGATTTCACCAAAGATGGATTTTTTCTTCTTTTTATACTTATACTCTTCGTATTTCCTGTATACCTCTGGGTTTTCTCTGGTTAGGGACCTCAATTCCTCATCGAGACTGCTCTCCGCCCTGCGTAGCGTTTCCAATATCTTTGAGAGCTCCCCCTTATCCAACCAAAGACCTCCACAAAAAGGGCATACGTCCACCATAACTCCATATTTGCTCATCTCAAGAAGCTCCACATTGCCGCACCTGGGACATATCATAAGCTCTCCTCCATAATCTCTCTTACGAGCCTTTCCACCTCCTCTGCCACTTCTCTCAGCTCAGGTCTGTTAAACATCTCGAGCATGGCGGTAGGTGCCATGGTGCTAAGTGCTGTCTTTCCTTCCTTCTCAAAGAGGGCTATTCTACAGGGCATAGCCGTAGATATGTAGGGCTCTGCGGAGAGCACCTGACTGGCATGACGGGGTGAACATACCTCCACTATCACGCAGTTGTAGTTTATGGGCACGCCCTTGCTCTGGAGTATCTGAGAGACCTCATGCACCGACATGACCCCAAAGCCCTTCGCCTTTGCCCTCTCTTCAAGGTTCTTTCTTACTTCCTCAAGGCTTTTCTCCGTCTCGAGGTTTATGAGCATGGCTTACCTCCTTCCTATGAAGTCAAGCATGTCTATATAAATTATACCCATGGCATCCTGCAAGGCGCTTCTCCTTGGGAGGTCACCCAGTCCACCCTCTGGCTGAGAGTAGGATACTATGGTGGAAAAGGTCCTCTTGTCTTTCCCTAAGGTCAGACTAACCTTCAGTTCAAGGTTATAAGCGCTTACCCTTTGTTGGGGTGTGTAAGCTATGGGCGTTTCCCTAAGTAGCTCTACCGCAGGCTTTATATCCTCCGCGTCACCATCACACCTTAACCCATACCCCCTTTCCAGTATTGCCTTCTCTGTGTGCTTCCTCAAAAGGTAGTCAAGAAAGGGCTCTGGATAGGGGTTTTCTATACCGCTTATACAAAAATCCTTTGAAAAGCTCATAGAAAAGATAATCAAAAGTATCACAGTTAGGAGCATCTGACATATATAGTATATTCCCTCATTGGGAGCTCGCCAGCAGGAAAAGGGTATTGTCTTGCACTTGAGAGAAAGTATTTTTTTTATACCTTCAATGGAGTGGTTGAGAGAGGAAACCAACAAACTGAAGGAGCAGAACTTATACCGCAAGAGGCTTTTGAGAGAAGGTCTCAAGGACTTCTGTTCCAACGACTACCTCGCCCTGAGAGACCACCCTGAGGTTATTGAAGAAGCTATAAAGACCCTCAGAGAATACGGGTTAGGTTCTGGTGCCTCCGCCCTCGTATCCGGTTACACCAAGCATCACAAAGACCTCGAGGATATACTCGCAGATTTCAAGGGCTTACCCTGTTGTGTCCTCTTTGGTTCTGGCTATCTTGCAAACCTGGGAGCTATTCATGCACTGGCTGGGGAGGGAGACGCCCTGTTTAGCGATGAACTTAACCATGCCAGCATCATAGACGCCTGCAGGTTATCGAGGGCAAAGCTTTTTATATACAAGCACAAAGACTATGAACATCTTGAGGAGCTCCTTAAGAAGGTTAGAAAAGACTACAAAGGGTGTTTTGTGGTGAGCGATACGGTCTTCAGTATGGACGGAGACATTGCACACATCCCTACCCTCAAAAGACTTTGCGAGGAATACGAGTGCCTGCTATATCTGGATGAGGCGCACGCTACTGGCGTTCTTGGGAAATCCGGGATGGGTGGACTTGAGGAGTTTGGCGAAGAATGGGAGGAATACCTTGTTCTGATGGGCACTCTTTCCAAGGCTTTGGGTGCTTACGGTGCTTTTGTTTGTGGCTCGGAGGCGTTGTGTGAGTATTTGGTAAACAGGGCGAGGAGCCTTATCTTCTCCACTTCTTTACCACCGGCGGTGTGTGCGGGTGCCCGCAGAGCCGTTGAAATACTCCGGAGAGAAGTCTGGAGGGTTGAAAAGCTTAGAGAGTTGAGCCTCAGGCTTTACGGAGAGCTGAAGGGTATGGGTTTTGAAGTTTACTATAACAGGACACCCATACTTCCCCTTATGGTTTACGAAGAAAAAAAGGCTGTGGAGCTCAGAGATGCTTTGTTGGAAAAGGGTATACTCCTTCAGGCTATAAGGTATCCTACGGTTCAGAAGAACAGGGCAAGGCTCAGGCTAACCGTGAGCCTTAGGTATTCAGAAGAAGACCTTGAGCTATTGAAGGATGCCATGAAAAGTATAGCTCCCCCTCCCAACCCTTGAACCCTCCCTAACCCATTCTTGTAAACTACCTGACCAAGTTTATTGTATCCTCCAGTATGGCGTTGGAAGAAGTCACGACCCTTGCGTTAGCCTGATAGGCTCTCTGGGCGGATATGAGGTTTATAAACTCTATAGCTATATCTACGTTGGACATCTCTAACATGCCAGACCTCACCTTCTCCGAAGAACCTGGCATCATTATAGTAGGCGTGGATATAGAGGTGTAGAGGTTTGAACCTTTTTTGGTGAGTTCTTCTGGGTCCGAGAATACTGCTATAGCAACCCTGTATAGGGGTAGGGACTTGCCGTTGGAATAGACGCCCACCACCGCACCATCTTCGGAGAGCACATAAACATCCAGCAGGTCCCCCTTCGTGTAGCCGTTTTGTTCTACCGTAACCAGAAAATCCGAGGCATACTGGGTTATGTAGGAGTTTTCTATGGTCGTGCCCGTAGAACCAGCCACCGATTGAAGTTCCTCTCCTACGTATATCCTCCAATTGGAAGGGGAGGGGAATATGCCACCACTTGGTGCGGTGTTGGTACCCGTAGTTGGCGTGTAGGTGACCGTCAGTGTGGAGGAAGCAAGGTAGTAAAAGAACTGGCTTCCGTCAAGGGAAGGTTCTCTCTGCACTAAATTACCATCGTAAACAAGAAGGCCATCGGGGGAAAACTGAACGCCTGCCCAGTCCCCGCTAATTTCGTAGCCTGTGCCCGTAGTGTTGGCAGGGTCTATGTCCGCCCTTAGGTGTATATCCCAGGTGTTGGTGCCTGTAGTGGACTTCCTGAAGAAGAAGTCCGCTTCATAGGGTGTTCCAAGACTGTCGTAGATGGTTATGGTATATTTGTAGTTGTAACTGGAAGGGTTATTGGGGTTAAAAGGTGCATTAGGGGGTGCAACCGTAGCGTTAAGGTTGGTAGGACCAAGAAACCTTATTACGCTCGTTTCCTTTGGTGAAATCTGAGGCAATACGTATATATCTTCTATACCCGTTCCTACGGTCTTTCCCCTTTCGTCCACCTTAAAACCTTGGAGCTTAATACCCCCCGAGTTTACTATAAAACCCTCTCTGTTCAGCTTAAACTGTCCGTCTCTTGTGTAGTATCTGATGCCCGATACAGGGTCTTTAAGGATAAAGAGCCCTCTACCCTGTATGGCGAGGTCCGTGTTAACACCCGTTTGTTTGAAGTTACCTATCGTCCATAGTTTCTGGGTGCTGTCTACGAGAGCACCCGCACCGTAAGTAGTGGACTTGAGGGTGTTGGTTACCGTATTCAGTCCTATCGTTACCGAGGACACAACATCCTGAAATATGGGTCTGCTACCCTTAAAGCCTATGGTGTTCACGTTCGCCATGTTGTCCGAGGTTATGTCCATCCATGTCCTGTGAGTGTTAAGACCCGCTACCGCATTGAAAAAGCTCCTCATCATGACTGCACCCCTCCTGCATATACTATTCTTGAGGGAGAAAGGAGCTCTCCACCTTCGAGCTCAAAGAGTAGTTCGCCACCCGAGACGCTCACTGACTTTACCTTACCTTGTAAACCAAGGCTCACACCCTCCACTCGTAGACCGTTCCTTGTTAGTTCCACCTCAAACTGACCCCTCGGTAAACCCTCTATATTAAGAGGATTAAGACCCCTCTTTAAGTCAATCTTTACCTCCTTTACCACATCCTTACCATCCATTACCCTCAGCCTTACCCCCTTCATCTCCTCTGAGGAGAGAAGGTAATACTGCCCACCTTTTAGTGTATCCAGCTTATCCGTAGAAAATACAAACTCTTTACCTATCAAGCTGAGGCTTGAGAGTAGGGTTATCTGGTTGAACCAGCCTTTTAAACCCTCAACAAAACTTTTCATGTCGTTCATATACCTTATTTGGTTCAGCCTCGTCATATCTTCCAGCATCTTTGAGAGGTCCTGGGGCTGTAAAGGGTCCTGATACCTGAGGGTTTCCATGTAAATCTTTAGAAAGTCTTCGGAGGAAAGGTTGTCCATGCCCTGCGCATGGTTTCTCGGCAAGACCTTAGGTTCCGGCGGTTTTATCTGGTATGGGTCTGTCACTCTCATTTTACCTACCTCCCTTCTGTTTTTCAAACTCCTCCGCCAGTATCTGAGCAAAGGTTTTAACACCCTGACCTTGTGGTGGTAAACTGCCCTTCAGGTCGTAGACCCTTTGCTCCTTTCTTATGATGAGCTGGTCTTCTTTAACTTCAATCTTTACCAAGTCACCCTCTTTTAAGCCTAACCTCTTTCTCACATCGCTGGGTAGGGCTATCAACCCTCTTGCCATCACCTTTGCTACTTCATCCATGGGTATGATTATATACCTCTTTTTGAAGTTGTCAACAGGTATGATATCATATCTTTGTCAAACACATATATACTGTCAAACAAAGGAAAAGGACAAAACTCCTCAGATGTTGTATAATTCTCACCTTAATGAACCTGAAACCTACCAAAATACCCCTTACCCTTAAAGCTTTTAACGAGCAAAGGGTGGGCTTCTGTGCAGGTTGTGGTTGTGGGTGTGGATACATTCTCTATCTAAAAGACGGGAAGATAGTGGACCTTTACGGTCATCCCGCGGATAGAAGGGGGGTGGGTAGTTTTTGCACTAAGGGTATAACCTACATACAGGAGGTCTCCACCAATCCCTTAAGGCTTAGAGGTGTATTCCTCAGAAGGGGAGAAGAGTTTCTCTCTTTGGAATACCCAGAGGCTCTAAGCTTTTTAAGGGAAAAGCTCCTAAAGGGGAAAACCGCCTTTCTTCTCGGCAGACATGCGGGTCTTGAGGAGTATAGTATGGCAAAAAGTCTGACCGATGAGGTCTTCGTGGACGCACCCATCGTGGATTTTCTGCCCTCCACCCTTGAACCAACTGAATGGAAAAGGGCAAAGTTCATACTATCGGTGGACGCAGAGCCCGTATTTTCGGAGGTTATGGCTACCAGGTGGTTGGTGGATGCGGTGGAAGGAGGTGCCTATCTCTTCTGTCTTTCCAGCAGGTACGAAACCCTGTGCGGTAAGGCAAAGGAAAGGCTGCTCTTAAAGCCCGACCTCATGGTGAAGTTTTTGGCTTCTCTCTTAGAGCCAGAGAAGGGTGGGGAAAGGGTAGAGTTTTTGAAAAAGAGCCTTTTTCTCCTGCGCGGTTCCCTCCTCCTTCTGGGTGCTCACCTTTTTAGCTCCCCTTTTAGAGATGCGATGGTATACCTGCTCGTAAACTTGAGGAGGAAGTACGGGGTTAACTACAGCCTCGTGGGGGATGTGATGCCCTTTCCGGCGAAGGGTCTTGAAGAGCTTTTTGAAAGCCTTGAGGACTTTGAAAATCTCCTGGTGGTCGGAAACCTCTTCAGGTATTTTAAAGAAGAACACCTCAGGGCTCTCAAGGATAAGTTTGTGGTCAGCTTTCAGGTCTTTCCTAACATAACCGCCCATCACTCAGACCTCCTTTTTGCCAGCACCCTTTTCTATGAAAGGGACTTTATAAACTACAGGCACGGCTTTAGCTGTCTGTTGTATTCACCACAGACCCTTCAGCCGGAGGCAGGTCTCTACGACCCATACAGGGTGCTGGAGGAAGTTTACGGAGAGACCGGGGATATACGGGGCTTTTTGGAGGGTTATGGCATAGACTATGAAAGGCTCAAGGAGGAAGGACAGGCTTTTCTCTGTATGGAAGACGTAAGCTTAAAGAAACCAGAGGGCTACAGCTTGCCAGAAGGAGAGCTTTTCCTTCACACGGAGAGCACGCTGGTGGAGGACCTGGGTCACTGGAACCCCTGGACCCATGAAATGGAAAAATACCAGAGGGCTTACCTTAACCCGCACACCGCAAGGAGGCTGGGGCTTAGAGACAAGGTGAGGGTAAGAGGTGTAAACTTTGAACTCCAGCTAACGGAGAACCTGGCGGAGGGTGTCCTATTTATTCCCTCCGAATACGAGGAGTTTCAACCCTTTGACCCTGGTCATCGCGTAGGTTCCTTTCTCAAAAAGCCCTTCCACAGATACGAGGTATTTTCATGAGGGTTGGTCTGTGTGAGGAAAGGGCTCATGAAGAGGGTTACATCGTCAGAACCTTAGGGTTAGAGAGTCTTGAAGGCTACAGGTCTATAAAATGGGTGGGTGGGGTGGATGTGTTGCTCAGTGGGGAGGAAGAGCTCAGAGATTTTATGTCTAAATATGGGGACTTTGTCTACACAGTAGGAAGGGAAGAGCTCGAGGAAGTGGTGGGTAAGCTTTTGAAGGAGAGGGGTCTAAAGCTGGCTACCGCAGAAAGTTGCACCGGTGGTCTTCTCTCTGCGAGGATAGTCAACGTGCCGGGCTCCTCCGCTTACTTTGTAGGTGGTTTTGTAGTATACGCCAACGAGCTAAAGACGAAGCTTCTGAGCGTTGACGAGGAAATTCTGAAAAAATACGGTGCGGTGTCGGAGGAGGTATGCAGGCAGATGGCTATAGGTGCTCTTGAGGAGACGGATGCGGACATAGCCCTTGCCATAACAGGTATATCTGGTCCTGGGGGTGGAAGTCCAGAGAAACCCCTTGGACTCACCTACATAGCCCTATCCACGGATAGAGAGGTGTTTGTTAAAAGGGTGGTTTTTAGGGGTAGTAGGAACGAAAACCGCTTTATGGCTACCCAGTGGGCTCTTGAAGTGCTGAGGCGATACCTTCTGAGGGAGGCATGAGATGTCAAAGGTGCACCCTACTGCGTTCATAAAGGGAGAAGTGGAGCTGGGGGAAGAGGTGGAGATAGGACCCTACACTCTCATAGAGGGTTGTGTGAAAATAGGCAGTGGGACGAGGATAGGGGCAAGGGTAAGTATAAAGGGCAGGGTTAACATAGGTGAAGCCTGCAGGATACACGAGGGGGCAGTCATAGGAGAAGAACCCCAACACCTAAAATACGCCGGTGAGGAGAGCGAGGTTTATGTAGGCAACAGGGTAATCATAAGAGAATACGCCACCATACACCGAGGAACCGCCCTCGGCATGATGAAGACGGTGATAGAGGACGAGGTCATGCTCATGGCTTATGCTCACGTGGCTCACGATTGCAAGGTAGGAAGGGGGGTGATAATGGCAAACTGTGCCACCCTGGGCGGTCACGTGGAGGTAGGTGAGTATGCCTTCATAGGTGGTCTTTCTGCGGTGCATCAGTGGGCAAGGGTAGGAGCTTACGCCATGGTAGGAGGTCTTTCAGGCGTGTCCTTAGACATACCACCTTTTGTGAAAGCCTCCGGTCAACACGCACACCTTTATGGCATAAACACGGTTGGTCTTGAAAGAAGAGGTTTTTCAAAGGAATTGGTCACGGTCTTAAAAAGAGCTTACAGAATTCTCTTCAGAAGTTCCATGCTCAAATCCGAAGCCATTGGGGTCCTTCTTAAAGAATACGGTCAATACCCTGAGATAAAAGAGCTGGTGGAGTTTATCCAGACTTCCAAAAGGGGCGTGGCAAGGGACGCGGGCAAGGCATAAGATGTTAAAATATTTTTATGCGAGCTCTGGTGCTCTCCGCAGGTCTCGGCACGCGCTTTAGGAGCGAAAAGCCCAAGGTTATGCATAACATCCTCGGAAAACCCATGCTTTGGCATACCCTCAAGACCCTTAAAGAACTGGGCCCCTTGGATGTAGCTCTGGTGGTAGGCTACGGTGCGGAGGAGGTCAAGTCCTACTTTGGGGAAGCCTACCTATACTTTCATCAGTCGAACCCGAAGGGTGGGACGGGGGACGCAGTGCTGTCCGCAATAGACTTCTGGAGAGACTACGAAGATTACCTGCTGGTCCTAAACGGTGACGCCCCTCTCGTAAAGGCTCAGACGGTGAAGAACATGCTAAGATACCTCTCTCTCGTTGAAGAGTATGAGAACACAAAGCTCAGTGCCCTACTTCTGTCCACCCAGCTTCAAGACCCTACGGGCTACGGAAGGGTCATTAAGGACCAAGAAGGAAACGTATTAAAGGTGGTGGAAGAGAAGGAAGCGAGCCCTGAGGAAAAGCTCGTAAGGGAAATAAACGGTGGGCTTTACCTTTTCTACTGCCCTCACCTGCTCGAGACACTTTTCATGGTAACGCCAAGCTCAAGAACGGGAGAGGTTTACCTGACGGAGGTCTTTAAACTGATGCATCAGCAGGGATACAAGGTAAGAAGCTTTATGGCGGAGGACCCTACGGAAATCCTTGGGGTAAACACCCGCTGGGAGCTGGCAATGGCGGAGAACCTCATAAGGCTCAGAATACTTCAGGGGTGGGCGGAGAAGGGAAACACCATACACCAGCCAGAAAGCGTATGGATTGAGCCCGATGTGGTGCTTGAGGGAGATGTGGAGATATACCCTCAGGTGATGCTCCGGGGTAGCACTAAGCTTGGTAGGGGCGTGGTGGTAGGTAAGGGTAGCCTTCTGGAGAACACCATAGTGGAGGAGGGTGCGGTGATAGAACCCTACTCGGTGGTCAGAAACTCGCACATAAAGAAGGAAGCGGTCGTAGGACCCTTTGCCCACATCAGAGAGGGTAGTCTTGTAGGCAAAAGAAGCCACGTAGGTAACTTCGTAGAAGTGAAAAAGTCCTTCCTCGGGGAAGAGGTGAGGGCAAAGCACCTGAGCTACATAGGGGATGCGGTCATAGAGGATGAGGTGAACGTGGGTGCAGGGGTCGTTTTTGCCAACTTTGACGGCAAGAGAAAGCACCAGAGCTATGTGGGTAAGGGAGCCTTTATAGGGAGCAATGCCTTAATAGTCGCCCCGATAAAGCTCGGAAGCTATTCCTTCGTGGCAGGCGGTTCGGTTATAACAAAGGACATCTCAGAGGGAGACCTTGCCATAACAAGACCAAAGCTAAGAATACTTAAAGGTAAGGGTAGAGAGAAGCTTCTTGACTGAAAAGGGTTTTGTTGCTATAATTCTTAACTTTCAGAGCCGGTAGCTCAGTCGGCAGAGCAACGGACTTTTAATCCGTGGGTCGCGGGTTCGACTCCCGCCCGGCTCATACTGCGAGTTTCTCGAGCTCTCTCCTCTTGAGTATTTCGATGTAGCCCCTTTCTGCGTTTATGATACCTTGTTTTTTCCACTTGCTCATCACCCTTATGGTGGTCTCTACGGTGGTCCCCGTCATCTCCGCTATGTCAAGCCTTGTTAGAGGAGCATCTATGACGATAACATCCTCATATTTCTTGCCTATGCGGTCCGCAATCTCGAGGAGCACCTTCGCTATCCTTTCCTCCACCTTACCGCCCGCTATGCTTTTCAGAGTTTCATAGCTGTGGAGCAGGGTAGAGGTTGCCTCACAGGTCATCTTTATGGCTACCGCAGGGTGCTTGATAGATAGGTTTATAAAGTCCTTGTTGGATATGTATAGGGTTTTGCTCTCTAACATGGCCTTTGCGGTGTAGGTGTTTCTTGGTGCCTTTCTACCCCACTCTATCCAGCCGAATATGTCTCCGGGGTATACGAGCCTTACGATGACGATGCGCGCATCATGGGTCTCTTTCAGTAGCTTTATAAGCCCTTCCACCAGTATGTAAACACCGGGCTCCCCTTCCTCCTCAAAGAAAAGGTATTCGTTTTTTCTGAAGTCTCTTACTTGCATGTATCTTAAGGCGTCTTTTAGCTCCTCCTCTGAGAGGTCCTCAAAGAGGTGGACCTTCCTTAACAACTCTAACTTTAGGTTCTGAGCCTGCCCTTCTCTAAAAGCCTCTTTTGCCATCCCTTACCTCCTATGGTTACTTGTGGTTCGAAGACTACATAATCTGTATGAAAGGGCACTTTGTTTATACCACCGAAGGAGTGGTTATCCCCTATGGCTATGTGCACCGTGCCCAATATCTTCTCCGCCTCCAACACGTTATCTGGTCTTCTTGCCTTTGGATTTGTTCCTACGCCAAACTCTGCTATGGTGCGCGCTCCTTCGTGTTTCTTGAATACTTCTTCAAGGTATTGCCTGTAGGGCTCAAAACCTTCCATTTCTTCTACAGCGCCCTTCCTGAACTTCAGTGTCAGGGGTCTGCTAAGCTTTCTGTTTGGACCGTAAGTTAGAGTAAGTTTACCAAAGGCTGAAGTTTCAAGAGGGGCTATGAAAGCCTCGCCTGCGGGCAGGTTGCCATACTGACCCCTCTGATGGAGTAGACCCGTATCTGCCACGCCACTCCTTCCCTCCAGGGAGAACTCTAACTCTGTGCCTTCCGCCCTTACATGAGCCCACTGGGCTTCTGATAGCATGTCCGCCACATCAGTGCTAAGGCTTGCCACATAGTTCCAGTCCACATCCATAGGACCGAGAAACATCTCCGGTTCAAAGAGGGGCATGCTTGCGTATCTACAGCCAAAACCCTCCGTAAGAGCCTTCCTGAAAAAGGTGTGGGTGGTTGAATAGTAACTAAAGGCTACCACCACATGGGGGACACCCTCTCCTTCCTCTTTTAAAATCTGAAGAACTTCACCCTCCGAGTAGTCCTCTTTGTGGATGACCCTTTCTAAAAGCCCCATATCCTTCAGTTTTTGAACCGCCCTGTCTCCAAAGGCAAGCCTCCAGGCTTCCTCTGGTGGTTCTTTGCCGTGAGAGCCAAGAGAAGGATACAGAAGCCACTTAACTTCTCTTATAAAGCCCTGTGCTACAGCCAGAAACTCTTCCATGAGCTCCAAGAGGTATTCCTTTTCTCCGTCCGAGAGAAGAAGAAGCCTTTCACCTTCCCTTAGGTTCATGTTCACCCTATAAAGTTTGTAAATGTGCTCCTCATACATGGTGCTAATCCTTAAATTTATCTCAACTTGGCTCAAGGCAAGGAGAACCTAAACCCACCTAAAAGGTATTTCAGGTCGTTATCGGTAAACATGAGCCCCACACCACCAAAAACACCCATCAGCCTTGAGTTGAGGAGGTCGTCACCGCCAAACTTGGCGTAGATAGGTCCTCTCAGTCTGTAGTTCACGCTTACCTGAAGGTTTGGTTTGAGGTCCCTATCCTGTGGTCTGTCCCTTCTTCCAAAATCCCAGAAGTCAGAGGTCATGGTAAGCCTTTCGGAGAGTATGAGGTCTGCACCCACGCCGCCCGTGGATTCCTTCAAGCCACCTCTAAGCACCAGCTCGGTGCCCGAGAAAAAGGGAAACACCCTGGCATACTGCAGTGTAAGCTCAGGCTTGAATTCTCTCCTTACCAACCACTGGTTAGGTAAAACCTCTTCTTTGTAAACCCTTCCCCTTGAATCCCCAACAACTTCAAGAAAATAATACTTTTCCCCATCGGGTTGAAGTCTTACTGTCAGCACACCCTTTGAGTCGCCACCTCTGTAAAGCTCGCCCCTGAAGCCTACATGAAGGCTCGTCTTCTCCGCTACTTCCCCAGCCCTTACGAGAACCCTGGTTCCCGAGGATATGTTCTTGTAGAGCTCTTCGTCCTTTATGAGCTTGCCGAGAGTGCCTTCCCCCCTTTCTATGTGTGCCATTATACGGTTTAGCCTTTCTGTGCCTTCCTTTAGATGTTTTGTAAGCTCGGAGAGGTTGCCAGTGGTGCTCCTTATATCCTGCCGGTTTTCCACCAGAAGGATGTTAAGGTTCTGAGATAGTTCCTTAAGGTTTTTGGAAAGCTCGGGAAGGGTGGTCTTGAGTTCCTGGCTGAGCTCTCTGAGGTTTGTTACCGTTTCCCTTATATCCTGTCTGTTTTCCACCGCCAGACGGTCCAGGTTTTTGGCAAGCCTATCCATGCTTTCCACAGTTTGTGGAAGAACCTTGTTGAGGGTGTAAGCCAGCAGGTTTATGTTATTTAGGGTATTCCTTAAGGTCTCTCTGTTTTCTAAGGCGATGAGGTTGAGGTTGTGGCTCAAAGCTTCAAGGTTCTGCACCACTTTTCTTATGTCTTCTCTATTCTCCGAGAGTATGAGCTGAAAGGACTCCACCATAAGCTTCATACTTTCAGAGGCGTTGGTCATTTCCTTCACGAGCCTGTCCGTATCCGCATAGCCAAGGGACTTCTGAACTGTGCCCCCTTCCTCCAAAAGCCCAGACTGAGGACTTCCGGGATACAAGTTCAGATACTTGTCGCCCATAAGACCCAGAGTCCCTATCTCCGCTTGAGCGTCTCTGTAGAGGGCTACATCCCTATCAAGCTCAAAGAGAACCTCCACCCTACCTTCCTTCAGCGAGAGGGACCTGACCCTACCGCTCTTTATGCCTGCCACCCTTACTTCAGCACCCACACCCAGACCAGCCACGTTGTCAAAGTAAACCTTGTAGGTTTTTACAGGAGGTCTGAAGAGGGGCACCTCTCCAAAGGTGAGTATGAGAAAGGCAAAACCCATAGAAAAAAGTAAGACGAGGATACCCACTTTAATTTCGTTGGAAAGCCCCATGTCTAAATTATAGCCTTAAGCTATGAGAGAGTGCCAGAGGATTATACCGTCCCTGTAGCCCAAAAGGTCTTCGCAGGCTCTCTCCGGGTGGGGCATGAGACCGAAGACATTCCCCCCTCTGTTGCAAACACCCGCCACGTTACCCACCGAGCCGTTGGGATTAGAAGCTGGGTTCACATTGCCTTCTCGGTCGCAGTATTTCAGAACTACCTGACCACCCTCTTCCATTCTCTTGAGCTCCTCTTCCCCTATGTAATACCTGCCCTCTCCG
The DNA here is from genome assembly GCA_025056375.1 of Aquificaceae bacterium. Taxonomy (GTDB): domain Bacteria; phylum Aquificota; class Aquificia; order Aquificales; family Aquificaceae; genus Pampinifervens. The sequence goes on from JANWWH010000006.1 coordinate 38,965, forward strand.
TGAGCTATGGGCAACCTTATAACCTCACCTTTCTCAAAGCTTCGCGTGAAGGGTAGGCTGTTGTTTTCTACCCTCAGATAGACATTCCTGCAAAGGAAGTCCCTACCCTCGTTCCTGAGGAGAGCACCAGGAAGCAGGTGCAGTTCGGTAAGAACTTGAAAACCGTTGCATATGCCAAGAACAAGCCCGCCCTTTCCTGCAAAGTCCACGATAGCATGACCCAGAGGCGTCTTGCTGGCAAGAACACCAGCCCTCAGATAGTCACCAAAAGAGAAACCACCGGGTATAACCACACAGTCAAAGCCCTCAAGATTACGCGTGTTATGGTCCACGAACCTCACCTCCTGACCCAGCAAATCCCTTATGACGTAATAGGTATCGTAGTCGCAGTTGGAACCGGGAAATACGCAGACCGCAAACTTCATTCTATAACATACTCCTCCACGAGGGGGTTAACGAGATACTTCTCCGCTATTGCCCTCACATCCGTGCCTTCCTCCACTTCCAGCTCCACCACCTTACCCACCCTCACCTCCCTTACGGAGAAGCCCTCATCCCTAAGCATCTCTCTCACCGCTCGACCCTCGGGTTCAAGCAGACCCTTTTTTGGCAGTATAAGGACTTTTACCTTCATGCTTCGGTTATTATAAACCATGTTTTCTAAAACTTGCCATTACTTAGGGTTAGGACTATAATTTCTCCGTGCTTATCTTTGAACTCTCTTCAAAGGGCAGAAGAGGTTACAGGCTTCCAGAGCTTGATGTGGAAAGGGTTGACCCGAGGGCGTACTTAGGAGATTACTTCAGAGAAGAACTCAAATTTCCTGAGGTCTCTGAGCTTGACGTTGTCAGGCACTACACGAGGCTCTCCCAGCTTAACTACGCCATAGACACCACCATGGTGCCCCTTGGCTCTTGCACCATGAAATACAACCCCCGTATAAACGAGGAGCTTGCAGGTCTTGAGGAATTTAAAGACCTACATCCGATGGTGGAGGAACAAGCTCAGGGAACCCTCAGACTTATGCACGAGCTGGGTGAGCTCCTTAAGGAGATAGGCGGCTTTGAGGGCATTTCTCTTCAGCCTGCCGCAGGTGCTCAGGGTGAGCTCCTCGGTCTTCTTATGACCCTTGCCTACCACAGAGACAGGGGCAACACCAACAAAAGAAAGGTGTTGGTGCCCGATACCTCACACGGCACTAACCCAGCTACCGCAAGCCTTTGTGGTTTTGAGGTGGTAACGGTAAAGAGCAATCGTGAAGGAGAGCTGGATTGGGAAGACTTCCAAAAAAAGCTAACCGATGAAGTAGCCTGTCTCATGATAACAAATCCCAACACTTTGGGCATCTTTGAGAAGAAAATAAGGGTTGTGGCGGATGCTCTGCATGAAAAGGACGCGATTCTTTACATGGATGGTGCTAACATGAACGCCCTCGTGGGTCTTGCAAAGCCCGGTCAGTGGGGGGTGGATGTGATGCATTTTAACCTCCATAAGACCTTCTCCACGCCCCACGGAGGTGGAGGTCCTGGTGGTGGAGCGGTGGGCGTATCCAAGAGGCTCGAACCTTACCTTCCCGTCCCCCTTGTGGTTAAGGAAGGAGAGAGCTACAGACTTGAATGGGACAGACCAAAGAGCGTGGGCAAGCTCCTTACCTTTTACGGACACACGGGTATTATGTTAAGAGCTCTTGCCTACATCCTTCACTACGGCTCTGAACTGAAAAAGGTTGCCCAGTATGCGGTGCTAAACGCTAACTATCTTAAACACCTTTTGAAGGGTCTTTTCTTAGACCCCTATGAGCCTTCACCCAGGATGCATGAATTTGTGCTCTCCGTCCAGAACCTTTTAGAGCAAGGTGTAAACGCCATGGATGTGGCAAAGGCTCTTCTTGATAGAGGCTTTTACGCACCCACCGTATACTTCCCCCTTACGGTCAAAGAAGCCCTTATGATAGAGCCTACCGAGACGGAGAGCCCCCAAAACCTCCAAAGGTTCGCTCAGGCTCTCCGAGAAATCCTTCAACTGGTCAAGGAAAAACCTGAGGAAGTAAAGGCATCTCCTAAAAAAACGCCAGTAAGGAGGATAAGGGAAGCGGAAGCAAACAGAAAGCCCGTTCTTAGAGCCTCATGGGCATGACTACGCAGGTATAAGGGTCTTTTTCCTTGTCATCGGACTCTATAAGGACCGCACTGTCTGGGTCCACCACCTTTATCCAGACCTTCTCCGCATCAAAGCTATCCAGAGCCTCTATGAGATACTTCCCGTTAAAACCTATCTCAAGCACCTCGCCCTCATAATCCACATCAAGCTCGTCCCTACCCTCACCGTACTCAGGGTCAGATATCTCAAGGATAAGGGTGTAGTTTGAGAGGGTTAGCTTAACGGGGAAGGCGGAGGACTCCGCGATGGTGGAAAGCCTCTTTAGACCCTCAAGAAGTGCATCTATTCGCACCAGCACCTCGTAGTTGAAACTTGTAGGTATGACAGAAAGGTAGTCAGGATACTCACCCTCTAAAAGCCTGACAGAAAGTTGCCAGTCTTCACCAGAGAAGTATGCAAAGGACCCGTCCTTACCGCACCGCACAGCTCCCAGGTAATCTTTGAGGAGACCCTCTATCACCCTAAGGCTTTTTCTGGGTATAAGGAGCTCAATCGGAAAGGTAGCGTTCTTCTGGAAGAGGGCGAGCCTGTGACCGTCAGAGCCCACAAAGTGGGTTTTACCATCCACCTCGTGCACATAAAGCCCCTGAAGGGCGTAGCGGGCATCGTCCTTCGATATGGCATACTCCACCTTCTCTATAGCCTTGAGCAGGTCAAGGGCAGGAAACTCGGCGGAGGTTGTGGGCTCTGGGAATTCTGGGAAATCCTCAGGGTCAAGGGTTGTGAGCTTGAAGATGCTCCTGCCAGCACTTACCGTGAGCTTGTCTTCCTTAAGTTCAAGGTTTACGGTGGCGGAGGAGAGGCTTTTTATCACCCCCGTGAGCTTGTCTGCGTTGACCGCGGTTCTACCCTCTTCCTTTACATCCGCCCTCACCGTAAGAGAGAGAAAGTTCTCAAGGTCCGTCGCCTTGAGGTTTAGCTTTCCCCCCTTTGCGAAGAGAAGAAAGTTGTTGAGTATGGGAAGGGCGGACTTTTTCTCAGTGGCGTTCTTTGCCTTCTGAAGAGCGGAGAGGAATTCCTCCCTATCTATGTTGAGCTTCATGGTTAATATTATAACCCGTCTTTGGAAGTTCGGCGGACGCGTAACTTCCAGCCACTTCCTAATCTTTGAGCTTAAGGGTTGTTGTTAATAGACCTTTGGCGGGCTATACATCTCTGTGTTATATTCACTAAGTCAGGAGGCTAACATGCTTACCCGGAGAGAGCTTCTTCGGATGGGGGGTGCTACCCTTTTGCTGTTGCACCTTAACCACCTTGCCCTTGGGCAAGATAGTGAGGAGGTTTTTCCCCAGGGTGTAGCCAGCGGAGACCCTACCCAGCGTGGTGTGGTGCTTTGGACCAGGGTCAACCCCGTGGTGCACACAAGGAAGAGAAAGGACCTCCTGCTCCAACTCTCAGAAGACCCCCAGTTTAGAGAAGCTTCTACGGTAAGGATACCAGCCCACGCAATCACTCCAGAGAAGGACTTCACAATTAGAATAGACCTTGAGGGCAGGCTAAAGCCTGGCAGGACTTACTACTACAGGTTTGTGTATGAAGATGTGCGGTCAATGGTTGGCAGGTTTCATACACTGCCCGAAAGAGCAAGAGAACTAACTCTGGGCTTCGTGGTATGCCAGAACTACCCCGATGGCTACTACACAGCCTATAGACATTTAGCTCAGGAGGAGCTCCAGTTTGTAGTCCATCTGGGAGACTTTATCTACGAGAAGATATACGGACCACCACGAGTGCCCGGCAGGGGTATACAGCTCCCTTCTAATGAGAAGGTGTGCGTAAACTTAGAGGACTACCGGCACCTTTATAGGACTTACCTTTCTGACCAAGACCTTAAGCTCGCCAGAGCTATGCACCCCTTCGTAAACACATGGGACGACCACGAGTTTTTAAACGACTACTACTACGACTATCAAAGGGGTGTGTGGGGCTACTTTGTGGAGGGTCATCCTGTAGGTGAAGACAGGCTAAGAATACTTCGTCTAAGGCAAGATGCCATAAGAGCTTGGTTTGAATACGTGCCTGCCCGCGTTACCCTTGACCTGAATAACCCCAACCCCCTCAAGTGGATTACTCTCTACAGAGATTTTGACCTGGGCGGGCTTGCTCATCTTATCGTGCTCGATGAGCGCTCCTATAGAGAGAGACCACCTTGCACAGGTAGGTTTGGCGTGGAAGGTTGCCCTGAGCAGAAAAAGACAAGTATGTTGGGCAAGGAACAGCTCTCGTGGTTCAGTAGAAAGCTCTTAGAAGGTGAGTATGGTTGGAAGTTAGTGGCGAACAGTGTGCAGTTTTCTCGTTCTCTGGTAGATGGTAAGTTCGGCTCTTTGGATGCCTGGGAAGGCTACGCAGGAGAAAGACAGGCTCTTCTTGACCTGCTAAGGCATCACAGAAAAAGAAACCTGCTCCTGCTCAGTGGCGACAGGCACGCGGCGATGGTAGCAGAAGTGCCAGACAGCTACGATAAGCCCTCTGAGGTGCTTGGTGCGGAGTTTGTAACCCCAGCCCTATCCTCTATAAACGCCCTTGAAGGGGGGTGGTGGAGAAAAAACTGGCCCCAATACGCCACTTTGGAGGACTACGAGCGGGCGGAGGTCTCTCAGAACCCGTGGATAAAATACCTCAACATGAGAACATGGGGCTACAGTCTCATAAAGCTCACCCCTCATAGAGCAGAGGCTACGCTGGTATCCGTAAACAAATACAGCAAAGACGCTCGGAGAGAAGTAATGGCAAGGTTTGAATATGCAGAGGGTAAGCTTGAAAGAGCATCCATCAGTATGGATGTTTATTCCACGCTTTAGGTTTGGAGCCGTGGCAAGCACTGTGAAATTACAAAAATTGTGTATGGATAATTGATATTTAATATCAAAAGTATAAAAATTGTCAGACGGCAAAAGTCAGGGTTGAGAGGCATTGCAAATTTTTTAAGTAATTACAATCAAGGAAAACATGGGCAAGACTATGTCAGTGCATGAATCCACTTGGTGGGGTTGAGACTTTTTGAGGGA
>JANWWH010000070.1 GCA_025056375.1 Aquificaceae bacterium
AATAGGCACCGCCATCGCCGAGAAATATGAGACCCCTTGGGTAGTTGAGGAGAAAAAAGCCAAGAAGTGCACCAGTCATAACCAGACACAGGAGAGCAAGAAAGTTATCCTCTACTTTATAAGCCACAAAGCCAAAAGCAAGGAACATAAGTATAGAAACCATACTAGCCAGCCCATTAAAACCGTCTATGATGTTTATAGCATTGGTCATGCCAATAAGAGCCACAACGGTAAAAACCGCAGAAAAGAGCCAGAACTGGAACAGGTAGTCCACATAGGGCAGGTCAGTTCTGACAACTCTTGCGTCAAGTAGTATTATGGACAGCAATGCTCCAAGAGCTATAAGAAGAGTTCTCCCCCGCCAGCCAAAGCTTTTCGTAAAATCCTCTATGAGCCCTGCCAGAAAGACGGGCAAAGAAGCTAAAAAGAGAAGTATAAGCTCCTTTATATAAACCTCGCTATCTAAAAAGAAATACACCGGAGCTAACAGAGAACCCGCTACTACACCAATGCCCCCCAACCTAGGGGTAGGTCTTCTATGAAACTTCTGGGGACCACCTTCAGGTAAGTCCTGGGCGAGAGAGGTAAAGTTCCTGAAAAGAAAAACTACAACCACGCAAAGGAAAAGTGACACAAAAAGGCTTAACATAAAAGCTTCTACCACAGCTCACCTCCGCCCAAACCTGAGTTTTATCAACCTTGAAGAACCCTCGAAGGGTTTAGGTATAGGAGCTCTTCCACGAGAGCATGACCGAACTCTTTTTTAAGAAGCTCCGCCAGTCTTGATACGGTGGGGCGTCTCCTTTCTGGTGAGTGGGCATCCGTAGATATGGCAAAGGCCATACCCTTTTTGATAATTTCCATACCCAGCTCGTAAGCTCCAAGGCCAAATCTGCCCTTAAGGCTATCCGCATCAATCTGCAAGAGGACGCCCCTCTTCCAGAGAAGACTAAGTTTGGAGGGTTCTTCCTGAAAAGTAAGGCACCGCTCAGGATGTGCCAGAAGGGGTATGTATCCCATGGTCATCACCTCAAAAAGGGTATATTCAAAAAAATCTGGTATGTAGGACTGGGGAGCCTCAAGAAGGACATACTTTGACCCTGCCAGTGGAAGCACTAACCCTGCCTCCAGCTTTGAAGGGATTGAGGGGGATAGGGCTATCTCCATACCCAAGAGAACTTCCATATCTATGTTTTCTTCTAAAAGACGCCTTCTAAGCTCTGCCAGAACCCTTTCCAAGTTGTCAACCTTTGGCGTGAACCTTGAACCCTCCATCCAGTGAGGAGTAGCCACCATAACTCTTATGCCTTCAGACTTTGCTATTCTTAGCATCTGAAGACTTTCTTCAAAGGTCCTTGGTCCGTCATCAACCCCCGGAAGTATGTGACAATGCAAGTCTATCATGAAGGATAGCACCTCCTATTCCAACCAAAGCATAAGCAAGGTAAAGATTGGCAGGTATTTGCAGATTAAAATCCACAAGAGAGTGGACAAGTATAGAAAAAATGCCCGTAATACAGGCGAGTAGCGAGAAAAACTCTAAACTGCTTGTTCTTAGGCTTAGACTAATCAGTTTCCTTATACCAAGAAACAAGAACAGGAAAAAGGGTAGAAAGAACAGAAAAGCTCCTACGAGACCAGTTTCAACTGCATATTCAATGTAGTCGTTGTGGGCATGCTCGTATATCAGGCTCTCTTTGTTTCTCTCCTTATACATGTAGTAAGCATATTCAAAAGTGCCACCACCCGTTCCTAAAAGAGGATGCTCTTTTATACCCTTTATAGAGTCGAGCCATACGGAGATTCTGCTTTGAGCATCCTCTTCGGCCTTCATAAACCTATTTTGGATATATCCTATAGAAGCCCAAGACATCACGATAACCACAAGGCTGAGAAGGAGCAGCAGAACATATTCATAAACCCCACCCTCCTTTTTGTGTCTGTATGACCTGAGCTTTATGGCTATAAGAGTAACAAAGAAGACCAGACCACCCAGAAAAGAAACTATACCCCCCCTTGACATAGAAAGCAGGAGAGCAGTCACCATGGTTGCAGAAATAAAAAGAAGGACCATTTGCTTATACATATGCTCAGAGGATATAAGGTTTTTAAAGGAGAACTCCTCCTTCCACCTACCTAAACTGAGCATGTAAGCTATGGTTAAAAAGGTGGTAAGCTCAAGAAAGCCAGCAAAATGGTTTCTGTTTATAAATGTGCCCCTTGCGGTTCCTGCAAAATGAACCTTCTCCCAAAGCACGCCCGGATACTGCAAGACAAACTGATAAATGCCATAAAGAGACTCAAAGATAGCAAGGGCTATGAAGAAATAGAGCAAAGCTACCAATCTTCTTCTATCGAGAAGCCTGTAAAGGACGAAGGCTACAAAAAAGCCAGTGGCATGTAACAGCAATTCTTTAAAGGTGATATATGGGGAATAAGTGATAGTAAGGAAGTTTTGACCGCTTTTTATCA
>JANWWH010000071.1 GCA_025056375.1 Aquificaceae bacterium
GAAGGGGAGCTATACATAGAGAAGGAAGGAGGAACGCCCCTATGGTTGACTTCTACATAGACAACTGGCTGATGGCTTCTTCTGCGGTGGGTTTTGCCCGCGTGTTGGAGCACGCAAACGATGACCCAAAAAAGTATTTCCGTGAGAGAGTCTTGGAAGTTCCAACAGAAGTGTGGCAAAAGGTGCCAGAGCTGTATGCGGACTTTCTTCTGCAGGACTTTGAAGAGGTGGTAAAAAGTAGCTTGGAAAACTTAGAGGGCGGGACTTTAGATGAGTTAAAGAAGAAAAAGAAAATAAAGAACCCTTACAACTTGGTAGTGCTTTCCAAACTCGCCAACTTTTACACCAACTCTTACCTTACCAACCCCTCCGCAAGCTACATAAGAGAGATAGATGACATAAACATGTCTCTGTTAAAAAGATACGGAAACACCCCTGAAGAGCTCAAAAAAAACCTGTTACCACGGAATGGAAGACCTACGAAAGTCAGATTATACCCGTCATAAAGCGAGCTATAGGGCAAGCCTTTGCGAAGATTGATTCTCAAAAAGTTCCTGCAAACGCTCCTACCTGCTTTTTCTGTAGGAAGCGACCAGCCTACCGAACCTTTGATGCGGTGAACTTCACGCCCCTGTCCGCAAGCCCTGAGACCCTGAGCAACTTCTTCTACAAGGGCAAAAACACTATGCACCTGTGTAAAGAGTGCGAGAAGCTCATATACATGGCCAGCTTTGGCTTTACAAAAGTGCCAAGAGACAAAAGGTTTCTCTTTGTTTACATACCCCAAAAGGTTCAGGACATGCTTAGGATAAACAGAAACCTGCGGGAGAGAAGGTGGATAACCAAGGACTTGCTCATGGAGAGCCTCGTGGAGGTAGCAAAGGGCATAGAGAGCTCCAAAGCGGACTGGGCACTGAAGAACATATATGTGGTTGAAGTGCAGGTGGTAGGCGACGCTAAAAGCAACATACACACCTTTAGCCTTAGTCCAGAGTTGGCAAAGGCTATGAGGGAAAAGATAGAAGACTACCCAAAGGGGCTAAACCCTATCTTTGACCTTTTTCTCCAATACATATACCATCGCAGAAGCTTGTATCAGATGCTCTACCGTATAGTGTCAGGATACCTGTATGCGGACAGTTATAAAGACATAGATACCAGCACGCCGGAGGGTAGGCTTATAGACTTTGGGAGAAAGGGGCTTTACGCAAGTTTTCTTTACTTAATAAACTTTCAGGAGGTGCTGAACATGGAAAGGGATGTAAGTAAGGAAGTAAACTGGGCTTTTGTAGAGGGGAAAAAGCTCGCCAATGCCTACAGAGAAAGCTTGGGAAGCGAAAGGGCTTCCAAAAAGGTGGAGACGCTCTCCTATCGTCTGCTGGAAGCTGTCAGGCGAAAGGATGCCGACCACTTTTCCCAGAACCTTATAAGAGCTTTCCTTGAAGTGGAAAAGCCTATTCCTCCCGTTTTCCTGAACGCCCTCAAAGAAGGTGGTCTTGAGAGAATAGCCTATGCCTTTCTGATAGGACTAAACGGGAAGGAGGGAAACCTTGAGCCTGAGGGAGAAGCTCAAGAAGGCGTGGGCCAAGAGTGATGGCACTACTATAAGAGAGCATACGGACAGGCTACTGGATAATCTCAAAAGACTAAGGGAGCTATACGGACTGGCAATAGAGCGCGCTTGCCCGGAGGAATACAGAAACCAGCTCTGGAGGGCTCTTGAACTCGCCTGTGAGTATCACGATTATGGTAAGCTCCACTGCAAGTTTCAAAGAGAAGTCCTCCGTAACCGGAGCTACGGCGATAAGTGCACCGTGGAAAGGGTAAAACACAACCTCCTTTCTCCTGCTTTTATGGAAAGTTCGTTGGAAGAACCTTTAAGAGACCTTATTGCCCTTGCCATAATTCATCACCACGATACGGAGACAGGAGAGGATGTGGCGAGAAAGGTAGAGAAGGTGCTTGAGGATGAGTTTCAGCTCTCAATGCCCGCATGGCTCAAGAAGCTTCTAAGAAGGTCAGAATACGAGGCTTTAACTCTAATAGGGGGCGAGGATGAGATTTGCAGGTTTTACGTGCTTTTGAAGGGTCTTCTCCTGCGCATAGACCATTCCAGTAGCAACAGTTGGATAGATGTTATTGAAGGAGAGCCTACCGACAGAGTAGCTGAGAGTATAAGGGAAAAGAAGGGTTTTCAGCTGAACGACTTACAAAGCTGGGTTTATCAAAACAGGGATAAAAACCTCGTGGTAACCGCACCAACCGGCTACGGGAAGACAGAAGCAGGGTTCTTATTTCTTGAGGGGAAGGGCTTTTACACCATTCCTATAAGGACATCAGCCAACGCCATATACCTTAGGGCTAAAGAGCTCTTTGAGGACAAGGCTGGGCTTTT
>JANWWH010000072.1 GCA_025056375.1 Aquificaceae bacterium
CCCAAAGACTGGTTTTTCCCTTTCCCACCACAGGTAGAGAGAGAGCAAGGAGGATAGTAGGAAGAGAGTAAGGGTGATGTCTATCTCCGCAAGATAACCGTAGAAAAAAAGCACATTCCCAAAGGTAAGAAAAATCAGGGCGGAGAGAAGAGAAAGCTCAGGCTTTTTGAAAAGGAGATAAGATAGGAGGGCGGTTAAAAGCGTTGCGAAAAAAAGAGAGGTTAGACTCACCATCCTTCCAGTGAACTCACTCCAAGGAAAGAGGAAGGAATAGAGGCTAATAAGCCAGTTGAAGAGAGGGGGTTTGTTAAAGTAGGGTTCGCCGAAAAGAGTAGGTTGTAGGTAGTTCCCCGAGTGCCACATCTCAAAGGCTATCAGGTGTCGGAGAGATTCCTCGTTCTTGAAGGGGTAGCGGTGAAGGTTGGGTATGAGGCTGAGAAAGGCAAGACATATAAGGAGATACAGCATGGCTTATAATTATAAGCATGGGTTACAGAGTAGCGGTGGTCGGTGCTACCGGTGAGGTGGGCAGAACCTTTCTAAAAGTGCTTGAAGAGAGAGAGTTCCCTGTGGAAGAGCTGGAACTTTTCGCCTCTGAAAGGTCTGAGGGGCTTGAGATGTCTTTTAGGGGTGAAAGGGTAAGGGTGCAAGCCCTTAACAAAAGAGACAGCTTTTCAGGTATAGACATAGCCCTGTTTTCTGCGGGCTCTTCTATAAGCAGAGAATACGCACCAAAGTTTGCCTCTGAGGGTGCGGTGGTCATAGACAACTCCTCCGCCTGGAGGCTCGAGCCAGATGTGCCTTTGGTAGTGCCAGAGGTCAACCCAGAAGATGTGAAAGAACATAAAGGCATCATCGCAAACCCCAACTGTTCAACCATACAGATGCTCGTTGCCCTCAAGCCTATATACGATGCGGTAGGTATATCCGCAGTGGTGGTTTCCACTTACCAGTCCGTATCTGGTGCGGGTGCAAAGGCTATAAAGGAGCTCTTGGAACAGACAAAGGCTTGGTGTGAAGGTGGAGAAATTCCGCAGGCGGTTAGCTTGCCTAAGAGGATAGCCTTTAATGCGATACCGCAGATAGATGTTTTTACCGAGCAAGGATACACGAAGGAAGAGCTCAAGATGCTCAACGAGACGCGTAAGATACTCCATGACCCTCATATAAGGGTGTCCGCCACCTGCGTGAGAGTGCCAGTATTCTACGGACACTCGGAAGCCATAAGCCTACAACTAAAGGGTGAACTTTTACCAGAGGAAGCCAGAGAGCTCCTCAGGGGGGCAAAGGGTGTGGTGGTGGTAGATGAGCCAGATAAAAAGGAGTATCCCCTTCCCGTGGATGTAGAGGGTAGGGATGAGGTCTTCGTGGGCAGGATAAGGAAGGACCTGGTCTTTGAACCCGGGCTATCTCTGTGGGTGGTTGCGGATAACATCCGAAAGGGTGCCGCTACCAACGCGGTGCAGATAGCGGAGCTCCTCCTTCAGTATGCCATGGTGTGAAAATGCTCAGGATTAAAGGCTCTGCACTACAGAAGATAATAGACCAGGCGGAGAGGGATTACCCCTACGAGACCTGCGGTCTTCTCCTTGGAAAGTCTGAGGGTAGCCTAAGGACAGTCTTTGGTGCTTACGAAACGCCCAACGCAAACCCCGATAGAAAGCAGGATAGATATGAAATAAGACCAGAGGACTACCTCAAAGCGGAAAAGAGGGCGAGAGAGTTCAACCTTGACATAGTGGGCGTGTATCACTCTCATCCTGACCATCCCGACAGACCCTCGCAGTTTGACCTGGAAAGAGCCTTTGAGGGTTTCTCCTACATTATCCTCTCGGTAAGCAAGGGTAAGGTGGTATCTTACAGAAGCTGGCAACTGCAGGAGGATAAGTTTCTGGAAGAGGAGATTTTAGTCTTTGGATGAAGCCTAAATTAAGACCCCTTGACCTCCAGCCCCTTGGAGACCGCTTCTGGATAAGAGACCCCTTTGACCTTTCTGAGGGTCTTGTTGTCTCTTACCCCGCATTGCTCCTTCTTTCTTTAATGGATGGCTCGAGGGACTTATTGGAGGTAAAAGGAGAGTTTTTCAAAAGGACGGGCTACCTGCTTGGAGATGTAGAGCTCTTGGAGTTCATAAAAAAGCTTGACAGCGCTCTACTCCTTGATAACGAAAACTTCCACCTGGCTTTGACAGAAGAAAAGAAAAAGCTACTCCAGAGGGGCTTAAGACCTATGTCTCATGTAGGCGAGGTCTATCCTGCGGGAGAAGAGGAATGTAGGAGTTTTCTAA
>JANWWH010000073.1 GCA_025056375.1 Aquificaceae bacterium
TCTCAGCGTTGACCAAGTGGAAAGGGCAAAGTCAGGGCATCCCGGTATGCCCCTCGGTGCCAGCCATATAGCCTATCTTGTCTTTGACAGGTTTTTGAGGTTTAACCCATCAGACCCCCAATGGATAAACAGGGACAGGTTTGTGCTGTCCGCAGGGCATGCCAGCGCTATGCTCTACTCTTTGCTTTTTGTCATGGGCTACGATATAGGCTTGGAAGACCTCAAAAGCTTTAGACAGCTCCACAGCATAACCCCGGGGCATCCCGAGAACTTCCTCACCCCAGGCGTGGAAGCCACCACTGGACCCTTAGGTCAAGGCATAGGAAACGCAGTAGGTATGGCTTTGGCGGAGAAGTATCTTTCCAGCTACTTTAACCGTGAGGGTTTTCCTATCATAGACCACTATACTTTTGCCCTTGTGAGCGACGGAGACCTTATGGAGGGTGTATCCTGCGAGGTGGGAGAGCTGGCAGGACACTGGAAGTTAAACAAGCTCGTAGTAATCTGGGACAACAACAGAGTTTCCATAGACGGTCCTACATCTCTCTCATGGTCTGAGGATGTTTGCAAAAGGTTTGAAGCCTTTGGCTGGTTTGTCCAGCACGTGGAGGATGGCTACAACCTTCAGAAAATAGAAGAAGCTATAAGGAAAGCCATAGAGCTGAAGGAAAAGCCTTCCTTTATATCTGTAAGAACTCACATAGGCTATGGCTCTCCCAAGCAGGACGATGCCAGCGTTCACGGTGCACCCTTGGGCAGAGAAAATGCCCTGCAGACCAAGAGAAACCTCGGCTGGACAGAGGAAGACTTTTACGTGCCAGAGGAGGTCTATGCATACAGAGAGCAAAAGAGAAGAAAAGGTCAAGAGCTCCAAAAAGAGTGGGAAAGGCTTTTTGATGCTTACAAAGAAAAGTATCCAGAGCTTGCACAGCTCCTTTTAAATTCCTTTAAGAAAGAATGGGGAGAGGAGTATAAAAAGCACATACCCGTCTTTACCGAGCCTATGGCAACGCGTCAAGCAAGCGGTAAGGTGCTAAACGCTATAGCCCCCCATATGCCCCTTCTCTTTGGTGGCTCTGCGGACCTTTCCGAGTCCAACAACACATACCTGCACGGTATGGGTGAGTTTTCCTTAGAAAAT
>JANWWH010000074.1 GCA_025056375.1 Aquificaceae bacterium
CTTTATGCCCGCCACATCGTCTGGGTTTATGTCAACCACCTCTACCTCGTAGCCGTGCCTTTCCGCCCACCTTTTGTACATTCTCAGAAGCATGCTTGCCCAGTCACATGCCTCTACGCCCCCAGCACCTGCCTGAATTGTAAGATAGGCGTTTTTTGAGTCCATTTCCTCAGATAAAAAGGCTTTTATCTCTAATTCTTTTATGGGCTTCTCAATCCCCTGTATTTCCTCGAGGAGCATCTGAAGGGTTTCAAGGTCTTCTTCCTGCGTAACCTGCGCAAGCTCCTCCACGTCCCTTAAGGTCTTTTCTATAGTTTGGATGTTGCTTAGGTTTTCCTCCAACCATCTTCTTCTTTGGGTTATGCTCTTGGCTTTTTCTTGGTCATTCCAGAAATCCGCAGAGGACATACTCCTGTCTATTTTTTCCAGCTCTTCCTTCAGAGCTTGAGGGTTGAAAGTAACCTTCACATCCTCAAACTTTTCTTTCAATAACTCTAATTTTTCTTTTATATCCGCCAGCATGAATATTTAATATAATCCAAACATATACCTTACGGGTGTATTGTTTCATAGAGTTTAGCCACCTTCGCCTTAGAAATAGTGCTGTCAAAAGTTCCCCGAAAGGTGAGCCCTTTTATACTAAGTTTTAGGCTTTTTAAGCTTGAGTATAGGTTACTAGTCTCC
>JANWWH010000075.1 GCA_025056375.1 Aquificaceae bacterium
CTTGGGTAGAAACATACACTTTGGCGTGAGAGAACATGGTATGGGAACAATCCTGAACGGCATGGCCTATCACGGGGGATTGCTACCTTATGGAGGAACTTTTCTCGTCTTTTCTGACTATATGAGACCTACCATAAGGCTTGCCAGCATGGCTGGGCTTCAGGTTGTTTATGTTTTTACCCACGACTCTATTGGTCTTGGGGAGGATGGACCTACCCACCAGCCGGTGGAACAGCTAAGTTCTCTGAGACTCATTCCCAACCTTTGGGTTATAAGACCTGCGGACGCTAATGAGACTTCTTTTGCTTGGCAGATGGCAATAGAGAGAAAAACTGGTCCGACAACCCTAATACTTACAAGGCAGAAGCTACCTCTCATAGACAGGTCTAAGTACCCATCCGCAGAGGGTATAAGAAAAGGGGCTTACATTCTGCTGGACACAGAAGAGCCAGAGCTTATAATCATGGCGAGCGGTTCTGAGGTGCATCCAGCCCTAAAGGCAGGTGAAAGGCTAAAAGAAGAGGGTTTTAGAGTCAGAGTTGTAAACATGGCAAGCTTTGAAGTCTTTGAAACCCAAGAAGAGGAATACAAAAGAAGAGTTCTTCCACCAGAGGTCAGAAAAAGGGTTGCGGTGGAAGCAGGAAGGGGTTTATGCTGGTACAAGTACGTGGGTCT
>JANWWH010000076.1 GCA_025056375.1 Aquificaceae bacterium
AAATCCTTTAAAATCCTTGCGCTCTGTCTAAACCATCACAAAAAGCCTCGCAAGCTCGTATATCCTCGTCCTGTCTCTGTCACCCCAAGCCATCTTCACGTTGCCAAATAACTGCTCCACCTTATACCTGCCACGCTTATACATCCTCCTGTAATACCTCTCGTCTTCATACCTGCTCTTTACCAACTTCCTGTAGGCATTCCTAACCCCCTGCCTTATCGTCTCACTTATCGGAATTACGCACTTTATCTGCCTCTTCTCTAAATACTCTATCAACTTCACACTATCGTAGTATCCATCAGCCAAAAAGTGCTGAGCTTTCAACTTTACCTTATCAAGTATCGTCCACAAAAGTTTCAGCTCGTCAGAATACGCCCCATCAACAGCTACTCCTATAACTATCTTCTTCTTGCCCCTTACTCCTATCAGAACTTCTGTCTTTACGTGTGATTTTACCTCTCTTATCTGTCTTCCTCTGAGATAGCTAAGCTTTACCGTATCGTCGTATCCAAATCCTGTGGCATCTGCCACTATTGTGTGGTATTCCTTTATGTTGAAGACCTTCTCACAAATTTCTGCGGTTTTTGAGATA
>JANWWH010000077.1 GCA_025056375.1 Aquificaceae bacterium
ACAGCTCGTGATGGTCTGTCTCAGCCACAGACACGTTGTAATAAGACCTAACCCTGTCCTTTATAGACCTTAAGTAATATCTCTTCTCCTTTAAAGAGCCGTTCTCTGGTAGAAATAGCTCTACCCTAAGTAAACCCAGCACCATGGAAAGTTCTATATATTATACAACCAGCTTGAAAGAGCTCTATTTATTGCTGTGTCAGATGAGGTTTAAGTATCCTTCATCACACCCTCAACCCCTCACTCACTACTCACCTCCATAAAATGACTATAACCTCAACTCACTCTACTAACGCTACCAAACTACCACTCGCTATCATTACCTTGAACATCAGCTCCTTCCGTATGTTCTCAAACTTTACACCGCTCACATACTTGCCAAGTCATGGCTTGAGGTACGAAAAGAAACCCGTGGAGTCAAGTTATTATGACAAAGCCTTTAGGCTTATATGGGGTTAGGGTTGCAACTCGCCCCGCTTCAAAGGGGACTGCATAAAGAAAAAACAACTAAGTCAAGGTTACCTAACAGGAAATCCTTTTTACCACAACACCCAGATATTCATATAAATCAAAACGCAGA
Source organism: Aquificaceae bacterium (assembly GCA_025056375.1). Taxonomy (GTDB): domain Bacteria; phylum Aquificota; class Aquificia; order Aquificales; family Aquificaceae; genus Pampinifervens. The sequence goes on from JANWWH010000077.1 coordinate 581, forward strand.
AACGTAAT
>JANWWH010000078.1 GCA_025056375.1 Aquificaceae bacterium
GCTCGTCTTGCGGCCGAACAGCCGCGCCTTGATGACGCGCGTGTCGTTCAGCACCACCGCGTCCTGCGGGCCGACCAGCGTCGGCAGGTCGGCGAACGCGAGGTCGGCGAGCGTGCCCTTCGAGGCGTCGAGGTAGAGCAGGCGGCTCGCACCGCGCTCGGGCGGCGGCTGCTGCGCGATCAGTTCGGGCGGCAGCTCGTAGTCGAAGTCCGAGACGCGCATCGGGGCGCGGAATTATAGAATGGGCGATCGCGCCGGAATGGCGGAACTGGCAGACGCAGCGGACTCAAAATCCGCCGCCCGCGAGGGCGTGAGAGTTCGAGTCTCTCTTCCGGCACCAGAGGGGCGAGGGCGTCGCCGCCGCGCCGCGGGCGGCGCGAGTGCGGCGCGACCGCGCAGCCGATATAATCGGCTGCCCGAACCTTGCAGCCGCCCATGGACACGCTCGCTCGAATCAAGGACCTCGCGGCGAAAGAGCTCGGAATCGACGTCGGCAAGCTCGACCCCAACGCGACGTTCGATACGCTCGGCGTCGATTCGCTCTCGTTCGTCGAGTTCATGTTCAAGGTCGAAGAC
>JANWWH010000079.1 GCA_025056375.1 Aquificaceae bacterium
TCACTGTGCCAGAGCCATTGCCTTGTCTGTTTACGGTGAGAGTGTAAGTAACAGGAGCAGCGGTAAAGGTGGCAGTTATGGTCTTGTCGGAGTTTAGGTTGTTGAAGGTGCATCTTATCTCCGTAGGACTTACCACCTGTTCAGCACCACCTGCAGCGGTGCACGTGCCGTTCCAGCTCACCGTAGAGCCTAAGTTGGCAGTGGCGGTGATTACTACTGTAGAGCCCTGATTGAAGTTGGCTGAGCCTGTGTTGGTAGGTGGATAGCTGTAGCTTATACCAGCAGGGCTTGAGCTTATAGAGCCAGTGCCAGTGCCTGTAGAGTTAACGGTTACAGTATAGGTAGGCGGAGGTGCTTGGTTAAAAGTAGCGGTGCAAGTTCTGTTAGCACTCATAGTAATCTGACACTGAGTATTGCTACCGCAGTTCGCACAATCACCACCCCATCCCGCAAACGTTGAGCCTTGAGCAGGGCTTGCGGAGAGAGTCACTTGAGTGTTTGCAGGAAAGCTGGCAGAGCATGTCTG
>JANWWH010000007.1 GCA_025056375.1 Aquificaceae bacterium
AACAGCTTAGGTTTGCCATTCGTGAGGGTGGTAGGACTGTGGGTGCTGGTGTGGTCACTAAAATCATAGAGTGAGGTATAGAAGATGGCTACAGTGAGAGAAGTAGTTGTTTTGGCTTGCACTGAGTGCAAAAGGAGAAACTACTCTATAACCAAGAACAAGCAGAAGCATCCTCAGAGAATGGAGCTCAAAAAATACTGCAAGTGGTGCAAAAAGCACACAGTGCACAGAGAGATAAAATAGGGGCGCTAGCTCAATTGGCAGAGCGCGGGACTCCAAATCCCGCGGTTGGGGGTTCGAGTCCTCCGCGCCCCGCAGGAAGGAAAAATGGAAAGGCTAAAGGAGTTTATAAAGAGCGTAAGGAAAGAGCTTGATAGGGTTTCTTGGCCGGGTAGAAACCTCGTGGTAAAAGCCACGGTTAGTGTTATAATATTCTCTTTGGCTTTTGGCATAAGCCTGTGGGTATTTGACTTAGTGTTTACAAGGCTTATACATTTTCTACTCTCTTTGAGGGGTTAAGGATGGACGATTTTAAGTGGTATGCTTTACAGGTTGAGGCGGGCAAGGAGGCTACCGCAAGGGAAAACCTCCTCAAAGTCCTTGAGCTTGAGGGCATTTTGAGGCAGGTGGAGGATGTAGTTGTGCCCGCAGAGGAGAAGGTGGTTATAAAGACGATGGGTAAGGAAAAATACCGTCTCTCTTTGCGTGGTAACAACAGAGATATAAGTGTGCTTGGCAAAAAAGGCGTAACCACTTTTAGGATAGAGAACGGAGAAGTGAAGGTGGTGGAAAGCGTAGAAGGAGACCTCTGCGCAGAGGCACCGCCCATATCCAAGCCTGGGCAGAAGATATCTTGCAAGGAAAACAAAACTGAGGCGAAGATAATTCTTGAATCCAAGATGTTTCCTGGATATCTCCTCATAAGGGCAGTTATGAACGACTCTCTCATGCGTGCCATAGAGAAAACGCCCCACGTATACAAACCCGTTCTCGTAGGTGGAAAAGTTGCACCCCTCGACGAAAAGGAAGTGGAGAGGATAATAGCCTTTGTGAAAAAGGGTATAAAACCCGTCAGGGTGCTCTTCGAGAAGGGCGACCAGGTCAGGGTCATAGAAGGTCCTTTTATGAACTTTACTGGCACGGTGGAAGAGGTGCATCCCGAAAAAGAGAAAGTGGTAGTGTTGGTAAGCATCTTCGGTAGGCTCACACCCGTGGAATTAGATTATTCTCAGGTGGAGAAGCTATGAGAGAGTGGATAGGTGGTATGGTAAAAAAGATTACCCTTGAGACCATATATAAGCTTATAGAAGAGCGAACTCAGTGGATAGTGGAAAAACAAGAAAAAGACAAGCAGGAGCTTCTTGAGCAAATCCATAGACTTGAAGAAAGGCAGGAAAAGGATAAACAAGAGCTCCTTAAGGTCTTTCAGGAAAACAAGGAAGAACTTCTTGGACAAATCCACAGGCTTGAGGAAAAACAAGAAAAAGACAAACATGAACTCCTCGGACAAATCCGCAGGCTTGAAGAAAAACAGGAAAATGATAAGCAGGAGCTTCTTAGGGTAGTTAAGGAAAACAAGGAAGAACTTCTTGGACAAATCCATAGGCTTGAGGAAAAACAGGAAAAAGACAAGCAAGAGCTTCTTGGACAAATCCATAGGCTTGAGGAAAGACAGGAAAGGTTTCAGGACGAGGTGAGGGCTGAGTTCAGGCACATCAATCAAAGGATAGACATGATTATGGAGATGCTGTTGACCATCGCTTCTAATCTCAGGAAGGAGGAATAGTATGAAAAAGGTTACCGCAAAGGTAGAGCTTATGCTTCCTGCCCAGCAGGCTACCCCTGCACCCCCTGTGGGACCTGCCTTGGGTCAGCATGGTGTTAACATAATGGAGTTCGTAAAGCAGTTTAACGCCGCCAGTAAAGACTTTGAGCCGGGAACGGTGGTGCCTGTGGTCATAACCATATATCAAGACAGGAGCTTCAGCTTTATCCTAAAAACCCCTCCTGTGTCCTACCTTCTTAGGAAAATGGCAAAGCTTCAGAAAGGTTCTGCGGACCCAAAAAAGCAGAAAGTGGGTAAGGTGACCCTCCAGCAGGTGGAGGAAATAGCTAAGATAAAACTCAAGGATATGAACACGAAAGACCTAAGGTCTGCCATGAGTCAGGTGGTAGGCACAGCCAGAAGCATGGGCATAGAAGTGGAAGGATGGAAGGAGTAGAGCCATGAAGAGAGGAAAGAGATACCAGAAGTGTCTTGGGCTTTTTGACAAGAGTACCCTCTACACCGTAGAGGGTGCAGTGGAAGTTCTCAAAAGGTTGCACGCCGAGTGTGGTCCAAAGTTTGACCAGACGGTGGAGCTTGCCATGAGGTTGGGTGTGGACCCTAAGTATGCGGACCAGATGGTAAGGGGTTCTGTGGTTCTGCCCAACGGACTTGGAAGAGAGCTGAAGGTGTTGGTGCTTGCGGAGGGTGAGTATCAGAAGATAGCCAGAGAGGCAGGTGCGGACTATGTGGGCGGTGAAGACCTTATAAACAAGATTGCCAAAGAGGAGTGGGTGGACTACGATGTGGTTATAGCAACGCCCGAAACCATGCCCAAAGTGGCAAAACTGGGTAAGATTTTGGGTCCTAAGGGTTTGATGCCAAATCCTAAAACTGGCACCGTAACCACTAACCTTAGGCAGGCTATAGAAGAAGCCAAGAAGGGAAGGGTTGAGTTCAGAGTTGACAAGACGGGTAACCTGCACATGCCGGTGGGTAAGGTGTCCTTTGAGGAACAAAAGCTCTTGCAAAACATTTACACCGCCATCGACGCAGTGGTGAAGGCAAAACCCTCAGGTGCAAAGGGTCAGTATGTGAAGGGTATAGCCCTCTCGCTAACTATGAGCCCCTCTGTGAAGGTGGATGTGTCCACCACACTTAGAAAACTGCAGGAAATGGTAGCCTAAGAAGGAGGTAGGTATGAGAAGAAGCTGGGAGAGAAAAGGAAAGGTTGTGGATGCCTACGGTGACAGAATAGAGAGGTCAAGTCTGGTTATCTTTTTTGACTTTACGGGCATTGACGCTCAAGCAATGACCAGACTTAGAGCTCAGGTGAAGGAAGGAGAAGGAGAAGTGCTGGTAGGCAAAAACACTCTCTTTTATAGAGCCTTTATGAAGACGGTCATGCGGGACCACAGGGAGGTGCTTACCGGCCCTACCGCTCTGACCTTCGCCTACGGTGACCCAGTTAAGGTGGCTAAGGTGATTTTTGACTTTATGAAAGAGGTGGACAAAGACAAGCCTCTGTCCAAGATAAAAGGGGCATACATGCAGGGTAGGTTCTTAAAGCCTCAGGAGGTGCAGGCTCTTGCGGAGCTTCCACCAAAAGAGGTGCTGATATCAAGGCTTATGGGGGCTATACAGGGACCCATCTACGCCCTGGTGATGGCTCTCAAGTCCGCACCCCAAAAGTTGGTGCTCACACTCAAAGCTATTGAAGAGAAAAAATCTTAAAGGAGGTTATAGAGATGGCCACACTTACCATTGACGAAATAGTGGAAGCCATAGGCAGTATGACCCTGCTCGAGGTTTCCGAGCTCGTAAAAAAGCTGGAGGAGAAGTTTGGAGTCTCTGCAGCCATGGTAGCAACTGCCCCAGCAGCGGTTGCAGGAGCACCCTCAGCAGGAGCACCGCCGGTAGAAGAGAAGACGGAGTTTGACGTAATTCTCAAGTCCGCCGGCGCCAACAAGATAAACGTCATAAAGGTGGTCAGAGAGCTGACAGGACTTGGTTTAAAGGAAGCCAAGGACCTGGTTGAAGGAGCTCCAAAACCTGTAAAGGAAGGCATACCGAAGGAGGAGGCGGAGAAGGTAGCGGCAAAGCTGAAGGAGGCAGGTGCGGAGGTTGAGATAAAGTAAAGGGTTATGCATAAGACGGGTGTAAGGAGGGCTACCCCCTGCTTGAGCAGGGGGTATTTTGTTTTTGCAGGTTGACATACCACTATATGTAATGTATAATTATAGGTTTACGTCAGAAGAGAGGGTTAAAGGCATGAGAAAAAACACCCCCTTACCAAGAAAGTTTTTTGGCAGGAGAAGGGAGCTTGTAAGCCCACCCCATCTGCTTTTCCTTCCAAAGGAATCCTTTGAATCCTTCCTCCAGTTCTATACACCCCCACAGGCAAGAGAGCAAAAAGGTCTGGAGTATGTCTTTTCCACCTCTTACCCATTCAAAGACCCCGACGAGAAGATAACCCTTGAATATTTGGGCTACGAGGTGGGTGACTGGGAATGTAACAAGTGCGGTTATAAGGCTTACATGGACCAGAGTTTTCTTGCGGGTTACGGCGTCAACTGTCCTAAGTGTGAAACCCTGCTGGTTTATAAGGAAAAGTATACAGAGGAGGAATGTAAGGTAAAGGGCTTTACCTATTCTCTTCCCCTGAGGGTCATGGTCAGGCTCAAAACAAAGACGAAGAAGGGTGAGAAGGTCAGTGAGCCCAGAAAGGTCTACTTTGGCGAAGTGCCTATGATGACCGAGGTGGGCTCCTTTATAGTAAACGGTAGTGAAAGGATAGTGGTAAACCAGCTCATAAGGTCTCCCGGTGTCTTCTTTGAGGAAAAGGAGGAACGCCAGAAGGAAACGACCATAATAAGGATGATATACAGGGCAAGCATCATACCCGATAAGGGTCCAAGGGTGGAGTTTGAGCTTTCCAGCACCACAGACCTTTTGACCTCAAGGATAGACAGGAGGAAGGTAGGTAGCACCTTCATACTTAGAGCTCTTGGGCTTGAAACCGCCTACGACATACTCAAGCATTTCTACCCGGATACGAAGGCTTTTTTTGCTCAGGGGGGTAACATCTTTGAAAGAGCAACCGGAGAAGAATACAGGCTTGAGGACCTTGAGGGTTTCTACCTGTTTGCGGTGCTTCGTTACAAGGCAAAGATAGAGGAAAGAGGAGTGGAGGAGGAAATAATTGAAGAGAGGTTTATTGAGGAGCTTTCCCAGCTGGAGAGACTGCTAAAGGACGAGAGGATAAAGATAGACCTTATATCCGCAGTTCCAAAGGAAAGTGCGGTCAAAAGCCCCTACGGAAAAATCCTCATAGAAACCCTTGTGGCGGAGACCGCACCAAAGGACCAAGACAAAAGAAGTCCTCTAAAGATACCCGCCAGGTTTACCCTTAGGGACTACGCCCTCGTGGATATATACAAAAAGTTGAGGGCTGTAGAACCTATGGTGATGGAGCTGGAGCATCTCATAAGCAGGGCGAGGTCTCACTTTGACCTCTACTTTAAAGACCTTACCCGCTACGACCTTTCAAAGGTAGGAAGGGTAAAGCTCAACGCCAAGGTATACAGAATACCCAAAGAGTTAAAACCTGCAGACGTTGAGAGGTTGCACGAACTACCCCTCCTTGCCCTTGCGGAGGATGTGGAAGGCTACAAGGTAGGAACGCTCCTTACCGAAGAGATACTCTCCGAGCTCTTCAAGAAGAGGGAAAGTATAAGGGTAAGGGACTACACGGAGGGACAGGCAAGGTTTCTTAGTGCCCTTGACCTGGTGAACACGGTAAAGTATCTCGTAAACCTCAGATACGGAAGGGAAAAGAAGGACGATATAGCTTACCTCGGCAACAGAAGGATAAGGGCGGTGGGTGAGCTCTTGGAGAACCAAGCAAGGATAGGCATAGCGAGGATGGAAAAGTTCTTCAGGGACAGATGCACGGTGGCAAACCCCGAAGACCCCAACCTGAAGCCCCAGGACCTTTTAAATCCCAGGTATCTTACCGGCGCTCTCTACGAGTTCCTGAAGGGTGGCATGCTCTCTCAATATTTGGACAACACAAACCCCCTCTCCGCCCTAACACACAAAAGGAGGCTCTCCGCGCTGGGTCCCGGAGGTCTTACCAGAGAGAGTGCAAAGTTTGAGATAAGAGACGTGCATCCCTCTCACTATGGAAGGATATGTCCTATAGAAACGCCTGAGGGTCAGAACATAGGGCTCGTTACCTCTCTGACGGTATACGCCCAGAACAACGAATACGGCTTTATAGTGACGCCCTACAGAAGAGTGGAAGGGGGTAAGGTCACAGACAAAGTGGAATACCTTGCGGCCTATGAGGAGGAAAACTTCGTCATAGCTCAGTATACACCTACCGACGAAGAGGGTAAAATAAGCAGTGACAGGGTCTACGCCCGATACAAGAACGATATTCAGATAGTCAGGCCGGAGCAGGTTCACTACATGGATGTTTCTCCCCGGCAGGTTATTTCTGTCTCCGCCTCCCTCATACCCTTCCTTGAGCATGACGACGCCAACAGAGCTTTGATGGGTTCCAACATGCAAAGGCAGGCAGTCCCCCTCATGTTTACCTCCTCGCCCCTCGTAGGCACCGGTATGGAGAGAAAGGTAGCCTTCGACAGCGGTGCGGTGGTGCTGGCAAAGAGAGGGGGTTATGTGGAGGAGGTGGACTCAAGAAGGATAACGGTGAGAGTGAACCCAGAGGAGGTAAACCTTGCAGACCCCACGGACATAGGTGTAGATGTTTACGAGCTTAAGAAGTTTGAAAGGACGAACCAGAACACCTGCGTGAACCAAAGACCGGTGGTTAGGAAGGGTCAGAGGGTTCAAAAGGGTGACCTTTTGGCGGATGGGCAGTCTACCTTTATGGGCGAACTTGCCCTTGGAAAGGATGTATTGGTCGCCTTCATGCCCTGGAGGGGCTACAACTTTGAAGACGCCATCGTCATATCCGAAAGGCTGGTTAAGGAGGATGTTTATACCTCCATCCACATAGAGGAGTTGGAGGTAGAAGCCAGAGAAACCAAGATAGGTAACGAGGAGATAACCCGTCAGATACCAGGAGTGCCAGAGAGGGCTCTTGCACACTTAGACGAGTTTGGCATCGTAAAGCCAGGCACTTACGTAAAACCCGGGGATATATTGGTGGGCAAGGTGACGCCCAAGGGAGAAGCCCAGCTTACGCCCGAGGAAAAGCTACTACAAGCTATCTTTGGTGAGAAGTCCAGAGATGTAAAGGACTCTTCTCTTAGGTGTCCTCCGGGCGTTGAGGGTGTAGTTGTGGATGTGAAGGTATTTGTAAGAAAGACAGGCGAAAAGAGAAACTATCTGGCGGAGCATGTGGAGAGGTCTGAGAAGGAGGAGTTGGAAAAGGAGCTGGAAAAGAGGAAAAAGCTCATAGTGGAAGGTAGGAACAATGTGGTCAAGAGTCTTGTGCTTGGAAGGGCTCTTGACAAAGAGATAACGGTGAAGAAAAAGACCTATAAGCAGGGTGCGGTTGTGGACGAACAGGCTTTTGAAGCCCTTCTAAACTACATAGTTACCAAACCCGAGAACCTCTTTGAAGACCCGGAGCTATGCCAGAGGATAAAGGAAGTAAGAGAAAGGACGCGTTTTCAAGTAGATATGGTCACGAAGTTTTACGAGGATAAGATGGAGTCCATAGGTAAAAAGAGCGAGCTCCCTCCTGGCGTTCACACTTTGGTCAAGGTATACATAGCCCAGAAGAGGAAGATAAAGGTGGGGGACAAGATGGCAGGTCGTCACGGAAACAAGGGGGTTATCTCCGTCGTCCTTCCTGTGGAGGATATGCCCTTCCTTGAAGATGGCACTCCCGTGGATGTGGTGCTCAATCCTCTGGGTGTCCCCTCGCGTATGAATGTGGGACAGATACTTGAAACCCATCTGGGCTGGGCTTCTCGAGAGATTGGAAAAAGGCTTAGAGAGCTTATCGAGGATGGCGCGGATAGGCAGGAGTTAACAGACTTCCTCAAAGAGGTTTACCGCGTGGGCGATGTAAAGGGAGAAAACCAGAAGTATGTGGAGGACTTCCTCCAAAACCTTGAGGAGGAGAGCTTTAAAGAAGTTATAAGCCTTTACGCGGAAAAGGGTATACCCATGGCGACCCCTGCCTTTGAGGGTGCCAGTGAGGAGCACATAAGAGAGCTCCTTAGAATGGCAGGTCTACCCGAGGATGGCAAGACGGTGCTATACGACGGAAGAACGGGTGAACCCTTTGACATGAGAGTTACCGTGGGTTATATGCACATGCTAAAGCTCATACACATGGTGGACGACAAGATACACGCAAGAAGCACGGGACCATACTCTCTTGTAACCCAGCAACCCCTTGGTGGAAGGGCTCAGTTCGGAGGTCAGAGACTGGGTGAGATGGAGGTCTGGGCTCTGGAAGCTCACGGTGCGGCTCATACCCTTCAGGAGATGCTCACTGTCAAATCTGACGACATAGAGGGCAGGACAAAGGTATACGAGTCTGTGGTCAAGGGCAGATACATGTATCAGCCGGGCGTGCCCGAGTCCTTTAGGGTGCTCGTGCGCGAGCTCAAAGCCCTCGGTCTTGATGTGAGGTGCGAAAACGGGGCGGGTATGCCCTGTGACCAGATAGAAGTTGAGGAGGAACAACCATGAGGAAAGGGCTTCTACCCTTTGAAAGAATAAAGCTGATGCTTGCCTCCCCAGAGGAGATAAGGAGCTGGAGCTATGGGGAGGTAAAAAAGCCCGAGACCATAAACTACAGAACCCACAAGCCAGAGAAGGATGGTCTTTTCTGTGCCAAGATATTCGGACCTGTGAAGGACTACGAGTGCCTGTGCGGTAAATACAGGGGTAAACGCTTTGAGGGGACCATATGCGACCGATGTGGCGTGGAGGTTACCAAATCTTACGTAAGACGTAAGAGGTTCGGACACATAGACTTGGCTGCACCTGTTGCCCACATATGGTTTCTAAAAAGCACGCCCTCAAAGATAGCCACACTTATGGGACTGTCGGTAAGAGACATTGAAAGGGTTATATACTTTGAGTCCTATCTGGTAATAGAGTATCCTATGAACGAGGAGGAGGAAAAGAGCTTTGCCCAGCAAGAGGACACTCTGCCTCTCAAAGAGGAAATGGGCAATGTAAGGTTTGTGAGGCTCCATGTGGTGGACGAAGACACTTACAATGCACAGTTTGCGGTCAGCCTTGAGCACAAATACGAAGGGGGCATGGGTGCGGAGATAGTAAAGAAGGTCCTTTCCTCTCTTGACCTTGAAACCTACGCCAGAAAGCTCAGAGACGAAATAAGACCTTACAGCTTCGGTTTTGAGGACCTCTCGGAGGAACTTTACCACAGATACAGGAAGCTTTATGAGCGGATGATAAAGGTGCTTGCAGAGGACTTCAGGCTCTACGGACTTGACCTGAAGGTTCCTGAAGGTTATAACCTTGAGCAGGTTTTGCACAGGATAGTGTTAGGCGAGCTCTATCTGAACCCAGAGGATGGTTCTGTATCCGAGTTTCAGGGAGAGAGTTTTATAACGGGCAGGGATGCCCTTCAGGTTTACTATGAGAGGGTGCGTCAGGGGAAAAGGGACTTGCCCGTATTTGAAAAGATAAAGGGCGACATAAGGAACGCAGTTCTGAAAGAAGTCTCTGAATCAAAGGTTAAGAAAATACTCAGGGTTTTGAAGCTGGTGGAGGACTTCCTCAAAAGCGGAAACAGACCCGAGTGGATGATACTTGAGGTCTTGCCCGTCTTGCCACCCGAGCTCAGACCACTGGTTGCTCTGGACGGTGGGAGATTTGCCACCTCTGACCTTAACGACCTATACAGAAGAATAATAAACAGGAACAACAGGTTGAAGAGGCTCATAGAGCTGGACGCTCCAGAGATAATCATAAGGAACGAAAAGAGGATGCTTCAAGAAGTGGTCTCCGCCCTCATTGATAACGGCAAGAGGGGAAGGGTTGTAACTCAAAACGGAAGGGCTCTAAAGTCTCTCTCTGACTACCTAAGGGGTAAGCAGGGGCGTTTCAGACAGAACCTTCTTGGTAAGAGGGTTGACTATTCTGGAAGGAGCGTCATCGTAGTGGGTCCTGAGCTAAAGATGCATCAGTGTGGTCTTCCGAGAATAATGGCTCTTGAGCTTTTCAAACCCTTCGTATACAGAAGGCTGGAGGAAAAGGGTTATGCCACCTCCATCAAGAACGCAAAGAAGCTCGTGGAACAGAAAACGCCCGAAGTGTGGGAGTGTTTGGAGGAGGTAGTAAAACAGCACCCAGTGCTTCTCAACCGTGCACCTACACTTCACAGAATGTCTATACAAGCCTTCGAGCCCATCCTCGTGGATGGAAAAGCTATACAGCTACACCCCCTCGTGTGCCCGCCTTTTAACGCGGACTTTGACGGTGACCAAATGGCAGTGCATGTGCCACTGGGTATAACCGCCCAGCTGGAAGCCTACATCTTAATGCTTTCTACCCAAAACATTCTCTCCCCCGCCCACGGAAAGCCCATTACCATGCCCTCTCAGGATATGATACTGGGTATCTACTACATGACCCAGGAGGTGCCAGGCGTAAAGGGTGAGGGTAAGCTCTTCTTCAGCAGGGAGGAGGTGCTCTTAGCCCTCGAAAACAAAAGGGTAGATATGCATGCCCGCATAAGGCTAAGGCTTGAGGAGGGAAAGGTCATCGAAACCACGCCCGGAAGGGTGCTCTTCAATAGCGTTCTTCCTCAGGGTCATCCCTTCGTAAACGACCCTATGGACAAAAAGAAGGTTTCTAAGCTCATAGCCAGCCTATACAACCGTTACGGCATGGAAAAAACTGCGCAGGTCTTGGACCAGCTCAAAGAACTGGGCTTTAACGTAGCCACGAGGGCTGCAGTTTCCATAGGCGTAGAGGACCTGCAGATACCAAAGGTTAAAAGGGAAGTGCTCTCTCAGGCTTTTGAGCAGACGGACGAGATAGCGGAGCTTCATAGGAACGGTATAATCACCGCCAAGGAACGCTACAACAGGATAATTGACCTCTGGTCCGAGATTACTGACAAGGTTTCTCGAGCCATGTTTGAGGAAATAGAGAAGGGCACGAGAAAGGAGGGCGCAAAAGTATACACGGGCATCTTCAACCCCATATACATGATGGCTAACTCGGGTGCTAGGGGAAACAGAGACCAGATAAGACAGCTTGCTGCAATGAGGGGTCTGATGGCAAAACATACGGGTGAGTTCATAGAGACGCCCATCGTAGCCAACTTCAGAGAAGGTCTTTCTGTCCTTGAATACTTCATATCCACCTACGGTGCAAGGAAGGGTCTTGCGGATACAGCCCTGAAGACCGCCTTCGCAGGTTATCTGACACGGAGGCTTGTAGATGTGGCTCAGGACATAACCATAGTGGAAAGTGACTGCGGCACCTACAAGGGCATAATGATGGAAGCCATAGTAGAGGGTGGTGAGGAGAAGGTATCTCTAAAGGACAGGATAGTGGGTAGGACGCTGGCGGAGGATGTGCTGGACCCCTACACAGGCGAGGTAATAGCCCAGAGGAATCAGATAGTGGACGAGGTGCTCGCGGACAGGATAGTGCACGCGGGTATAGAGAGGGTTATGGTTAGGTCGCCTCTTACCTGCGAGTCTGCCCACGGCATATGTGCCATGTGCTATGGATGGGACCTCTCTCAGAGAAAGCTGGTGGACGTAGGTGAGGCAGTTGGCATCATAGCCGCCCAGTCCATAGGAGAGCCCGGCACCCAACTCACCATGAGAACCTTCCACATAGGCGGTGCGGCCACCGCGGAGAGGGTAAAGGGTGAGCTACTGAACGAAAGGGCTGGTGTTGTAAAGTACTACAACATAAGGCTCATAACCAACAGAGAGGGTAAAAGCATAAACATCTCCAAGGACGGAGCTATAGGCATTTTGGACGGAGAGGGCAGGATGGTGGAACGCCATGCGGTCCCCTACGGTGCCTCCATACTGGTGGAGGAGGGCAAGGAAGTGGGTGAGAACACTCTGCTGGCGGAGTGGGACCCCTTCAACACTTTCATCATAGCGGAGGAAAGCGGAAGGGTTGACTTTAAGGACATAGCCCTTGACATAACGGTAAAGGAAGAGAGAGACCCCCTCACTGGCAAGACCTCCACCATAGTTTCCTTCACCAGACCAAAGGACGCCATGCTCCACACGCCAAAGATAGTGGTTCACACCGAGGACGGCAGGGAGGTTTCCTACGACCTTCCGGTAAACTCCATCATAAACATACCTGCGGAGAGGCTCTACTTTGAATGGCTTGTCTGCCCTACCTGCAGTGAATCCGAAGGCACGGAGATACAGCACAAGTATTATCTCATAAAGGACTACCGCGTCCAACCCGGGGACATACTCGCGAGGATACCTAAGGAAATGGCAAAGGTGCGGGACATAGTGGGTGGTCTTCCAAGAGTTGAGGAGCTCTTTGAGGCAAGAAGACCCAAAAACCCTGCCATCCTTACGGAGATAGACGGCATAGTCCGGATTTTTGAGGACGCAGATGAGGTTATACTCTTCAACCCTAAAACCGGAGAGACAAGAAAGCACGACATAAAGAGAGACGAGTATATTCTTGTAAGCCACGGTCAGTATGTGCAGAAGGGTGCAAGGATAACGGACAGCGTAGAGGCGGAGATAGAGGGTCAGGTGAGGATAAAGGGTAAGGGTTACAGGGTGGTTGTCTACAACAAAGAGACGGGTCTACAGAAGGAATACTTCGTGCCCAAGGGTAAGCACCTCCTCGTTAAGAACGGTGACTCGGTAAAGGCGGGCGACCCTATCACTGATGGAACGCCCGTGCCAGAAGAGATACTCAGGATAAAGGGCGTGGATGAGCTTCAGAGGTTCCTCCTCAAGGAGGTTCAGATGGTTTACAGACTGCAGGGTGTGGACATAAACGACAAACATTTTGAGATAATCATCCGTCAGATGCTCAGGCGCAGGCGCATAGTGGACCCCGGAGACAGCAGGTTCCTTGTCAACGAGGAAGTGGAAGGCGAAGAGCTCCAGAGGGAGATAGAAAGGATAAGGGAAGAGGGCGGAAAGATACCCAAGGCGGAGCCTATACTGGTAAGCATATCAAAGGCGGCCCTCACCTCTCGTAGCTGGATATCTGCCGCTTCCTTCCAAGAGACCACGAAAGTGCTTACTGATGCCTCTTGCGAGGGCAAGGTGGATGACCTCAGGGGCATAAAGGAAAATGTCATTATTGGAAACCTCATACCCGCAGGGACAGGTCTCTGGGAGTATGCGGAGGTAGAAGTGCTGGAGGAGGAAAAGGTAAAAGTTTTGAAAGATATGCTATAATAAATAGCTTAGGAGGTTTAAGGTATGCCCACCATAAACCAGCTGGTGAAGCAAGGTAGAGAACAGAGGAGGAAAAAGAGCAAGGCGCCCGCCCTTCAGGGCAACCCCCAGAAGAGGGGCGTGTGTGTGAGGGTCTATACGGTAACACCCAAAAAACCTAACTCCGCCCTCAGGAAGGTGACGAGGGTAAGACTTTCTAACGGTATAGAGGTAACCTCCTACATACCCGGAGAGGGTCACAACCTCCAGGAGCACTCTTTGGTGCTGGTGAGGGGTGGTAGGGTCAAAGACTTGCCCGGTGTGAGATACAAGGTAGTGAGGGGTGCTCTTGATACCGCAGGCGTTGCAAACAGAAAACAGTCCAGGTCCAAATACGGTGCCAAGAGACCAAAGCCCGGTCAACAGGCACAGGCAAAGGGAGGTAAGAAGTAATGCCAAGAAAGGGCTCAGTTACACCGAGAGAGATAGCACCGGACCCAAAATACGGCGATGTGGTGGTCCACAAACTTATAAACAAGGTGATGGAGAGCGGTAAAAAGTCTGTGGCGGAGTGGATAGTTTACACCGCCCTTGAGTCTGCTGCAAAGGAGGTAAACCTCCATCCTGTGGAACTGCTACATAAAGTGGTGGACAAGCTAAAGCCTGAGTTTGAGGTGCGCCCCAGAAGGGTAGGCGGTGCAACCTATCAGGTGCCAGTGGAAGTGCCCCCAAGAAGGCAGATAAGTCTTGCGCTCAAGTGGCTGGTGCAGTCCGCCAGAGAGAGGTCAAGGCATAGAGGAAGCTACACGATGGTGGAGAGACTAAAGGCAGAGCTTTTAGATGTCTTGCAGGAGAAGGGTGGTGCTATAAAGAAGAGGGAAGATACCCACAAGATGGCAGAAGCCAATAAGGTTTTTGCCCACTTTAGATGGTAAGGAGGCGGTCATGCCAAGAATGGTCCCAATAGAAAGACTAAGAAACATAGGTATAGTAGCCCACATAGACGCAGGAAAGACCACCACAACTGAGAGGATACTCTACTACACGGGTAAAACATACAAGATAGGTGAAGTGCACGAGGGTGCAGCTACTATGGACTGGATGCCTCAGGAGAGAGAAAGGGGTATAACCATTACCGCTGCAACCACTGCCTGTTACTG
Source organism: Aquificaceae bacterium (assembly GCA_025056375.1). Classification (GTDB taxonomy): domain Bacteria; phylum Aquificota; class Aquificia; order Aquificales; family Aquificaceae; genus Pampinifervens. Next base: position 14,277 of record JANWWH010000007.1, read on the forward strand.
GAAAGACCACCAGATAAACATCATAGACACCCCTGGGCACGTGGACTTCTCCGTAGAAGTGGTCCGTTCCATGAAAGTTCTGGACGGCATCATATTCATCTTCTCCGCAGTGGAAGGGGTCCAGCCTCAGTCAGAAGCAAACTGGCGTTGGGCGGACCGCTTTGGCGTGCCCAGAATAGCCTTCATAAACAAACTGGACAGGCTTGGCGCGGACTTTTACAGAGTCTTTGGCGAGATAGAGAGAAAGCTCAGTATAAAGCCCGTGGCGGTTCAAATACCCGTAGGTGCGGAGGACCAGTTTAAGGGTGTGGTGGACCTTATGGAGATGAAGGCGGTCATATGGCTCGAGGAAACCCTTGGTGCAAAGTATGAAATAGTGGACATACCCTCTGAATATCTGCAGAAGGCTCAGGAGTGGCGAGCCAAGATGGTGGAAAGCATCGTAGAAAAGGACGATGAGCTCATGATGAAGTATTTAGAGGGTGAGGAGATAGCCACTGAGGACCTAAAGAGGGTGCTCAGAAAAGCTACCATGAATAAGGAGCTGGTGCCTGTGCTGTGTGGCTCCGCCTTTAAAAACAAAGGTGTCCAACCCCTTTTGGATGCGGTCCTTGATTACTTACCCTCACCCCTTGATGTGCCACCGATACGCGGTGTAAACCCGAAAACTGGTCAGGAGGAGGAAAGGAAGCCCTTCGATGAAGAGCCCTTCTGTGCCTATGCTTTTAAAGTGATGAGCGACCCTTACGCAGGTCAGCTTACCTACTTCAGGGTTTTCTCAGGTAAGGTAACTGCGGGTTCTTACGTATACAACGCCACGAAGGACAAAAAGGAGAGAGTAGGAAGGCTTCTGCTTATGCATGCCAACTCCAGAGAGGATGTGCAGGAGGCTGCTGCGGGTGAGATAGTGGCGGCGGTGGGTATGGATGCCACCACGGGTGATACGCTGTGCGATGAAAAGTCTCCTATACTTCTTGAAAAGCTTGAGTTTCCTGAGCCCGTCATCTCTATGGCTATAGAGCCAAAGACAAAAAAGGACCAGGAAAAGCTTTCTCAGGTCTTAAACAAGTTTATGAAGGAAGACCCCACCTTTAAGGCAAGCACGGACGCAGAGACGGGTCAGACCCTCATCCACGGCATGGGTGAGCTTCACTTGGAGATAATCGTGGACAGAATGAAACGCGAATACGGAATTGAAGTCAATGTGGGCAAACCTCAGGTCGCATACAAGGAAACCATAAAGGGCAAAGCCACTGCGGAGGGTAAGTTTATACGTCAGACGGGTGGTCGTGGTCAATACGGGCATGCGGTCATAGACATAGAACCGCTGGAAAGAGGACAAGGCTTCGTGTTTGAAAATGCTATAGTGGGTGGCATCATACCAAAGGAGTTTATACCTGCGGTAGAAGAGGGTATAAGAGAAGCAATGCAAAACGGGGTGCTGGCGGGTTATCCCGTGGTGGATGTGAAGGTAAGGCTCTTCGACGGCTCTTATCACGAGGTAGACTCTTCGGAGATGGCTTTCAAGATTGCGGGCTCTCTTGCCTTTAAGGAAGCGGCAAAGAAGGCGGTCCTTACACTTCTTGAGCCTATCATGGAGGTAGAGGTGGAAACACCAGATGAATACGTAGGCGATGTGATAGGTGACCTCAACTCTCGCCGTGGCAAGATAATGGGTATGGAAAACAAAGGTATAATAACCGCTATAAGAGCCTATGTGCCACTGGCGGAGATGTTTGGTTATGCTACCACTCTTAGGAGCTTGACACAGGGAAGAGGAACCTTTATAATGAAATTTTCTCACTATGATGAGGTTCCCCAGAGCATCGCAGAGCAGATAGTTGGGGAACGCACCGCAGTAGCAAGATAAGGAGGTAAAGGAATGGCAAAGGAGAAGTTTGTAAGAGAGAAAGAGCATGTCAACGTAGGCACCATAGGACACGTAGACCACGGCAAGTCTACGCTCACCTCCGCCATCACCTGCGTTCTCGGTGCAGGAGTGCTGTCTGGCGGTAAAGCCAAATGCATGAAATACGAAGAAATTGACAAAGCACCAGAAGAAAAAGAAAGAGGCATAACCATAAACATCACCCACGTAGAATACGAAACACCAAAAAGACACTACGCACACGTAGACTGCCCAGGACATGCGGACTACATCAAAAACATGATTACAGGTGCAGCACAGATGGACGGTGCTATACTGGTAGTGTCTGCAGCAGACGGACCAATGCCCCAAACAAGAGAACACGTTTTGCTGGCAAGACAGGTTAACGTGCCCTACATAGTGGTATTCATGAACAAGTGTGACATGGTAGATGACCCCGAACTCCTTGACCTTGTGGAGCTGGAGGTAAGAGAGCTTCTTTCCAAATACGAGTTTCCTGGAGACGATGTGCCCGTCATAAGGGGTTCTGCCCTTGGTGCACTGCAGGAGCTGGATGGTGGCAAACCAGACCAGTGGTGTAACGCCATAGTGGAGCTGATGAAGGCACTTGACGAGTATATACCCACACCCCAGAGAGAGACAGACAAACCCTTTTTGATGCCCATAGAGGACGTGTTTACCATATCAGGTCGTGGAACGGTGGTTACAGGAAGGGTAGAGAGGGGCATGCTAAAGCCTGGCGAGGAAGTGGAGATAGTAGGTCTCAGAGAAGAGCCTTTAAAGACGGTGGCGACTTCCATAGAGATGTTCAGGAAGATACTGGATGAGGCACTGCCTGGAGACAACGTAGGCGTGCTTTTGAGGGGTGTGGGTAAGGACGACGTGGAGAGGGGTCAGGTGTTGGCAAAGCCTGGAACCGTTAAGCCCCACAGGAAGTTTAGGGCACAGGTATACATTTTGAGTAAGGAGGAGGGTGGTAGGCACACGCCCTTTTTTGTCAATTATAGGCCTCAGTTTTACTTTAGGACTGCGGATGTGACAGGAACTGTGGTGAAGTTGCCTGAGGGTCAGGAGATGGTTATGCCTGGAGACAATGTGGAGCTTGAGGTGGAGCTTGTCAAGCCTGTGGCTATGGAGGAACAGCTTAGGTTTGCCATTCGTGAGGGTGGTAGGACTGTGGGTGCTGGTGTGGTCACTAAAATCATAGAGTGAGGTGGAAGTTATGGAACAGGAGCTTATAAGGATAAAGCTCAGGTCTTACGACCACAGGCTTCTTGACCAGTATGTGAAGCAGATAATAGATACGGTTAAGAGGACAGGAGGTGTGGTCAAGGGTCCTATTCCACTTCCGGTCCGTAAGAAGAGATGGGTGGTGTTGAGGTCTCCCCACAAGTTTGACCAGTCTAGGGAGCACTTTGAAGTAAGGGAGCACAGGAGAATACTGGATATAACCAGAGCCACTTCTCAGACCATAGAATCTCTAAGAGACCTCACCCTACCCGCAGGGGTAGATGTGGAACTGATTATAGGGAGATAACCATGGCTATAGGTCTTATAGGTAAAAAGGTAGGAATGACGAGGGTTTTTCTGAAGGACGGCACTTCCCTGCCGGTGACCCTTATCCAGATAAAACCCAACTACATCACCGCAGTGAGGACTCCCGAGAAGGAGGGCTACAGTGCCCTTCAGGTGGGAGCCTTTGAAGACAAAGAAAAGCATCTGACAAAGCCGGAGCTTGGGCATCTGAAGAGGGTGGGTAAGGTTCTCAGAAGGTTCAGGGAGTTTAGGTTGGAGGGTGTGGAAGGTTATCAGGTGGGTCAGGTTCTCAGGGTTGAGGAGGTCTTCCAAGCAGGCGAGCTGGTGGATGTGGTGGGTAGGAGTAAGGGAAGAGGTTTTGCGGGCACTATGAAAAGGTGGGACTTTGGCGGTTTTCCTCAGTCTCACGGACATAGGTATCACAGGGCGGTGGGTTCTATAGGAAACAGGTCAGACCCAGGTAGGGTTTGGAAAAGCAAGAGGATGGCAGGTCACTGGGGTAATGAGCCCATAAGGGTTCAGTCTCTTCTTGTGCTTGATGTGCTTCCTGAATATGACCTGCTCTTGGTAAAGGGCTCTATACCAGGCCCCAAGGGTGGTGTGGTCTTTGTAGAAAAGAGCAGGATTGGAGGTAGGAGGTCTCAGAAGCTTAAGCTAAACAGGATAAAACCCCTCGTGGAAAACCTCCTCAAAGAGGTGAGTAAGGATGAAAGTGCTTGAAGTAGACTTAAAGCAAGAGGTTTTCGGTGTTGAAGTAAAGAGGCATGTGCTCTGGGAAGTGGTAAAGTGGCAGTTAGCCAGTAGAAGACAAGGAACCCACAGCACAAAGACAAGAGGCGAGGTCTCCTACAGCGGTAGAAAGCTCCTGCCTCAGAAGGGCACGGGTAACGCAAGGCACGGCGACAGGGGTGCCAATATCTTTGTTGGCGGTGGCGTTGCCCACGGACCAAAACCCAGAGACTACTCTTATAGCCTCCCTAAAAAGGTAAGGAAGCTCGCTCTCAAGATGGCCCTCAGTTTGAAAGCACAGGAGAAGAGCCTGCTTCTGGTGGAGGGTATCCCGTTAGGCGAGGTGCCAAAGACAAAAAAAGCCCTCGAGTTCTTGAGAGCTCTGCAAGTAGAGGAAAAGAAGGTGCTTGTGGTCCTGCCCCAGAAGGAGGAAGTTGTATATAAGTCTTTTAGAAATCTTCCAAATGTGAGGGTCCTGCCTGTGGAGGGTCTTAATGTATACGACATCCTATGGGCGGACAGGCTAATTCTTACTGCGGGAGCTCTGGAAAAAGTTTATGAGAGGTTGGCATCATGAAAAGGCCAGAAGAGGTTATCATAAGACCTATAATAACCGAGAAGAGCAACAGGCTCATGGAGGACCAGAAAAAATACACCTTTGAGGTAGCAATGGACGCTACGAAGCAGGAGATAAGGCACGCAGTAGAAAAGCTCTTTGGCGTGAAAGTGCTTAAGGTAAATACCCTCATAGTAAAACCCAGAAAGAAAAGGGTTATAGGGAAGTTTAGGAGGTATGGCTACACGAGAGCCTACAAGAAGGCGGTAGTGACCATACCGGCGGATAAGGAATTAGACCTTACAGGAGTGTAAGCATGGGCGTAAGAAAGTTAAAGGCGGTTACTAACGGTCAGAGACACGCGGTGCTTTACGACTTTTCTGAGGTAACCAAAAAAGAGCCGGAGAAGTCTTTGTTAGTCCACCATCACAGAGCTAAGGGAAGGTCACCCCAGCAAGGTAAGATAACCTCAAGGGGCAGAGGTGGTGGAAACAAAAGGCGATACAGGCTCATAGACTTTAAAAGGGACAAGAGCCTAGTGCCCGCAAAGGTAGCCTCCATAGAATATGACCCTAACAGGTCCGCCCGCATAGCCCTCCTTCACTACGCGGACGGTGAGAAGAGATACATACTCTGGCCAGAGGGTCTCAAAGTAGGGGATAAGGTCATGTCTATATCCTACGAAGACGCGGAGAAGGGAAAGGAACTGCCAGAAATAAAGGTGGGAAACGCCATGCCCCTCAAATACATGCCCGTGGGCACGCTGGTTCACAATGTGGAGCTAACTCCCGGGAAGGGTGGTCAGATAGCTAGGTCCGCAGGCATGTCCGCCCAGATACTGGGTAAGGTAGGAGATTACGCACAGCTTAGGATGCCCTCTGGCGAGATAAGGATGGTGCACCAGAGGTGCATGGCTACTGTGGGCGTGGTTGGTCTTGCGGAGCACGAGCTGGTAAAATACGGAAAGGCAGGAAGATACAGATGGCTGGGGTGGAGGCCAAAAAGCAGAGGAACAGCCATGAACCCAGTAGACCATCCCCACGGTGGTGGTGAGGGTAAGACCAAGGGTAAGAACCCCGAATCTCCTTGGGGCTGGAAGACCAAGGGCTACAAAACCAGAAGGGGGAAGAAGTATTCGGACAGGTTTATACTGGTTTCGCGCAAGGGTAAGCCCCTCAGAGGAGGTGTTAAGTAATGGGTTTTAAGGGTGCTTGGAACAAAAGGAACAGGCTCGTAGAAGACCTCGACGCCTTCCTGAAGCTCTACAAGAAAACTCAGAGGATTTACAAGAGGGTAAGAGCTGTCCAGCATACGCAAGAGCTCTACGAGAAAGCTCTTGAAAAGTATCAGGAAGTTTGGTCGGAATACAGAAAGCTCGTCAACAAAAAAGCCTGGGTGGACCCAAAGCTCTGGTCTAACATAAGGAAGATGAACCAGACAGGTGAAAGAAAAGTGGTTAAAACCTACAGCAGAGACACGACCATAATACCCGAGTTCGTAGGGCATACTATAGCGGTTCACAACGGCAAGACCTTTGTCCCCGTATACATAACCTCAGACATGGTGGGTCATAAACTGGGTGAGTTTGCCCCTACACGGACCTTTAAGGGCCACCCGGAGAAGTCCGCAAAGGCTACAAAGAAGAAGTGAGGTGATGAAGATGGAAGCGAGGGCAATTCTTAGGTATGCGAAGGTTTCCCCAACGAAAGCAAGGCAAGTTCTCAGGGTAATACAGGGTATGAAGGCAGGTGATGCCCTCTATCAGCTTAGGTTCGTTCCTAAGAAGTCCGCCCGCATAGTGGAGGGGGTGCTTAGAAGTGCTCTTGCGAATGCGGAGAAAAAGGGCATGGACTTGGACAAGCTATACATAAAGAAGGCGGTTGCGGACGAAGGACCCATGTATAAGAAGTGGCTTCCAAGGGCTCATGGAAGGGCTACTATGCTTAGAAAAAGGACTTCCCATATAACCCTGGTGCTTCAAGAAAAGGAGGAAGAGTAATGGGTCAGAAGACACACACTATCGGCTTCAGGCTTGGGGTCATAAAGGATTGGCATTCCAAGTGGTTTGCAGGCAAAAAAGACTACACCCAACTCCTGCACGAAGACCTTAGGATAAAGGAATACATAAAAAAAAGGTATGCCTCCGCCGGTATATCTCGAGTGGTAGTGGAAAGGATGGCAGATAAGGTGAAGGTGAGGGTGCTATCCTCAAGACCTGGGATTATCATAGGGAGGAAGGGCGCGGAAGTAGAACAGCTCAAGAAAGACATAGAATACATAACCGGCGGTAAGGATGTGGTCATAACGGTGGATGAGGTGCGGGTGCCCGAGCTGGACGCTCAGCTGGTAGCGGAGGAGATAGCCCTTCAGATAGAGAGGAGGGTTTCTCATAGGAGAGCTATGAAGAGAGCTATAGATAATGCCTTCAAGGGTGGTGCAAAGGGTGTAAAGGTGCAGGTGAAAGGGCGGATAGGTGGTGCGGAGTTGGCGAGGGCGGAGTGGTTTTTAGTAGGTAGGATGCCCCTCCAGACCCTAAGAGCGGATATAGACTATGGTTATGCGGTTGCCCAGACCAAGTATGGTGTTCTGGGTATAAAGGTATGGATATACAGGGGCGATGTGCTTAAGGGGGGTAAGGAGGAGATAGTCAAGAAGATAGAGGAGGACCTTAAAAAGGCAGAGAAGGAGGTGTAAGGTATGTCTTTTCTTGCTCCTAAAAAGACCAAGTTTAGAAAGACTCAAAGAGGAACGCTGAAAGGTAAAGCCCAAAGGGGCAACAGGGTTTCCTTTGGCGAGTACGGCATACAAGCTCTTGAGTCCTGCTGGCTTACGCAGAGACAGATAGAGGCGGGAAGGGTAGCCCTCGTGCGTGCCCTGAGAAAGGGTGCAAAGGTTTGGATACAGGTCTTTCCAGACAAGCCCTACACCAAAAAGCCCAATGAGGTGAGAATGGGTGGCGGAAAGGGTGACCCAGAAGGCTTCGTGGCGGTCGTAAGACCGGGAAGGATAATTTACGAGTTTGCAGGCGTTCCTGAAGAAGTGGCAGAAGAAGCTCACAGGCTTGTGGATGCCAAGCTACCCATAAAGACAAGGCTTGTTAAGGCTGGAGGTGTTAAGGTATGAAGGCGAGGGAACTGAGAAAGCTCGGTCTTCAGGACCTGCTAAAGAAGGAAGAGGAGCTCAGAAGAGAGCTCTTCAGGCTCAGGATTAAGAAGAAGATAGAGGGACTGCCCAACCCTATGCAGGTCAGAAACACGAGAAGGGAGTTGGCGAGAGTCTTGACCCTCATAAAGGAGAAAAAATTTAGAGGTGAGGCATGATGATAAAGCCCTGGCACTTAAAGAGGAAGGAACTGGTAGGTGTGGTAGTAAGCGACAAGATGGAAAAGACGGTGGTGGTCAAAGTGGACAGAAGAGAAGCCCATCCTTTGTATAAAAAACACATAATAAAGAGTAAAAAATACCACGCCCACGACCCAAACAACGAGTGCAGAGTAGGAGACCTGGTGGTCATAAGAGAAACAAGACCCTTATCAAAGACGAAAAGGTGGGTGGTGGTTAAGATACTTCAGAGGGCTAAGTCTCCAGAGGAGGCTCTGAAAGCATAAGAGAAGGGGAATGTTAAAATATCTTCATGCTTCTTCTCCTTCAACTTTTTCTTTTCTTTTCTCTCTCCTTTTCCCTTGAGATATTCTCCAATAGTTTGGAAAGGCTCCCAGACGGAACCTACAGGGCGGAGGGTGATGTAGAGGTTTACCATCGGAGCTATTACATAAAGGCTAACTTCATGACCTACGACCCGAATAGGGAAACCCTTTATGCCTCTGGGGATGTTTACATAAGGTCTATAGATGGAAAGTTGGAAGTAAGGGGGAGCGAGGCTTTTCTGGACCTTGAGAGAGATGTGGGCTACTTTCTCGATGCGGAGGGTAGGTTTGAAAAGTTTAACTTTACCGCCAAAAGGGTGGACAGAGAAGGAGAAAGCTATTTAGTGGAAGAGGGCTCAATAACCACCTGCCCTCCCGATAGAAGAGAGATGAACCTCTGCTTCTTCAGGGCAAGCATATCCTCAAGGTATGTTTTTAGCCAGCATAACACCCTTAGGCTTTTTAACTTACCCCTTTTCTACCTCCCTGTAACTTTTTTCCCCGTTGGTGAGCGAAGGTCCGGACTCCTTGCACCGATGATAGGTTCAAACACCTATAACAACCTCGTATACCAACAACCCATATACTGGGCTATATCCACGGACAAGGATGCCACCCTTACCCTTGACTTTAGAGACAAACAGGCAAAGGGTTTCAATCTTGAATACCGCCAATCTATGAAAAAACCCCTTGACCTTGTAGCCACCCTATCCTTTTATAAAGAGGCTACATCACCGGGTAAGTGGTGGCTGGGTAGAGACCCAAACACTTTTAGAGAAAACCGTTACAGGATAAAGGTGGACCTTGACCTTGGCAACCTAAAGGCAGGTCTTGACCTCTTATCAGACCCCTACTTTATGCAGGATGTTTACTTTACCACCAGAGAAAGAACCCTTCCTTACGCAAGCTCATACCTTAGTTATAAGAGGGAAGGAGAAGCCTTCCTCTTTACCCTTGACATGAGGAGGTTTTACGACACCACTTCACCGAACAACAGAAAAACCCTGCAGAGGCTGCCGGAGATAGGTTTTTACCTCAAGGAACATAGCCTCTTTAACTTTATGTATTTTAACTTAAGTGCCTCCTACACTAACTTTTACAGAGAAGAGGGATTAAGGGCTCATCGCCTGCTCTTCTTTCCCGAGCTCTCCGTTCCCAAAAGACTTCTTGGTCTAAACTTCCTATCCCGATTTAGGTTGGAAAACCTTCTCTACCTTGACCTTGAAAGTGGAAACTTTAAAGACAGGTCTCTGTTAGCCTCTTTTAGCTACAGAGAGAGCTTACCTTACCCTTTCAATTTAGGGCGTGGTGGTCTCCATACGAAAAACATCCTTGAGCTATCCTACTCATACAGACCTAAGGGTTACAACAATCCTCGCTTTGACAACCTTGACCAGATAAACAAGGAAAGCCTCCTGCGATATAGTTTGAGAAGTTACGGCTATTATAAGGAAAGGCTTCTCTATAGTCTCTTTATGGAAGGTGGTTACAACGGTCTTGGGAGGTTTTCCTATTTGGGGCAAGAGGTTAGAAGGAGTTTCCTGCCAATAAGAACGGTTTTTTGGTTATATCCCTTAGAGTGGTTAAGGCTCTACTCTGACAGCAATTACGACCCAGTTGGAGGAAGGTTTTTAAGGGCGGTCAGCGCTCTGAGCTTTGACCTTGGAAACAACAGCTTGAGCCTGAGCAGGACTCTGGAAAGGAGATATTATGGAGGTAAATTAAACGACCAATACAGCCTCTCCGCCAACGCAAACTACAGGGCTATAAACCTCGCCCTAAACCTCGTAAGGGATAACCGGATAAGTAAGGACCTTCAAAGACAGCTGAGCTTGGACTACAGAGGTTCTTGCTGGAGCTTTGGGCTCTTACTCAGAGACCTTTACGACGGCACGAGACAAAGGTATATTAGGGAGGTCTTCCTCGCCTTCAACGTCTTTGACCTTCAGAGGTTCACAGTGCCTCTGAAGAGGTGACTAAAGCTTTAAGCTTTCTTGTTTGAGCCCTTATATCCTCCGCACCAAAGATGCCTGAACCCACCACGAGTATATCCGCGCCCGCCTTAGCCACTTCCACTATGTTCTCCTCCTTTATACCCCCGTCTACCTCCAGCAGTATACCGGGGTTTAGGAGCTCTATCATAGACCTGAGCTTTCTGAGCCTCTGAAGGGACCTCTCTATAAACCTCTGCCCCCCAAAGCCCGGGTTCACAGACATAAGGAGGACAAAATCCACATGGTAAAGAGCTTCCTCGAGGGCGGAGAGAGGAGTGCCAGGGTTTATGACCACGCCCGCCTTAGCACCGAGACCCTTTATGAGCTCAAGGGTTCTGTGGAGGTGGGGCGTGTTTTCCACGTGAACGCTCACCATGTCCGCACCCGCCTTTACGAAGTCGGGTATGTATCTCTCTGGGTTCTCTATCATAAGGTGGGCATCTAAGGGTAGTGGGCAGTGTTTTTTTATGCTTTCCAAAAGGTGGGGTCCGAAGGTTATGTTTGGCACGAAGTGCCCGTCCATCACATCAAAGTGTATAAGGTCCGCACCCCCTTCCACGCAGGCGCTTATCTGCTCACCAAGGGACCAGAAGTCCGCAGAGAGGATGGAGGGTGCCAATTTTTTCATTCCGCTTCCTCCTCAACTCGTATGAGAACGGGTTCTCCTGTAACCACGGGCAAACCCTTTATCTTCTCAAGGGCACTGCGCATGCTCCTCTCGTAAGCCTTATGCGTAAGTATAACCAGGGGCACGATAGGTTCACCCTCTCTCCCTGCCAGCTTGCAGACCTTCTCCTTTTGCAAGACGCTGGCTATGCTTATGTGGTGGTCCGCAAGCACTCTGGATATGCTTGCAAGAACGCCGGGTCTATCTGGCACGTCAAACCTCAGGTAATACCTGCTGTAGAAGTTGTCGCTCAGGCGGTAGCTCTTGTCCTCCCAGTCTATCCTCCGCTTGCAGGGTAGGGGGTAGGCTATGCGTCCTGCTATGTCCACTATGTCTGAGACCACCGCGGAGGCGGTAGGATGCGCACCTGCACCCCTTCCGTAGAACATGGTTTTACCCACAAAGTCCCCCTCAACCAGTATGGCGTTGAACACGTCTGAGACTTTCGCGAGGGGGTCTTCCTCTGGTAGGAAGGTAGGATGCACCCTAACCTCCAGCTCCTCTTCTCTCCTCTTGGCTATGGCAAGGAGTTTAAGGGTGTAACCCAGCTCTTTACCCAGCTCCACATCAAGAAGGTCCACATGCCTTATACCTTCCACATAAACCCCGTGAAAAGGAAAGAAGCCTCCAAAGGCTAAGAAAGAGAGGATGGCTATCTTGTGGGCGCTGTCCCAGCCGTCTATGTCGAGGCTCGGGTCTGCCTCCGCATAACCTCTTTCCTGAGCCTCCTCCAGAGCTCTTTCAAACTTCACGCCTTCCTTTAGCATACGCGTCAGTATATAGTTAGTTGTGCCGTTCAGAATGCCATAAACAGTCTTTATGTGGTTACCCACCAAAGACTCTCTCACCGCCTTTATAATGGGTATACCGCCGCCCACAGAGGCTTCAAAACCGAGACAGAGACCTCTTTCCTGAGCCTTCAGGAAGATCTCTCTGCCTTCCTCCGCCAGAAGGTGTTTGTTTGCGGTAACCACATGCCTGTTTCTCTGAAGAGCCTCCTCTATAAGTTTTTTTGCAAACTCCTTTCCACCTATTAGCTCCACCACTATATGAGAGCTTTCTATAACCTCTCTGTAGTCGGTGGTTCTCAGATGATGGGGCACTTCGAAGGCTCTGGGTCTTTGCCAGTCTTTATCCGCTACCTTTGAAAGCGTGAGCTCTACACCCGTCCTTTTTCTTATGGTTTCTCCGTTTTTCAGGAGCAGTTCCACGAGACCTGTCCCCACTACGCCACATCCTACTATGCCCACGTTTATCTTCAACCTTTACCTCCTTGGTTCGTCTTGTAGGGCACGGGTATGTATTGCACGGAGGGTAATTGAGAACCCATGGGCTGAGGAAAGAGTTCCATGAGCAGGTAAACCTCCTCGGGCACCTCTGTGTTTACTTTAAGCCCCAGGCTCTTTAGGTATTCCACCGTGAGAGGATAGTCGTGTGTGTATTTTCCAGTTGCGAGCTCCTCCGCTATGTATCTTGCCTTTTCCTCTTCCATCTGGTTTTGGGTCAGGAGCCACAGGAGGTAGGACTTCATCTGTTCTATAGCCTTTTGAGCTACATCCGCGAGGATTAGGGTCTGGTCTTCCACATCCTTTAATTCTTTCTTCTCCAGCACCTTAAGTATGGAAACTGCGGGCATCTGACCTATCTGGGGGTCAACTGGTCCAAGAACTGCGTTGGGGTCCATCACTATCTCGTCGGAGGCCAGAGCGAGGAGGCTTCCACCAGACATGGCATAGTGAGGCACTATAACCCTTACCGGCCCCTTGTGCCTTACGAGAGCGTTGGCAATCTGGGTTGCCGCAAGGGCAAGACCCCCTGGTGTATGCACGATAAGGTCTATGGGCATGTCTGGGGGCGTCATCCTTATAGCTCTTAACACCTGCTCCGAATCCTCTATGTTTATGTATCTGAAGATGGGGATGCCAAAAAAGCCTAAGCTCTCCTGCCTGTGTATGAGGGTTATTAGCCTGCTACCTCTCTTGTTTTCCAGCTGTCTTATTATAGACTCTCTGGCTTTTGCCAGCACATACCTTCTCCAGAGTGGGACCAAGATAAAGAAAAGAAGGATAAAGAGCCACAGAAAGTTTATAAGCCCAAGAAAGGGACCGTAGGCGGGCTGTTCCATGGAGTTTAAATTATAGCACACAAGGACAGTGCTTACGAGGCTGGGGTGGTTTAGAATAATCAACCATGCCCAGGGCTATTCTTTACATAGATAGAGAAAAACTTATTGAGAACGCAAGAAAACTCTACCAGTTTACCGGAAAACCTCTCATAGCGGTAGTTAAGGCGGACGCTTACGGCGTAGGAGCACCTCAAGTAACTCCAATCCTTGAGGAGTTAGAAGAGGTCTCAGCCCTTGCGGTTGCCTGTGTGGAGGAGGGTATCGAGCTAAGGAAGGTAGGTATAAAGAAAAAGATACTCGTGCTGGGTGGTGTTCTTAAGGGTGAAGAAAAGGCTTTTGTGGAGTATTCGCTCACCCCCGTGGTTTCTCATAGAGAGCACCTAAAGGCTCTGGAGGGTATAGATGTTCCTATACAGGTAAAGTATGATACGGGCATGGGAAGGCTGGGTTTTTTAGAAGAGTTCATACAGGACCAGCGGGTGGAGGGCGTTCTTAGCCATCTTTCAAGCCCGCTGGATGAGGATTTTTCTCTCCTTCAGATAAGGAGGTTTGAATATCTGGTGAAAAATCATGGAAGGCTTCCTTACATACACATAGAAAGCTCTGCAGGCATCCTCTACCGTGTGCCCTACACCACCCATATAAGGGTTGGTCTCGCCCTTTACGGTGAAAAACCCTTCCAGAACTATCCTATCCCCCTTAGGAAGGTTCTCCGCCTCAAGGCAAGGATAATATCCGTTAAAACCCTTCCTGCACACTTTCCCGTTTCTTACTCAAGAACCTACATAACGGATAAGCCTACGAGGGTGGGTGTGGTTGCCTTCGGGTATGCGGATGGGCTAATGAAAAGCCTCTCTAACAAGGCAAGGCTTTACTATAGGGGGAAACCCCTCAGGGTTCTCGGCAACATAACCATGGACATGACCATGGTGGACCTGACGGGTGTGGAGGCTAACGTAGGGGACTGGGTTGAGGTGGTTGGAGAACATCAGAGTTTTACTGACCTTGCAAAGCTTGCAGGAACCATACCTTACGAGCTTATGACCAACTTGTCAAAGAGGGTTTACAGGCATGTGGTTTAAAGGTGAAGGTCAACTGAGTAGGAGAGGGTTTTTAAAGTCTGCCTGCCTTCTTGTGGTAACTCCCTTCCTCTCCTCTTGTGCGGAGGCAACTGCGAGGGGAAGCTTCTTAAACCTCCTGCCAGAACAAAAGGAGATAGAGATAGGAAGGGCTTACATACCCTATGCGGTGGAGGAGTGGGATGGGCTATACCCTGAGGAAGAGGTGCAGGCATACATCAGAACCGTAGGTCTGGCTCTTGTAAAGCAGGTGGACAGAAAACTGCCCTACCAGTTTTACGTGGTTAACTCTTCAAAGGTCAACGCCTTTGCTCTTCCCGGTGGACCAGTGATGTTAACCAGAGGTCTTTTCCTGAGGCTGGGTTCGGAAAGTGAGCTGGCGAGCGTGCTTGCCCACGAACTTGGACACATAAACGCGAGGCATCACGCAAGGTTTCTTGAAAAACAGTTTGGCATAAATCTTCTGCTCAGCATAGGCTCTCTCCTTCTCGGTGACAAGCCCTACGGGCAGGCTCTTCTACAGTTTAGCCAGATAGGTGCGGGGCTAATGACCCTCAAGTTCAGCAGGGACCAGGAGAAAGAAGCGGACAGGTATGGCATACTGTACACCTACAAAGCGGGTTATGACCCTGCGGGCATGATAAGGGTTTTTGAAATCTTCAGGTCTATGGAAAGGGAGGGAAGACCACCGGAGTGGCTTTCAACCCACCCCCTACCAGAGACGAGGATAAGAGAGGTCAGCAGGGAAATAGAAAAACTTAAGCCGAGCGGAGCTTTTATAGTGGACACTCAGGACTTTCAGAGGGTAAAGTCAAAGCTGAAGGAAACGCAAGCCTCTTTTGAAGAGTTTGACAAGGGTAAAAGGGCTTTTGGGGAAAGAAACTACAGAACAGCTCTGGAACACTTTAGAAGGGCGGCGGAAATCTATCCTGAGAACTACCCCGCAAGGGCTTACATGGCTTACCTCTTAGCAAAAGAGGGTAGGGTGGTAGAGGCGGAGAGGCAGTCTTTGTGGGCACTTCAGATAAGGCAGGAGGTTTTTCTGACAAATTATGTTCACGGCTATGTCAAGTTTGCACAGGGCGAATACCAAACATCTCTGAAATATTTACAAAAGGCAAACCAGCTGATACCCGACCACCCCTCAACCCACTACTACCTTGGCAGAAACTACGAAGCTCTGGGGCATAGAAGCAAAGCGGTAGAACATTACAGGTTAGCCCTTGAACTGTCGGAAGGTAAAGCCCCCTGGGCTGAGGACGCAAGAGAGAGGCTGAGAAAGCTCGGTGGCATATGATAGAATGTTCCTATGGATATACTGATGGGCGTTGGAAGAGCGGGGTTAAAACCCAGTGGAAGGCCAGACCTACTCCTTGTGCTTCTACCCCAGACTTGTAAGGCGTCTTTTCTTTTTACGAGAAACCACTTCAAGTCCGCAAGCGTCCTCTATTCTCAGGGGGTTTTTGGTGGAAGGGTGCGAGCTTTGGTTGTGAACAGTGGAAATGCCAACTGCGGCGTGGGTAAGGAGGGGTTACTTCACGCAGAACTTATGGCAAAGAAGGTAGCGGAGAGGCTTGAGCTGGAGGAAGAAGAAGTGCTTGTTTTCTCCACAGGCGTGATAGGTAAGCCCCTACCCATAGGAGATGTCCTCTCAGCCATAGACTCCGCGTGCGACCTCCTTGAACCCCTTGACCTAAAGAGGGCGAGCGAGGTCATCTCCACCACCGATAGTTTTCCGAAGTATGACTTCCTGAAGAGGGGCAGGCTTGAGGTCTTTGGTTTTGCCAAGGGTGCGGGTATGATACACCCCAACATGGGCACCATGCTTTCCTTTGTGTTCACAAACGCAGAGCTCGAAGAGGGGGTGATTGAGAGGCTTCACAGAGATGTGAACGAGAGAACCTTTAACTCTATAAGTGTGGACGGTTGTATGAGCACCAACGACAGCTTCGGTTTGATAAGTTTAGGGCTCATCAGGGAAGAGCTCCAAAAGGTTAGCGACGCGGTGGAGGAAGTCTCCCTAAGCCTCGCAAAGAAGATAGTTCAGGACGGGGAGGGTGCAACGAGGCTAATAAAGGTGGTGGTAAAAAACGCCTCTCTACAGCTCAAAGCCAAGATGATAGCCCAATCCGTAGCCCTCTCAAACCTCGTAAAGACTGCGGTGTTTGGCAAAGACCCCAACTGGGGTAGGATTGTGGCGGCTGCAGGCTCTACGCCCTTTCCTATAGACCAGTTCAAGATAAAGCTCTATGTGGGAAACCATCTCCTCTACGATGGTAAGACGCACTTAAAAGCTCTGGAGGGTGCAAGGAAGTATATGGAAAGGGCTCAGGAAGTGGAGATAATTCTGGACCTCATGGAAGGCAAGGAAAGCTGGACCTACTACTCTTCGGACCTAACCTACGAGTATGTGAAGGTTAATGCGGAGTACAGCACTTGAAAAGGCAAACAATCCCCGTAAATTAGTAAACCATGGTTAGGTATGTGCCCTACCTTCTTGCGGGAATACTTCTTGTGGTGATGCTGATGTCCGGTCTAAGGCAGAGGGAGGAGGAGCTTCTGCAGAAATCCTACAAACCTAAAGTGGAACAGACCCTCCCCGACTTTACCTTTAAGACCCTTGATGGAAGAGAGCTCAAGCTCTCCCACCTAAGGGGTAAGGTGGTGCTGGTTAACTTCTGGGCTACTTGGTGCCCACCCTGTAAAGAGGAAATGCCCATCTTTGAGAGAGAATACAGAAGATGTAAAGATAAGGGCTTTGAGGTTCTGGCAGTAAACATGGATAGCTCACAGGCGGTTCTGGAGAGGTTTTTGAAAGAGAACACCTATTCCTTTAGGGTTGTGCGCACCTCTGAAGAGGTTGAGAGAGAACTAAAGCTCACGGGCTTCCCCACCTCTTACCTTTTGGACAGAGAGGGAAGGGTCTACCGTATAAGGCTTGGTCTTTACAAAGAGTTGGATAAAGACCTGAAAGAACTCCTGGGCTGTTGAATGTGTTATAATTCCTCCTCGGAGGTAAAAGTATGGCAAAGGTGAAGATGAAGAGTAACAGGTCTGCAAAGAAAAGATTTAAAAGGACTGCAACCGGTAAGATAAAAAGGCAGAAAGCGGGCGGTGCACACTACAACACCCACAAGTCAAAGGATAGGAAGAGAAGGTTAAGAAAGGCTACCCTGGTTAACTCAAGCTGGGAAGACAAGATAAAAGGTATGCTCAAGGAGTTTTAAGCTACCCCCTCAAGCCCTAACTTATAGGAGGAGGCACTGCCTCCTCCGGAGAAGTTTTAACTGAAGAGGTCCCTCCATAGCCCCCTCGCCCATTCTTCGTATCTCTTTGCGGTGCTTTCCTTCCTTTGATTGTCTTCTCTGTAGGTGGGTATAAACCTTTTGCTTACCGTGTCATACCTAAAAGCTGTTTCCGCCATTATAGCCTCTTTATCGCTTACCATAGCGTAGCAAATCATCTGTAGGTATTCCTCTTTAACTTCCTTACCCTTTATCCTTGCGTTTATTATCTTTGCAACCAGTTTACCCTCTGAGTGTGCTGCGTATCCGCTCTTAGGTAGGTAGCTTTGAGAAGCATCACCTATCACAAAAACGTTTTTAACTGAAGTTTCAAAGGTTAGTGGGTTCACTTCTACCCACTTCTGACCTCTTTTCAGAAGCCCAGCTTCTTCTAATAGTTTGCTTGCCTTCATGGGCGGTATTATGTTAGCAATTTCATACTTAAAGTCCCCGTGGGAGGTTCTTACAACCTTCTTCTGAACATCTATGTCTCTGACCTGGGCAGAAGTTATATAGGTAGCCACATCCCTATAAAGGTCATAGTATGCGGAGAGAAAGCCTTCAGAGTTTATTATCGGTCTCTCGTTGGCGTCTATAAAATACATATGAGCTTTCAGTTTGTTCCTCTTTATCATGCTGGCTATGAGTGCAGCACGCTCATAGGGTGCAGGTGGGCATCTGAAAGGTGGGGTCGGCACGCTTATAACAATATCCCCACCCTCAAAATCCTCAATCAGCCTTTTTAGGTATATGTGTTCGGAGCCAGGCTTGAAGGCTGGTGGGTTGTAAATTAGTGAATCTCTGTAAAAAGGTTTGTCTTCGATGTCGTAGTCTATGCCGGGTGATAGCACGAGGTAGTCGTAGGCTATGTAGCCGGAGGAGGTCCTTACAACTTTTTTGTCAAGCTCCACTCCGAGAACCTTATCGTTTATCATCCTTACACCGTGTTTGACCTCTAACACATTGTAGGAAAAGCAGAGGGAGGAGAGCTCCATGAGACCAGCAAGGAAATGGTTGGACATGGGACAGGACATGAAGAAGGGTCTCTCTTCAATAAGCACCACGTCAAGGTTTGGGTTTTCTCTTTTAAGGTATTTGGCGGTAGTTACACCACCGTAGCCACCACCTACTACTACTACCTGAGCCTTCTGCCTTTTTTGAGGTGCTGAGTAGGCTAAAAGGGGCGCACTAAGGCCTACCGCTACGACACCAGATAAAAGCTCCCTCCTGTTAACACCTAACCACTGCTTGGACATATTTATCCACCTCCATAACAATGCATTTATCTACAAGTTCTCTGGCTTTTGCGGTAGAGCCATACTGTTGTCTTAGTTCAGTTCTGAAGTTGTCAAAGAACTGTTGAAACTGGTCTTTTCCGAGTACACCTGTTGCGAAAAATCTTCCTCCCTCTTCCTGTAATACTATGGAGGCAAGGGGAAAGTCTGCAGGACCGTCTATCACGCTACCACCCTGTTTTGGGTCGTAGAGGGCAAGGTGGGCACAGCACTGGATTATGCCGGCTTTTTTTGTGGTCTCGGATGGCTTGTCAGGTGGGTAGTAGTTTATAAAGGAATACTGGGGTGTGGGGTAGCTCCATTGGTGGGCGCATATGGCGGAGTAAGAAACTATGCTCTTCTTTGCACCCACGCCCCCCATCCATCGGTAACTTTTCCCGTCCTTGAGTTTTATCTCGGCGGGTGGAACGGTTTCTCCAAGGTTTATCAGATAGCAGGGCGTGGCGTTATGAGGGTAGAAGAATATGTAGTTAACCTGAGGCTTTATGTCTTCTTCTTTTAGGGGGGTGCCGTCCGACTTCACGAGTAGAGCCTTTTTGTATGCTTGAAACATGCCATCCTGTTGCTGGGCAAGCACTTGAGAAAAGAGAGAAGGGTCTATAAAGGAAGCCACTGCCACCGTTCCGCACGTTTTTATAAAACCTCTCCTGTCCATGTCTTTACCTCACCTATTTATTTTAAAACCTTTTAGCCTTTAAATGCAAACTTTGTGCCACGAAGAGAGACTTGTGAAAGTTTAAAGTGGTAGTCTGCAAACTGTTTTTTGATGCATCGTGTGTTGCAAAGGGGAGGGATACCTCCCCTTCTTTTCTTATGCAAACATGTCCCTGTACATAGCCCTTGCCCATTCGTAGGTGGACTTTGCCAGAGCCTCTGACCTGTCGTTGATGGTTCTCGCTCTTGGCGTTATCTTGTTTTCCTTCTCGTTGTATTCGTAGTTAACGCTTATGACTATGGCTTCCTGAGGTGTGCCGTTTACCATGGAGTAGCAGACGTTCTCTGGCATAAGGCTTCCTGGCTTTATCTCTCTGCCCGCTATTCTTGAGGCTATGACCTTTGCTACTACCTTGCCCTGAGAGTTTGCCTGATGACCGCTCTTTGGATAAGCTACGCCGAGAGCAGGAGAAATGACATCACCGAGGAGGAACACATTAGCATCCGCCTTTGCTTGGAAGGTGAGTGGGTCCTGGTCTGCCCAACCGGTGGGTTTTCCTTCCTTGTCTTTGGCTATAAGGTCTGCCATCCAAACCAGCTCACCCGCCTGCTGGGGTGGTATGATGTTGGCGTCCGCGAACTTAAAGTCCCCTGCCGTGGTCTTTATAACTTTCTTCATGGGGTCTATCTCTCTTATAGAAGCCTTGGTGACCACCTCTACTATGCCCAAGTAGACCTGGTCGTAAGCCATCCTAAAGCCCGGACCCTTGGGTGCTATATCATCTTTGGGGTCAAGGATTACGACCCTTCCCTTTACCTTGTTCCTCTTGAAGACCTCTGCTACCATGCAAGCCCTTTCGTAAGGTGCGGGTGGACACCTGTAAGCACCCGGTGGCACGGTTATAACAAAGTCGCCCTCTTCAAACTCCCATATCTTTCTCTTAAGCGCCAAGTGCTCGGACCCGGGTATGTAGGCAGGTGGATAGTTTAACTTCGTGTACCTTATGAGCTCCTGATTGTCCCCGAACCAAGGTGCGTAGTTATACCTTATGCCGGGCGCAAGCACGAGGTAGTTGTATTCCACATATCCTCTGGTTGTATAAACCCTCCTCTTATCTCTTTCTATAGCTATAACCTTATCGTTTACAAACCTGTAGCCATACTTGGCTGCAGGCTGGTTGTAGTCGTGAGATATGAAATCAAGGTTCACCAAGTTTGCAAGCCACGGGTTAGATATGGGGCAGGAGAAAAAGTTTGGTCTCTGTTCTATCAGGACCACCTCTATGTTGGGGTTTTCCCTCCTGAGATACTTTGCTACTGTAAGTCCTGCCCATCCACCACCGCACACTACTACACGGTTTCCCTTTGGTGGTGGCATAAAAGCCTCCATTTTGACTATCCTCTCTGCGGCTGCAAATACAGGCTGAGACGAAAGCCCCAGGGCTACTGCCCCTACTCCTGCGGACTTCAGAAGGTCACGCCTTGTAACCATCTTTTACCTCCCTTGTAAAAAAAGATTTTCAAAAAACTATAAATCCATGCAGGACTTGCAGTCAATAAGAATTCTTTCGTTTCATTATTAAGTATTCTTATTTAAGCATATATTAATAGCGTCGTAAACAAAACTTAACAAAATTTTAAACATTGGCGTATATTTTATACCTTCATGATTTACACGGAGGTTTGAGATGTTGAGAAAGGGTGCGGATATAGTTATAGAGACCTTGAAAGAAGAAGGTGTGGAGTTTATATTCGGTCACCCCGGCGGTGCCATAATGGAGGTATACGACGCCCTTTACAGGGACGGTTCCATAAAACACATTTTGGCAAGGCACGAGCAGGGAGCGGGTCATATGGCGGAGGGTTACGCCAAGGCTACCGGGAAGGTGGGCGTAGCCATGTCAACTTCTGGTCCTGGTGCCACTAACTTGGTAACCGCAGTTGCGGATGCCTACATGGACTCAGTCCCTGTGGTTTTTATTACAGGTCAAGTTCCTACCCACTTGATAGGTAACGATGCCTTTCAGGAAGTGGACATAGTAGGTATAACGAGAGCCATCACAAAGCACAACTTTTTAGTAAAAAGTATAGAGGAACTGCCCCTCATACTGCGTCAAGCTTTCTACATAGCAAGGACGGGAAGACCAGGTCCCGTGCTCGTGGACATACCCAAGGACATAACCCAGAAGCTGAGCGATGTGTCCGTCCCCAACTCTGAAGCGGTAAAGGAATCCCTGCCGGGTTACAAACCCCACTTGGAAGGAAACCTACAGCAGATAAAGAGGGCGGTTAGGCTCATACTGGAGGCAAAAAGACCCGTTCTTTATGTGGGTGGTGGTGCGGTGCAGGCGGAGGCTCAGAGGGAGTTGGTGGAGTTGGCGGAGCTCATGAGAATACCTGTCACCACCACCAACATGGGTAAAGGTGCTTTCCCGGAGCTCCATCCCTTAGCTCTTCACATGCTTGGAATGCACGGCACCTACTATGCCAACATGGCGGTATACAACTGCGACCTCCTTATAGCGGTGGGTGCTCGCTTTGACGACAGGGTAACGGGTAAGGTCGAAGAGTTTGCTCCTCAGGCAAAGATAGTGCACATAGACATAGACCCAGCCTCCATTTCCAAAAACATAGTGGTAGACGTGCCCATTGTGGGTGATGTAAAGATAGTCCTGAGGAAGCTCCTCGAGGAAATAAAGAGAGAGGGTGCAAAGGTATTCCATCCGGAGGAGAGGAAAAGATGGATAGAGCAGATAGAGGGTTGGAAAAAGGGACACCCCCTAACCTACACGAGGTCAGACAGAGTTATAAAGCCTCAGTATGTGATAGAGCAAATATATGAGGCTACGAAGGGTGAGGCAATAGTTACCACTGGCGTGGGTCAGCATCAGATGTGGTCTGCCATGTTCTACAAGTATTCTTTTCCCAGGCAGTTTATAAACTCTGGGGGTCTTGGCACTATGGGGTTTGGCTTTCCTGCAGGCATAGGGGCAAAGCTAGGAAGACCCCACAGGGAGGTTTTCGTGATAGACGGTGACGGCTCTTTTATCATGACCATGCAGGAGTTGGTGACTGCGGTGCAATACAAAGTGCCCGTAAAGGTTGCCATAATAAACAACGGTTATCTTGGTATGGTGCGTCAGTGGCAGGAGCTCTTTTACGAGAGGAGATACTCGGAGGTGGACCTATCGGTCCAGCCAGACTTCGTGAAGCTGGCGGAGGCCTGTGGGGCGGTGGGTTTTAGAGCGGAGAAGCCTAAGGAAGTAAGAGAGGTCATAGAGGAAGCCCTCAAGGTTCAGGACAGACCCGTCATCATGGACTTTCACGTAGACAGAGAGGAAAACGTCTTGCCTATGGTGCCTGCGGGCAAATCTTACAGAGACATGATACTGGAAGATGGCAAGAAGTCAGTGGAGGCGGAGACCATGTATCTGGTTGGATAGAAAGGAGGTGCTCTGATGGCGGACATCACTGGAAGCGCAGGACTGGACACGATAAAGGCGCCCCTCTTCAGAGAGGTAAGAAAGGGGGAAGTGCGGAAGCACATAATTACCTTGACGGTGCGAAACGAACTGGGTGTGCTGGCACGCATTGCAACCCTTATAGCGGGTAAAGGCTACAACATAGAGGGTCTTTCCGTAGGTGAGACCCACGAAAAGGGCATATCCCGGATGACCTTAGAGGTTATAGGCGACGATGTGGTCATAGACCAAGTAGTAAAACAGCTCCGCAAGCTCATAGATAGCCTAAAAGTTAAGGACCTCACAGACACCCCCCATGTGGAAAGGGAGCTCGCCCTCATAAAGGTTCACACCGCAGCACCCAGAGCAAGGGACGAAGTCCTTAGGCTTGTAGAGATATTCAGGGCAAGGGTGGTGGATGTTTCACCCGAGACCTACACGGTGGAGATAACGGGCACGGAGGAGAAGATAAATGCCTTTATAGACCTTGTCCGCCCCTTCGGTATAAGGGAAATGGCAAGGACGGGCAAGGTAGCTATGAAAAGGGAAGGCACACCTCAGGAGGAAGAGTAAAGATTTTGGAGGTTTTAGATGGAGGTTAAGGCTCTGAGCTTTAAAGTGGAAGAAGTAAAAGACCCTGTGGGTATCTTTGTCTTTGAGGATAGCACTGAGAACCTTCAGTTTCTTGAGGGTTTTAGAGAGCAGGTGGAAAGGCTCCTCTCCGTAGAGAACTTCAAGGGCAAAGAAGAGAGCCTATCAAAGGTTAGCCTGCTGGTAGATGGTGAAGTAAGGGTCTTCTATGTGGTAGGTCTCGGCAAGAAAGAAAGGGCGGGCGAGGACACTTACCGCACCGCCGCCGCTCTACTTACAAAAAGAGCCAACAAGGAAAAAGTGAAAAGGCTATACCTCTACGCAGGGGAGTTAGACTTCAGGACTTCCAAGGCTATAGTGGAAGGGGCAATACTTGGGAGCTACCGTTTTGACAAATACAAGACCAAAAAGGAAGAGGCAACCGGCGAACTTGAGGAGCTCTACCTGCAAGGGGGGCACCAGGAAGGTATAGATAGGGGTAAAGTAATGGCAGAGGCTCAGAACTTCACGAGAGACTTGGTAAACGAGCCGGGTAATGTTATAAACCCAATAACCCTTGCGGAGATTGCCCAAAGGGTAGCCCAGGAGCATGGTCTCGAGTGCAAGGTCTACGACGAGAAGGACATTCAGGAGATGGGTATGCAAGCCCTCTGGAGCGTGGGCAAGGGCTCTGCCACACCACCCCGCTTTGTCCACATGGTTTACAAGCCACAGGGAGAGCCAAAGGCAAAGATCGCCGTAGTGGGTAAGGGTCTTACCTTTGACAGTGGTGGTCTCAACATAAAGACGGGCGACTACATGAGAACTATGAAGATGGACAAGTCCGGAGCTTGTGCGGTCATAGGCATCATGAAGGCTTTAGCTCAGCTCAAGCCTATGGTGGAAGTCCACGGCATCTTTGGCGCTGCGGAGAACATGCCCGGAGGAACTGCCTACAGACCTGACGACATCATAAGGGCAATGAACGGCAAGACCATAGAGATAGACAACACGGATGCGGAGGGAAGGGTAACCCTTGCGGATGCCCTATCTTACGCCTCAAACCTGGGCGTCTCCAGAATCATAGACATGGCAACCCTTACCGGTGCTTGCATGGTTGCCCTTGGTGAATACACCGCAGGGCTTTTTACTAACGACGAAGAATTTGGCGAGGAGCTTCTCAAACTCTCAAGGCTCACAGGTGAAAGGCTCTGGAAACTACCTCTGGACGACAAAAGGCTCAGAGAAAAGATAAAGAAGGGAGAAGGAGACCTCTTGAACTCTGGCGGTCGCTATGGAGGTGCCATAACAGCCGCTATGTTCCTTGAGGAGTTTGTGGAGGAAGGCATAAAGTGGGTGCACTTAGATATAGCAGGACCCGCCCACCTACGAGAGGAGTTCTCTTACTACGCAAAGGGTGGCACGGGCTTTGGAGTAAGAACCTGCGTAGAGTATGTTATGAAGCTCAGTGAGGGCACGTAGGTAGTTTTTAAGTGCCCCAGATTCTTGCATTTTAACTTTCTGGTATAAAATTCTATAAGATGATAGCCCTTAGAGTCTATGTAAGTGGTATAGTGCAGGGGGTAGGATACAGGGCTTTTACCAAGAGGCTTGGAAGGAGTTATGCACTTTCAGGATGGGTAAGGAACCTACCCGATGGTAGGGTGGAGGTGTTCGTTCAGGGGGATAGAGATGTGGTATGGAGCTTTTTAAAGGAGCTCATGGAAGGACCCCCTGCAGGAAGGGTTGACCGCATGGAAATCCTCAAGGAGGTGCCCAGAGATGAGGAAAGAGATTTTATTGTTAGGTATTAGCGTGGGGTTTGCCTTCGGGATAGAGTGCAAGGACTACAGGGTGAGGGAAGGAGACACGCTCGAAAGGATATCCAAAAGAGAAGGTGTGGACATTCAAAGCCTGAGGTCCGCTAACAAAGGTCTGCAGGAAGGTAAGCTAAAGGTGGGTCAGAAGCTGTGCATACCTGTAAAAACCAAAAGTGGGGGAGCCTACGCCACATATGAGGTAAAAAGAGGAGACACCCTCGAGAAGATAGCGGACAGTTTCGGAACAGACGCAAGGACGCTCAAAGAGTTTAACAACCTCAAAGATGACAGACTGGTGGAAGGGCAGAAGATAAAGATACCTGCAAGGAACGCGGCAAAGCCTAAGGGGGAAGAAGCCAAGGCATCCTCAAAAAGGGAAGAAAGTTACGACCTGTATAGGGTAAAGCGAGGTGGAAAACTGAGCGATGTCTCTAAGGCTACGGGCGTGCCCCTTAAAGAGTTGGAAAGGCTCAACCCAGAGCTCAAGGGTAAGACCCTCAAGGAAGGCACGAGGGTAAAGGTGCCGGAGGGTAGCCTTTCAAGGAGGGGTGATGAAGATTACGATATCTACAAAGTCAAAAGGGGGGGAAAGCTTTCGCACGTGGCGAAGGCTACGGGAATACCTATTAAGGAGCTTGAGAGGCTCAACCCAGAGCTAAGGGACAAGTGGCTGGAACCGGGCACGC
This sequence comes from Aquificaceae bacterium, assembly GCA_025056375.1. Taxonomy (GTDB): domain Bacteria; phylum Aquificota; class Aquificia; order Aquificales; family Aquificaceae; genus Pampinifervens. The sequence continues at coordinate 40,267 of JANWWH010000007.1, forward strand.
AGGTAAGGGTGCCCAAGGGTGCACAAGAAGAGAGAGGTGATAGAGAAGAAAAGTATGAAACCTACAGGGTGAAGAGGGGTGCAAAGCTTGAACATGTGGCGAAGAACACGGGCATACCTCTGAGGGAATTGGAAAGGCTCAATCCAGAACTAAAGGGTAAGTGGTTGCCCGCAGGAACACAGGTGAAAATACCCCCTAAGGAAGACAGTAAAAGGGCAAAGGCAGAGGAGGCTTATGGAGTTTACATCCTCGAAAAGAGGAGCAGGCTTAGAGATGTTTCGGAGGCTACGGGCGTGCCCCTTAAGGAGCTGGAAAGGCTCAACCCAGAGCTCAAGGGTAAAACTCTCAAAGCAGGCACGAGGGTAAAGGTTCCAAAGAGAGAGGAAAGGGCAAAAATCCCTCAGGAGACCACGCCCCAAAGGAAGGAGGAAAGGTCTCTCTTTGGTGAGCTCGAAAGGGGAAGTGCGGTCATCTCACCTTCCATACCAAAGAGCATAAACATCCAGCTACCGGTGGAGGGTAAAGTGGCAAAAGTGCCGAAGGGTTTAGAGATATCCGCACCCTGCTCCTCACCCATAAAAGTGGTGGAGGAGGGAAGGGTAATATACAGCGGTGGAGACCTTCAGGCTTACGGAAACATGATTATAGTGGAGCACGAGGGCTTTATATCTCTTTACGCATACAACGAGGCTAATCTGGTGAAAAGGGGAGACAGGGTAAGCAAGGGTCAGGTTATAGCGAGGCTTGGTAAAAAGAGCAACTCTGAAGATTGCACCCTTAGGTTTGAACTGAGGAACAAAGAAGGCATACCCCTCGACCCTACGGAATACCTCAAGGATATTCAGTGAACAACCTGTCCCCAATATCACCTACGCCGGGCACTATGTAGCCCCTGCTGTTAAGCCCTCTATCCACCTTTACGAGGAAGAAGTCCACCTCTGGGTGTGAAGACAGGACCTTCTCCAAACCCTGAGGTGATGCCAGCAAGTTTAGACACAGTATCCTTTCTGGCTTCATGGGTTTTATTTCCTCAATAGCCATGTGGAGGGTCCCGCCCGTTGCCAGCATAGGGTCTAATAACACCACCCATCTATCCTTAACTTCTGGAAGTCTGCTGTAGTAAAGGCGCGGTGTGAGGAGTTCCTCATCTCTCTTTATTGCCAAAAAGCCTACACTTGCTCTGGGTAGAGCTCTGAGGGCGCCGTTGAGCATGGGTAGCCCTGCCCTGAGTATGCAGAGGAAGACAACCCTCTCCTCTTCTATAAATTCAAAGACGCTGCCACCCATGGGCGTTTCTATGAGCCTTTCCCTTCTGGGGAAACACTCGGTCACATAGGGCATTGCCATAAGGGTAAGCTCCTCCACCAGAGCTCTGAGAGCCTGCGGTTGGGCGTATTTATCCCTTATGAGGTTTAGCTTGTGGGTCAGGAGGGGATAATCAAGCACCTTCAGAGCCATCCCTAAACTCCTCTATGCATACTAAGGTGCCCTGCTGACCCTTTATAACCTTCTTCACAGTCCTTATCTCATAAATCTGACTGTCGTTCTTTATGACACCCCCCTTCTCCAGTATGTCCCAGAGGCTCTTGAGCATGTTGTCTATGTCTCTCCTTCTGTGGTTTGGTAGCAGGAGTTCCACATAAACGGAGAGCTTTCCTCCAAGAGGCTCTCCCAAATACTGTTCTCTTATTTCCCAGAGAGCTCTCACTTCCCAGTTTTTCACCCTCGGTGGTTTGAAAACCTTACCACCCCTCCTACGTATGTATCTGTTGCTCTTCGGCACCGGAAGCAGGGAGAGCCTTAACTCTATCATCTCCTGAGTAAAAGCACACAGATAAGCGCGGTTAACAGGAGGCTGATGAGGTTCACTCCCATGGATATACCATGCCATCTTACGAAGGCATCGTAGTCCACACCCTTGAACCCGTGGGTAGTGGGCAGGATGTAGAAGAGGTGGAAGGCGTGGAGCAGGAAGTTAATGAGGGCTAAAAGAGGTAGAAGTTTCCCCAGCCTGAACCCCAGCAAGAGGGTCAGAAGGGAAACTCCAAAACCGAGGCTAAAGTATACGGGAAAGACCCTTTCCACCACGCTCCCTGCCTGTTCCCTCTGCAAGACACGGAAGAGGAGGGGGGCAAGGAAGAAGCTGAAGAAAGAGCCAAGACCTAAATAGGCGGAGTTTAGAAAGAGCAAAAACCTGTCCATTATTCTCTCACAACTGGAAGCTGATAGTCTTTCAAGGTTTGGAGGAGCTTCTTCTCGTTCTCTGGCTTCATGGAGCAAAGGGGTAACCTGAACTCCTTTTCGCACATACCGAGAGCCCAGCAGGCGGTCTTTACCGGTATGGGGTTGGTTTCTATGAAGAGCACTTTGAAGAGGTCAAAAAGACGGTAGTGCATCTCTCTTGCTCTATGGAATTCACCCTTCAGAGCCTGGTCTACCATCGCCTTTACCTCCCTCGGCACGAGGTTGTTGGCAACAGATATGACACCCTTAGCACCCAAGGCCATCATGGGCAGGGTTAGAGAGTCGTCGCCAGAGAGTATAGTAAAGTTTTCGCCTAAAAGCCTCCTGAGCTCCGATATCCTATCCATGTTTGGGGTGGACTCCTTTGAGCCCACTATGTTGGGACAGTCCTTTACCAGCCTGTAAACCGTTTCTGGCGCAATCTCCACGCCGGTTCTGGAGGGTATGTTGTATAGGATGATAGGGATGTCTACCTCCTCCGCCACGGTTTTGAAATGCTGGTAGATTCCCTCCTGTGTAGGTTTGTTGTAGTAAGGCACTACGAGGAGACAGGCGTCCGCACCCACCCTTTTGGCGTGGAAGGTCAGCTCTACCGCTTCGTGGGTTGCGTTGGCACCAGTGCCAGCTATGACCTTTATCCTGTCCTTTGCATACCTTACCGCGTGCTCTATAACCCTCTCGTGCTCCT
>JANWWH010000080.1 GCA_025056375.1 Aquificaceae bacterium
GCATTCGCTTGTTGGGAATGGCTCGCGCAAAGGTCTCCACATGCTGAAATCCGCAACGCTCAAAAAAGTCCTTGACGGCTACATCGGTTGGCAATTCCACGCCTTTTACGCGCCGATTGCCCACCACATAACACGCATAACCGCCTTTGCGAATCACCGTCGCCACGTTTTGAATTGAGCGGTAAAGGTCAGCGTAAAATGCGCGCACTTCTTGCTCGCGCTTTCCGTCCGCGAGCGCAATCTGGCGAAGCGCGGCGCATATCGCTTTTGAGGGCAACTCGACATCTGCCCGATAGACTTTGCCGCCCATCAAGTTTCTATCGACGCTTATCGCATCGCCAAATCCGAGCCAAGCTGACGACAGGCGAGAAAATTGCCCGTAAGCCACCGTCGTGCGCGAGTCGCCGTAAGGTGGCGAAGTGAGAACGATGTCCACGCTTTCAGGCGAAATCAGTTGTTCGGGAATGTCGCTTACTGTGTTGAAGTCGTAAATATGCGCCATCGGAATTTTGGGCA
>JANWWH010000081.1 GCA_025056375.1 Aquificaceae bacterium
TGACAGATGGGACCTTCCTCAAGAGGAAAGACCCCCAAGGTCAGGAGGACCTACCACCGCAAGCCTGAAGGGAAAGGTCATACATGCCCTAACGGGCGTGCCTATTCAGGGGGCAAAGGTCTCGGTGCAAACCGCACCCAACAGCCAGCAAGGACCCATAATAACTGACGAAGAGGGAGCTTTTGAATTTAGAGCTCTGCCAGAAGGAAGGCTCAGGCTCGTAGTGTCCGCACCCGGCTTTTTGAAGAAAGAGCTATCAGTGGAGACCAAAGCGGACCAGTATACTCAGGTAGAGGTGCCCTTAAAGCCAGAAACCAAGGAGAGGAAAAAGATAAGGGTAGAAGGCATCTCCGTAGAAATAGCGGAGGAAAAAATATTCATCTTGGAATCCACTGGGCAGAGCCTTACTTTGGAACAATACAAGGCTTACGTAGGTGGTAAGGTAAGACAAAAGGTAGGCACTTTAGAGAAGTTAAGGAACATATGGATAGATAACGCAAAGAGGAGGGAATT
>JANWWH010000082.1 GCA_025056375.1 Aquificaceae bacterium
TGTGGAGTTGAAAGTAGTTTTAACGGCGTTAACTACGCTCACGCTCGCAAGCCGTTGCTAATCTACCGTGTGGAGTTGAAATTCTACAACTCTTGAAAGCGAAACTGTTGAAATTTCTGAAGTTGCTAATCTACCGTGTGGAGTTGAAAGGTAGAGGTGACACGCACAGACACGCCAAACGGTTTCGTTGCGTTGCTAATCTACCGTGTGGAGTTGAAATCCTCTTCTCCTCCTTCTCTACCAGCTCCGAGTCCCAAGTTGCTAATCTACCGTATGGAGTTTAGATATTATCAAATTGACAGCACCCTCTATTCCGAGGCTTTCCACGTTTATCTGAACCCAACCTTGTTTTTTGAACCATCGTATCTGTCTCTTGGCGTATTCTTTTGTTTTTCTGACCATTTCTGTTAAACATTCCTGTGTATGCCTTTCACCTTTTACGCATGGGAGCATTTCCTTGTAGCCTATGGCTTGAGAAGATGTCAGGAAGTTTTCAAAGCCCAT
>JANWWH010000008.1 GCA_025056375.1 Aquificaceae bacterium
TAAAGGTCGTAAAGTTAAGGAGGTTATAGCAGACACAGGCATAGATAGCTATGAGATATTCAGGTATTTAGGCAGGAAGGGCATAAAGCTAGTGATAGAGGTTAGAGAGTATGCAGTGATTACTGGCAACAGGGCAAGAGATGAGGTGGTGAGGGCAATAAGGAAAGGTAAAAGGAAATGGAGAGAGGCTAATGGGTATGGTAGGCGGTGGCACGTGGAGAGTTTCTTTTCCTCTTTCAAGCGATGGTTTGGAGAGTATGTGAGTGGTGTGAAGTTTGAGAACATACGTAAGGAGCTAACCTTCAAGGTTATGATAACGAGTATGTTTTTAAGTGGTGGTGTGGGTATGTGGGTAAGTTAAAGGTAAGGGTAATGGGTTAGGGGCAGGTGATGGGTAGGGGTGTGGGGTGTTCTGGAGGATATTTGAACTCTTATCGAACACAGCAGCATTATATAATAACTTTCACAACTTTACCAAAGGATGTGTAGCCCTTCCTCTCCAATTCTATGTAGTTCTCCGTGAGGAGCTTGTTTTCTTCAAGGACAACCGCCCTTAGTTCCTTGCCTATGTGAGCCCTGCGAAAATCCTCCCTCTTTTTTCCGTCCATTTCTCTTAAAATGCCTATCCTTTCTTCCTTAAGTGCATGGCTTACTTTATCCTTCATCCTACTTGCCTTTGTAAAAGGTCTATCTGAGTAAGGAAAAACATGCATGTAGGCTATGGGAAGTTCCTGTAAGAGTCTGCAGGTTTCCAGAAAGTCCTCTTCTCTCTCCGAAGGGAAGCCTACGATGATGTCCGTGCCTATGGCGGTTATGGGTCTTCTTCTCGTTATTTCTTCCACGAGCCTTGCGTAGTTTTCAACCTTGTAGCCCCTTTCCATAAGCTCAAGTATCCTGTTTGAGCCGCTCTGAAGGGATAGGTGGAAGTGAGGTGCTATCTTTTCTTCGGAGGTTATGAGGTCAAGGAGCTCCTCAGGTATCTCGGAGGGGTGCATAGAGGAAAGTCTAATGAGCTCAACGCCTTTGACCTTTATCAGCTCTTTGAGGAGTTCAAACAGGCTCGTGCCCAGGTCCCAGCCATACTGAGTAAGCTGAGTCCCGCTAAGAACCACTTCCTGAAAGCCACTCTCAGCCAGTAGCCTCACTTCCTGAAGGACCCTCTGTGGTGGCACACTTCTTACTTTTCCCCTTGCAAAGGGTATGACGCAAAAGGTGCAGAATTTATTACAGCCTTCTTGGACCTTTAAGAAGGGTCTTGCCTTTTCAAAGTATGTGAAAAGGTCAAAGCTCTCAAGGGTGGATTGCCTGAATATGTTCTCCACATAAACCCTCTGACCCTTTCTTTCAAGAAACTCCTCTACAATCTCGCCAATTCTGTGCTTTTCAGAATTGCCAACTACCAGGTCCACCTCCTTTAGACCCGCCAGCGCCTCTGGGCTAACCTGAGCGTAACAGCCCGTTGCTACCACCACCGCATTGGGATTTTTCCTCTTTGCCCTGTATATGGTTTGTCTTGAGGACCTGTCCGCCTCAGAGGTGACGGTGCAGGTGTTTATCACATAGACATCCGCTAACTCTTCTGAAGAGGCAATTTCATAACCTTTGACTCTAAAGCGGTGTGCCATAAGCTCTGTGTCAAAGTAATTGCTCCTACAACCCAGAGTTAAAAGCTTTACCTTCATGGATTTAGTATAATCTAACCTGCCAAACTCTGAAGGGGCTGGCTTTTGTATTTCTCCAAGGTAGAGGCTTCTCGGGAGCCGTGTTAGAATATAGAAGATGAAAGATGTTGTTATATCCTCTTTGAGAGAAACTCTAAAAAAGGTCTGTGACCGAGTTCCTGAGGGCTTTATCCTTACGCCGCCGAGAGAAGAGAGCCATGGGGACTACTCTACCAACGTGGCTTTTTTGTTAGCAAAGGAGCTGAGAAAAAGCCCCAGAGATATAGCTCGGGAGATAGCGGACAAGCTACCACAGGAGGTTTTCTTTGCGGAGGCGGTCAACGGCTTTATAAACTTCCGTCTAAAGCCACAACTTCTAAAGGAAGAGTTTAGTAAGCTCTTGAAGGAGAAAGGTAAATACTTCTTTAAGTCTGTGGATAAGCCACTATACCTACAGTTAGAGTTCGTGAGCGCCAATCCTACAGGTCCTCTTCATGTGGGTCATGGCAGAGGGGCGGTTTTGGGAGATGTTCTAAGCAGGGTCCTTAAGGAGTTCGGTTACAAGGTTTACAGAGAATACTACATAAACGACGCAGGTAATCAGGTGCATATGCTGGGGCTTTCGGTGCTCTACCGATATTATCAGCTTTGCGGTAAGGAAGAAGAAGGTCTTAAGGAGGTATTTGAAAAAGAAGGCTACAGAGGTAACTATGTGGTAAGACTTGCCAGAGACTTGAGCGTCTTTTACGGAGACAAGCTCCTCCAGCTTCCGCAGGACGGGGCTATAAACCTGGCAAAGGACTATGCCCACCGGAGGCTTTTGGAAGACATAAAAGAAACTCTGGAGTTATTAGGCGTGGAGTTTGACCGCTGGTTCAGCGAAAAAAGTCTCTACCAGAGTGGGCTCGTGGAGGAGGTCGTAAAACTTCTTGAGGAAAAGGGCTATGTCTACGAGCAGGATGGAGCTCTATGGTTTAGGAGCACCGCCTTTGGTGACGACAAGGACAGGGTCCTGAGAAAGTCTGACCTTTCTTATACTTACTTCGCCTCTGACATAGCTTACCATTGGGACAAGTTTAAGAGAGGCTTTGATAAGGTTATAAACCTCTGGGGTGCGGACCACCACGGCTATGAGAGACGGCTCCTTGGTGCCCTGAGAGCTCTTGGTGTTCCTGAGGGATGGTTAAGGGTGGAGTTTGTGCAGATGGTAAGGCTTCTGAGCGGTGGTCAGGAAGTGAGGATGTCCAAGAGAACTGGAGAGTTCCTGACCCTTCAGGAGCTTCTTGAAGAGGTGGGCAGGGATGCGGTCAGGTTTATTTTTCTTACCAGGGACAGCGACACGCCATTGGACTTTGACATAGACCTCGTAAAGAGGAAGACCTCTGAAAACCCCGTCTTTTACGTGCAGTATGCCCACGCAAGGGTAAGGGGCGTCTTCCGAGAGGTCAAAGAAAGATATGGTTTAGATGTGGAGGAGGACCTGACCCCTTATGTAGAGGGTCTCAACTCTGAGGAAGACCTGAAGCTGATAAAGAGGTGTCTTGGGCTCAGGGACGTATACGAGGGTGTCCTTCAAAACCTTTCACCCCATCTGATAACCTACTCTCTGATAGAACTGGCAAAGGACTTTCACCACTACTACAACCACCATAGGGTCATGGTGGAAGACAGAAATCTCATGCTTTCGAGGCTTGCCCTGTTCAAAGGCGTGGAGATAACCCTTAAGAAAGCTTTCGAAGTTCTTGGAATAAAGGCACCGGAGAGGATGTAGCCATGAGGATAACGGTAGTAGGTGGAGGTTACGTGGGGCTTACCACGGGGGCATGTTTTGCCCACTTAGGACACGAGGTCGTGGTAGTTGAAAAAATACCTCAGAAGGTGGAGCTCCTGAAGAAAGGCAGGTCTCCTATATACGAGCCGGGTCTTGAGGAAATACTGCAGGAAAACCTCAAAGAAGGGCGTATACACTTCACCACGAGCCTCAAGGAGGGGCTCGAGTTTTCGGAGGTCATCTTTATCTGCGTGGGGACACCCCAAAGACCGGACGGCTCAGCAGACCTCTCGCAGGTAGAGGAGGTAGCTCGTGAGACCGCAAAGCTTATGACCTCCTACAGATTGCTGGTAGAGAAGTCCACCGTGCCCATAAACACCCACAAGCTCATAAAGAAAACGGTGCAGAGATACCTCAAGGATAAAAGCATACCCTACGATGTGGCTTCAAACCCCGAGTTTTTAAGAGAAGGCTCCGCCATAGAAGATTTCCTAAAGCCAGACCGCATCGTGGTAGGCGTGGAAAGTGAAAGAGCAAGGAGGATATTTGAGGAGCTCTACGGAGATTTTGACTGTCCTATAATCTACACAGACCCAGCCACTTCTGAGCTTATAAAACACGCGAGCAACTCCTTCCTTGCCATGAAGATATCCTTTATAAACATGGTGGCTGACCTGTGTGAGAAAGCGGGTGCGGACGTAAAACTGGTGGCGGAGGGTATGGGTTATGACAAACGGATAGGCAGGGCTTTCCTGAACGCGGGGGTAGGCTACGGCGGTTCTTGCTTTCCCAAGGACGTGAAAGCCTTCATAAGGATGGCTCAGGACTATGGGCTGGACTTTGGGCTTCTAAAGGAGGTGGAAAGGATAAATCAGGAAAGACCCAAAAAGTTTGTGGAAAAGGTTAAAGGTATACTATGGAGCTTGAAGGGCAAAAAGTTGGGGGTATGGGGGCTTTCTTTCAAACCAAACACCGACGACATCAGAGAAGCACCCTCCTTAAAGGTGGTAGAGATACTACTGAAAGAAGGCGCAAGCCTATCTCTATACGACCCCAAGGCGATGGAAAACTTCAAACTTATCTTTCCTGAGGGGGGTCAGGTCAGCTACGCAAAGGACATTTACTCCGCAGTGGAAGATGCCTCCGCCCTACTCATACTCACCGAATGGGAGGAGTTTCAGGGTGCAGACCTCAGAAAGGTAAAAGACCTTATGGAGCTTCCTATCATCGTAGACGGAAGGAACCTCTTTGAACCTCAGGAACTTAGAGCTATGGGCTTTGAATATTACCCAGTAGGAAGATGAGGGTGCTTATCACGGGGGTTGCGGGCTTTATAGGCTCTCACCTTTGCGAAAGGTTTCTAAGAGAGGGCTTTCAGGTCATAGGTATGGACAACTTCCTCACTGGTCTGCCGGACAACATAGCTCACCTTTTCGGGGATAGAGCTTTCCACTTTGTTCACTATAATGTGGTCAACTACATATACATAGAGGGTCCTGTGGACCTCGTTGTCCACCTCGCCTGCCCCGCCTCACCTATAGATTACATGAACCATCCTATACATACTATGAAGGTAGATTCTCTCGGAACCCTTCATACCCTTGGGCTTGCAAAGCTAAAAAGAGCCCGCTACATCCTTGCCTCCTCCTCGGAGGTTTACGGCTCTCCACAAGTGCACCCACAAACTGAAGAATACTGGGGACATGTGAACCCGGTAGGTCCCAGAAGCGTCTACGACGAAGCAAAGAGGTTCTCTGAGGCACTTTGCATGGCTTACCATAGAGAGCACGGTCTTGATGTGAGGATTGCCAGAATATTTAACACTTACGGACCGAGGATGAGAAAGAGAGATGGCAGGGTTATACCCACCTTTATAGACAGGGCTTTGAGAGGAAAACCCTTGCCCATACACGGAGATGGTTCTCAGACCCGGAGCTTCTGCTACATAGAAGACTTGGTAGAAGGGCTCTTTAGGCTATCAGTGGCCGAAGGGCTCTCCGGTCAGGTGGTAAACCTGGGCAACCCAGAAGAGGTAACCATAAGAGAGCTCGCCATAAAGATAATAAAAGTCACTCGGTCCACCTCCGAGTTGGAGTTCCTGCCACCCAGACCTGACGACCCACCCAGAAGATGCCCCGATGTAAGTAAGGCGAGGAAGCTCCTCCAGTGGTTTCCTCGCATACCGCTCGAAGAAGGTTTAGAAAAGACAGTAAAATGGTTTGCGGGTTTATAATTATTCCCTAAGGAGGGTAAAAGTGAAAAGAGAGAGGCTCATAATACTACTTGGAGTGCTGATAGCTCTGGTTTTCTTCTATTTGGGCCTTAACGAGTGGCTAAAAACAAGGGAAGAAAGGGTTCAACCCCCACCCCTCGTGGTAAAGCCCACACCACAACCCAAAGAACCCCCCTTGAAGGAAGGAGAGGCCGCCGCACAGAAGGAAGAAAAGCCTCCAGCGGAGCAGAAGGACATAGCGGAGAAGACGCCTCAGAAAGAGGTTAAAGGAGAAGCCCCCGAGGAAAAAAAGGAAGAGCCACCACAAAAGGCCGCAAAGAAAGAGCAGAAGGACCTGATAGCCCAGAAGATTAAAGAGGAAAGGCTGGAAGGGAAGCAGAAAGAGCCAAAGGCTAAAGTGCAAGAGAAGGCAGATATGAAGGTATACACGGTGCAGATAGGGGCTTTTAAAGATAGAGAGCGGGCAAAGAAGGTAGCAGAAAGGGCTAAGGGTATGGGATATGAGGTAAAGCTTGTGGAGGAGGACGACTTTTACAAGGTAAGGCTCACCCTTCGCACGGACAGTATAAATACAGAGCTGGGTAAACTCAAGAAGACTTTTGGTGGTGCAATTCTGAAGCAATGATAAAACTTTTTTTACTTTTCTTCCTGCTCTTCTCCTGTGCAGTAAAAGAAGAGGAAAAGGGAAAGGCTCAGTGGCAATACTACTACGACTTGGGCATGTCCTCTTACATGGCAAAAAACTACTCAGAAGCCATAGCCAACTTCTTTAGAGCTTCTCAGCTTGCACCCAATGAGCCAAAGGTCTGGAACGCTCTCGGGCTTGCTTATATGGAAGTGCAAGAACATCAGAAATCGGAGACTGCCTTTTTGAGAGCTCTTCAGGTGGATAAGGCTTACACGGAGGCAAAGCTGAACCTTGGTGTCCTCTATTACAGACAGCGACAATACGAAAGGTCTATAAGCACCCTCAGAGAGGTCCTTGAGGACGAAGCCTTTCCCCAGAAACACATGGCTTTTTACTACCTTGGCAAAGCTTATCAGGCTATGGGCAACATCAAGGAATACATAAACAACTTAAGAAGGGCAACCGCCTACAACCCCATGTTTGCGGACGCTCAGCTTGAACTTGCCCAGGCTTACGAGAACGAGGGTGACTACGCCTCCGCAAAAAATGTGTATCTGAGCCTTATAAACAACGGGCTGGTAAGCCCCACCATAGACCTAAGCATGGCTAGGGTAGAATACATGCTGGGCAACTACGCATCGGTCAAAAGCCACCTGAAAAGGGTTCTGGAGGACAAACAAACCAGCCCACAGCTCAGGTCTCAGGCTTACGACCTTCTGAGTCAGGTACTGATAGCGGAGCAGGCGAGGGTGGTGCAAAGGGTAGAAAAAGACAGACAACCACAGCAAGAAAAACCCCCCGAGCCCCCTGCTATACCAGAAGCTTCTCTTAGAGAAACGGCGCAGGAGAACCCCCAGTCCAGAGGTAGGGCTTACAGGATACAGGTGGGTGCCTTCTCCTCCGCAAATCTTGCAAGGGCTTGGAAAGACAGGTTAGAAAAGGAGCTTGGGCTTAAAGAAGTAACGGTGGTGGAAGCTTCGGGCATCTTTAAGGTCTTTTACGGTGCTTTCAACACCAAAGAGGAAGCCCAGAGGGAGCTGACGAGGCTAAAGGGTGTGAACATATACGGCTTTATAGTTAACGAGTAGTTACAGGCTCTCCTTCGTGGAAGGTATACCACCACCGGAGAGACTAACCGCCTGCCTGAGACTAAGGGCAAAAGCCTTAAAACACGCCTCCGCCACATGGTGAAGGAGCTTGCCAGACATAACCCTTATGTGAAGGGTGCTCTTGCTCTCGAGGGCGAAGCCCTTGAAGAACTCCCATATGAGCTCAAAGTCAAACTCTGTAATTTTGCCCCTCAGCCCCAAGTCCTCGTAAAAAAAGAGCGGTCTTCCTGAAAGGTCCATGCTTACCATTACCAGAGCTTCGTCCATAGGCACGATGGCATAGCCATAGCGGTTTATACCTCTTTTGTCTCCAAGAGCCTGAAGGAAAGCCATACCCAGGGTTATACCCACATCCTCCACCGTGTGATGATGAGAAACATGCACGTCACCCTCCGCCAAAAGTTCTAAGTCAAACCTGCCATGCCTTGCCAAGGTTTCTATCATGTGAGTTAAAAAACCCACAGGTGTTTGAACCCTGTAACTACCCTCTCCCTCAAGGTTCAGCGTCAACTCCACTGTAGTCTCTCGCGTCTGCCGTATGGTATGCACCTTCCTCATGGAGCATGTATTCTATCACAAAGTTTCTTATGGACTGGGCTGGGTCTGAATAGTAAACCTTCATGTTTAGGTCAAGAAGGTGGAGCCTTTCAAGCAAAAACCAGATTTCTTCCTTTGAGTTCCTTTCAAGATACTTCTTAAAGTTCAACACCTGAAAGGGGTGTTTTATGTCCAGAAGTGTAAGGGCTTCCTCTACTTTTTTACCCTCCTCTAACAGCACCTTTGCGGTGTATAGCTTTAGGGTGGAGTTGACCAGAAAGGTAAAGAGTTGAAGGGAATGAGTGCCGGTCCGCAGGGTTGAGTTTAGGGCTTCAATAGCCTTCTGATAGTCCTTGAGGAGTATGCCATCAAGAAAGTCAAAAAGGCTCCTCTCTCTCTGAGCAAACACCACCCTCCTTATGTCCTCAAGGCTAAGTTGGGATGCTCCGTAGAGGAGGAGCTTGTCCGTTTCACCCTTTAAGAGCATAAGGTCGTAGGAGAAGGCTTCAAGAAGGTAGTCCAGCGCCTCCTCTTCCACCTCTATACCGCCCTTCTGCAGTTTCTTCTTCACCAGCTCCCTAATTCTTTTCTTATCGAGCCTTCTTGCACTTATAACCTCTCCTATCTTTGAAAGACTGCGAAAGGGCTCTTTCTGAAGTTCCTTCTCCGTAAGCCCCGTCTCCACATAGAAGAAAACCCTTTTATTCCTTAGCCTTTCAAGCAAGGAGAGGAATTGTTTGTAATCCTTTAGACCTTTGAAAAACTCCAAAGACCTGTAGACAAAGAGGGTCTCTTCCCTCTCAAAGATACCCCCCGTAAGTGCCAACCTCTCAAAATCCTGAAGGGTAAGCTCGTCTCCCCAGAGCACTCTCACCCGGTAAATTTCCTTAAGCTTGTCCAGAAAGGTCTTTATAAGATACTCCTCCTCGCCATGCAAGAGGTTTACCGCCTTCGGCTCTTTCTTGCCGAGGGTTTTCTGATATTCGGCAAGACTTATCATGAATGCATAGCCTTAAGGAAGTCTTTGTTTGTTTTAAACTTCTTGAGTTTATCAAGCAGGAACTCCATGGCTTCTATCGCATCCATGGTGGCAAGGAACTTTCGGAGCACCCAGGTTCTCTGTAGTTCCCAGTCTTCAAGCAGGAGCTCCTCCTTTCTGGTGCCAGACTTTTCTATGTTTATGGCAGGGAAAATCCGCCTTTCCATAAGCCTTCTGTCCAGATGTATCTCCATGTTGCCTGTGCCCTTAAACTCTTCGTATATCACATCGTCCATCTTTGAGCCCGTCTCTATGAGGGCGGTGGCTATAATGGTCAACGAACCACCCTCTTCTATGTTTCTTGCGGCGCCGAAGAACTTCTTTGGTCTTTGCAGGGCGGTTGCCTCAATACCACCGGTCAGCACCCTTCCCGTGGGTGGGGTGACTGCGTTGGAAGCCCTGCCAAAACGCGTCATAGAGTCAAGGAGTATGACCACATCCTGCTTGAGTTCCACGAGCCTCTTTGCCTTTTCCACTACCAACTCCGCTACCTGCATGTGCCTCTCCGGTGGTTCGTCAAAGGTGGAAGCCACCACCTCTGCGCCCTCTCCTACTATGCGACGCATCTCAGTAACTTCCTCTGGACGCTCGTCTATGAGGAGTATGATAAGATGCACCTCTGGATGGTTGGCTATGAGGGCTTTGGCTATTTTCTGGAGTAGGACCGTTTTTCCTGCCTTTGGTGGTGCCACTATCATACCCCTCTGACCCTTACCTATGGGTGCGATGAGACTTATGACTCTGGTGGAAAGCTCGGTGGGTAGGGTTTCAAGGTTGAACCTTTCAGTAGGATGGTAGGGGGTGAGTTTTTCGAAGTAGGGTCTTGTCCTTAGCACCTCTGGCTCTGGCGGAAGTCCGTTGACGGATTCAATCTTCAAAAGAGCCTGATACTTTTCCTTCTCTTGGGGTGGTCTTGCAAAGCCGATGATAGTATCGCCCGTCCTGAGACCAAACCTTTTTATCTGTGAAGGTGCCACATACACGTCCGTGTGGCTGGGCATGTAGTTGTTCTCAGGGCTTCTTATAAAGCCGTAGCTTTCGGGCAGTATCTCGAGCAAACCTTTTACGAAGTTAAGACCCTCTTCCTTTGCCTGAACGGTGAGTATCTTTTCTATGAGCTCCTCCTTCCTGAGCCCCGTTACCCTTGACAGCTCAAGCTCCCTTCCGATCTTTTGGAGCTCCTGAAGAGAGAGCTTCTTAAGCTCTTCAAGGCTGTAGACCTTTTTCTCCTGAACCTGCTCCATCTTTTTAAAACCTCCTCTTTATTTTCCTATGCAGAACCTTGAAAATATGCTCCCGAGGAGCTCCTCGGTGCTTACCACGCCTATGATTTCCTCCAAGTAGCTTAGGGCTTCCCTCAAGTCTAACATGAGTATCTCTGGAAAGACTTCCTCTGCGGTCAGCCTGTTTATTACTGATTTTAACACTTCCTGCGATTTTTTCAAGAGGTCCTCATGCCTGACAGACAGGTAAACCTGTATGCTATCGGTGAGATGGAGCCCGAGCCTTTCCAAGAGGCTTTCTTTGAGCTCTTCCATGCCCTCACCCTTCAGAGCACTGACCCTTTTAGCTTCTGGAAAAGCCTTTAATACTTCCTCCTTAAGCCCCAGGTCTGCTTTGTTAACCACCACCACATGCTCCAACCCCTTCACTAAAGAGTAGACGCGGAGGTCCGCATCTTCTAAAGGCTTGCTTCCGTCTACCACAAAAAGCACCAGGTCCGCATCTCTCAGCTTTTTCAAACTCCTCTCCACGCCTACCCTTTCCACTGGGTCCTCCGTATGCCTTATGCCCGCGGTATCTATAAGGTTTACGGGCACGCCTTCCAGCGTGAGGCTTTCCTGTAGAAAGTCTCTCGTGGTTCCAGGTATGGGGGTAACTATAGCCCTTTCTTTTCCAAGAAGGGCGTTGAAAAGAGAAGACTTACCCACGTTGGGCTTACCCACTATAGCCAAGTTTATACCCCTTCTCAAGAACTCACCGGTTTTTACTGTAGAAAGTAGCTTCTCTATAGCTATCTCCACTTCTCCAAGAAGGTTTAACATCTGTTCTTTGCTAAGGGTTGGTATGTCCTCCTCAGAAAACTCTATGTCCGCCTCTACGTAGGCGAGGAGCTCGAGGAGTTTGTCTCTCAAAGCCCTTATGTAAGAGGAAAGCTCACCCTGTAGCTGTCTCTGTGCGGACTTAAGCGCCCTCTCCGACCTTGCCCCTACGATGTCAGCCACCGCCTCCGCCTGCAGGAGGTCTATCTTGTGGTTGAGGAAGGCTCTTTTTGTAAACTCCCCGGGCTCCGCAAGCCTTACGCCCTTTGAGATGAAAAGCTGAAGAGCCCTCCTGAGTATTAGGGGGTTTCCGTGAAGGAAGAGCTCCAACATGTCCTCTCCCGTGTAGCTCTTAGGTGAGGGGTAGTAGATGAGTATACCCTCATCCAGTATGTCACCTCCTTGGTCTCTTAACTTTACGAGGTGAGCGTATCTCGGCTTTGGTTCAGCCTTCAGAGACACAAACTCCCTTATCCTTTCCCAGACACCAAGACCAGAAAGTCTCACCACCCCTATGGCACTCTCGCCAAAAGGTGTAGCTATAGCCACTATGGGCTCTCTCTGCTTTACCATATCAATCCCTTATTAGGTTTAGACCCTTCGCAAAGCGCAGAGCCTCCTCGTATTCTTCTGAGCTTATCCTTCTTGAAAGCTCGGGGTAATCATAGGCTTTATAGTAAGGCATATATTGGTCCATCACATTTATGGCTATGCGTGGAGATATGTCCCTGAGAGCCTGAACCACTATCTCAGTGTCCGCAAGTCTTTGAGGAAGGACGAGGTGTCTTATTAGGACGCCCCTCACCGCTAAGCCCTCCTCGTCCAGCATCAGGTCGCCCACCTGCCGGTGCATTTCCCTTACCGCCTGAAGAGCTATCTGGTAATAGTTCTTGACCTTGGAATACTTCTTTCCCTTCTCACTGTCTCCGTATTTAAAGTCCGCAAGGTATATATCCACGATACCTTCCAGAAGTTTAAGGCTCTCCAGACTGTCGTAGGAGGAGGTATTGTAAACTATGGGTATCCTCAAACCCTTCTTTACCGCAAGATAAAGGGCTTCGAGTATTTGAGGCACCACGTGTGAGGGGCTTACCAGATTTATGTTGTGACAGCCCAGCCTTTGCAAAGTGAGGAAGACCTCAGCCATCTCCTCTGGCTTTAACTCTTCCCCTTCTCCTAGATGACTTATGGCGTAGTTCTGACAGTAGACACAGCGCATATTACACTGAGAGAAAAAAACCGTGCCCGAACCACGCCTACCTCTTATAGGCTTTTCCTCGCCCCTGTGAGGAAAGTAGCTGGCTACCAAAGCATACCTACCCGTCTTGCAGTAGCCTATCTCCCCCTCTACCCTGTTCACACCGCACCTGTGGGGGCATACCTCGCACCTTTTTAGCATCTCAAGGGCGACCTCTAACCTTTCCTGCCACTCTCTTTCTTCAAGGTTCAAGTAGGAAGGATACTTCTTATCCATGAGATTAAAGGGTTCAAATCAAGCTTTTATTCTATCCCTTAGGGCTTTTCAGTCAACCCTCCTTTAACCAGTTTTCCATAGCCTTAAGTGCCCTCTCCGCAAGCCTTCTGTTCCTTTCCTGTCTGTTTTTTACCCTTGAACCGAGAGGGGGGAGAAGCCCCAACACAGGAGACATAGGTTGGAGAGTTCCACCTCTGGTAGTTATGTATCGCACGAGAGAGCCCAGCATAGTCTCCTCCGGAGGGAGGAGGAGCTCTTCGCCTTTGACCAGCCTTCCTGCGTTTATACCAGCCAATATGCCGGTTGCAGCGGAGGCTACATAGCCTTCCACGCCCGTTATCTGTCCTGCAAAGAAGAGGTTTTCATATTTCCTCATGTTCAAGAAGGGCGTCAGGACGCGGTTAGATTGGATAAAGGTGTTTCGGTGCATGGAGCCCAGCTTTACAAAGACCGCATGCCTTAGGCAGGGTATGAGGCTAAAAACCCTTTTCTGCTCCGAGTAAGTCATGCGCGTCTGAAAACCCACGAGAGATAAGAGAGTTCCCTCTCTGTTTTCTTTCCTTAACTGAACCACTGCGAAAGGCTGTTTACCACTATCTGGGTCCAGTAACCCTACGGGCTTCATAGGTCCAAAGAGGAGGGTTTTGTAGCCTCTCTCCGCCAACTCTTCCACGGGCATACAGCCCTCGAAATAGACGAGGTTTTCAAAGTCTTTGGGTTTCACCTTCTCCGCCTTTAAAAGTTCCTGATAGAAAAGGTCGTATTCCTCCTCCGTAAGAGTGCAGTTAAAGTAGTCTTGACCACCCTTGCCGTAGCGAGAAGCCCAGAAACCCTTAGAGAAGTCCACGCTATCCGCCTCTACGATGGGGGCTATGGCATCGTAAAAGTGAAGGTAATCAAAGCCCACAAGTTCTCTTATGTCCTCTGCGAGGGCTTCTGAGGTTAGAGGACCGGAGGCTATTACCACAACCCTGTCTCTCGGCACCTTTTTCATCTCTTCTCTTATGAGGGTTATGTTTGGGTGCTCTTGAAGCCTCCTCGTTATATGTTGAGAGAAGAGGTATCTGTCTACCCCTAAGGCTGTGCCTGCCGGCACATAGGCTCTTTTACCAGCCTCGACCACCAAAGAGCCAAGCAGTTCCATCTCCGCTTTTAGAAGACCTGCGCCAGAGGTTAGCTCCATGCTTCCAAGTGTGTTACTACATACCAGCTCCGCGAGCTCGCCAGTTCTGTGTGCGGGCGTGAACTTGTTGGGTCTCATCTCGTAGAGCAAAACCTTTAGACCCATACATGCCAGTTTGTAGCTAGCCTCCGAGCCAGCCAGACCACCCCCTATAACGACCACTTCTTCCATAATTAGTATGAAACACGAAACCTTCCCCCGTGTCAACGAGTTTTATAATTATTCCTATGTCCGAATTTCAAAGTTTAAGAGGCTTTCATGACCTTTTAGGAGAAGAGTTTAAAAGGTTCAAATATGTCTCGGAGCTCGTAAGGGGAAAACTCAAGCTCTACAACTTTGAGGAGATAGTGCTTCCCGTCGTAGAATACCTTGAGGTTTTCAGGCGGAGCATAGGAGAAGCAACGGACATAGTGCAGAAGGAGATGTTTGCCTTTCAGGACAGGAAGGGCAGATGGCTTGCCCTAAGACCGGAGGGCACTGCGGGTGCGGTCAGAGCCTACATACAAAACAGGCTATATGCCCTAAAACCCTACACAAAACTTTTCTACGAAGGTCCTATGTTTCGCTACGAGCGACCTCAGGCGGGTAGATACAGGCAGTTCCATCAGATAGGGGCAGAGGTCTTTGGCTCAATAGACCCTCTCGTAGATGCGGAGATTATACAGATTGTGTATGAAATACTCTCGGAGCTGAACGCGAAGGTTATCATAGAGATAAACTCTATAGGCTGTAAGGTTTGCAGACCCCCCTACAAAGAAGCCCTTAGCACCTATCTTAGGACGGTCGCCGGCCATCTATGTGAGGTGTGCATAGACAGAAGCGATAGAAACCCCCTCAGGGTGCTTGACTGTAAAGTGCCAACCTGTAAGGAGGCGGTAAAAGAAGCCCCGAAAATGGTGGATTTTCTCTGTAATGAGTGTAGAGAGCATTATTCCAAGCTCAAGGAATACCTAACCCTGCTCTCCATACCTTACAGAGAAAACCCTCATCTCGTTCGAGGTCTTGACTACTACACGAAGACGGTCTTTGAGGCGGTTTCGGAGGAGTTGGATGTTGCCCTGATAGCGGGTGGAAGGTACGATTATCTCGTAGAAGAAATGGGCGGACCACCAACCCCTGCGGTAGGTTTTGCGGTGGGTGTTGAAAGGCTTTCCCTGTTGGTAAGGGAAGGGCTTACGGAAGACCCTCTTTACATGCTCATACCCTTCGGTGATGTTATGGACTACGCCCTTCTGGTGGCAAAGGCTCTGCGCTCTGAGGGCAAGAGAGTGGAGCTCTCCTACAAGAGGGCGGGTCTAAAAAAACAGTTGGAGCTCGCCAACAGGCTGGGTGCAAAGTATGCGGTTCTGGTGGGTGAGGAAGAAAGGGCAGGCAACTTCTACACCCTAAAGGACATGGAAACGGGTCATCAGCTGAAAATAGAGTTGAGCCCTGCTATGTAAAACGCAGGAAGGCGGTATAACGCCTTTTAAGTCTAATCCTTAGTTCGTAGCCATACCTTTTCAACACGCTTCGGGTAAGCTCCGCACCCATACCCATACCCCCACCCGCACCCTTTCCTACATCGTTGCTGACTATAAGGGCTTTACCCTTAGGACATATCCTTATGTGGAGGAAACTTTCTGAGTGCTTCACCGCGTTTCCTATGAGGTTGTAGAGCACGTCCTCGAGGTCCGCCTTGTCCATACGCACCCAGAAGTCTCTAAGCCCAAGTATAACTCTTTTCTTTTCCAGTTGGTCCTCAAAGTATACAAGGCTTTCCCGCACATACTCGCTCAGATTAAGCTCCAAAATGTTCAAACCCTTGTCTTCTCTCACCAGGTTTGTGAATATGTGAAAGTCCTTTTGGGCTTTTGTTAGGCTTTTTTCAAGCTTTTTTAGGTTAATTTCCTCAGGGTAGCTTTTTTTCAGAAGGGCAAGGAGCACCTTCTGAGTAGCCATGAAGTTTCCTAGCCGATGGGTCAGGGAAAGCATAAGTCCTCTAACCCACTCTTCCTTTTCCTTCAGCTTTTTTATGTAACCCTCCACCACCGTCTGATACAAAAAAACCAAAGTGAATACGAGGATAAACTCTACAAAGAGGAGCTTTTTGAGAAGCCTGTCTTTCTTCTTTTCAAACAGTTCCTGCCTTATACCTATTCTTATCGCTCTTGGAGGGTTCCCTGGTTCTTCAAAGGTGTAAATCCTATAACCCCCCTCCTGCGTCGGGTTTATGGATACATACTCGTCGCCCCTATGTTCTGGGTTGCACAGATAGTGCTTAAAGTGCTGGCTGGCAAGCAGGTAGAGCTGTTCCTCTTCCTCTCCTCTCATCTCCATAAAGACTGTTAGGTTTATAAGACTGAAACCCACCACCAGAAGAAAGGAAAGGGAAAAGTAGAGCCAGAACTTTTCAGCTTTCAACCTTGTAACCCCAGCCCTTGTGTGAGAGGATAAAGCCCTCCGGCAGGACCTTCCTAAGGTTCTTTATGTGGGCTCGGACTACCTCATCACCCACAGGCTCATCCCCCCACACGTAGTTAAGAAGCTCTGCAGTGGAAACAAACCTTCCTCTGTTCTCCACGAGATACTTCAAAAGTAGCCATTCCTTCTTACTTATCCTCACCTCTCTGCCCCCTACCCATAGCTTGCAGGATTGCAGGTCCACCTCCACAATTCCCAGCTTTACCCTTTCTTCCTTTACCACCCTCCTGTGAAGAGCCCTTATCCTAAGGAGGAGCTCCTTCGGTTCAAAGGGTTTTGTGAGGTAGTCATCCGCCCCGAGAGAAAAACACCTTTCTTTGTCTTCAATTCTGCTCTTTGCGGTCAGAATAAGGACCGGCGTCCTGTCTCCTCTCTCTCTGAGCTTTTTTAAAAGCTCTTCTCCGCTCACATGGGGCATCATAAGGTCGAGCACTATCACATCGTAAATAGACACCTCCAGAAGGTCAAAGAACTCCCTGCTATCCTCAACCCAGTCTACCTTCAAGCCCTCGGAGGTGAGATATTCCTTAAGAGACTCCCCCAAAAGCCTGTCATCTTCTACCAAAAGCACCTTCACGCTGTTAAATTATAATGTCCAGAGCTTCTCTCAGATGTTTCACGGGTATAACCTCCATCCCATCAACCTCCACATAAGAACCCTTCGGCACTATTGCCTTTTCAAAACCAAACCTCAAACCTTCCTTTAGCCTTTCCTGGGCAAAGTGCACAGACCTCACCTCTCCAGAAAGCCCAATCTCACCAAAAACCACGAAGTCCCCTACGGGTCTGTCCTTGACGGAGCTTGCTATTGCAAGGGCAACTGCTAGGTCTATAGCAGGCTCTTCCACCCTCACGCCACCCACCACGTTAACAAACACATCCCTGTCTCTTGTAAAGACCTTCGCCTCCTTTTCTAACACCGCAAGTATGAGAGAGAGCCTGTTTGGGTCAAAACCCTGAGTTCTTCTCTGTGGGGTTGTGTAAAGAGCGTGTATGGTGAGGGACTGAACCTCGAGAAGGAGGGGCTTACTACCCTCTGTATGGGGGAATACCACATTACCTGAAGAACTGACCCTCTCCTGAAGGAGGAAGGCGGAAGGCTCGGGCACTTCCTCCAGACCCCTCTCTGACATCTTGAAAAAGACAAGCTCACCACCCGCACCAAAACGGTTCTTTATAACCTTAAGAACCCTGTAGAAGTTGAACCTCTCACCTTCAAAATACAAGACCGTATCCACGAGATGTTCCAAGACCTTAGGACCCGCCACCACGCCCTCTTTGTTTACCTGACCTACAAGGAAGAGAGGTATGCCCAGAGTTTTACAGGCTTCAGAAAGCCTAAAGGCACACTCTCTTACCTGAGCTACCGAACCCGGTGAGGACTGGAGCTCCGAGCTGTAAAGGGTCTGTATGGAGTCTATTACAAGGAGCGAGGGTCTTTCTTCCTCAAGGGTGTGGAGCAGTGCCTCAAGGTTGGTCTCAGGTAAGGTCATGAGCCCTCTGGAGGAAAGGGCAAGCCTTTTAGCCCTTAGGGCAATCTGCGAAGGAGACTCTTCCCCAGAAACATAAAGGACATTACCATACTCTTTTGAAAAGCTGTCGGAGAGCTGAAGCAGAAGAGTGGACTTTCCTATACCCGGCTCACCCGCCAGCAAAACCACCTGCCCACTTACCAGACCCCCACCCATGGCGTGGTTGAGGTTCTTAAAGCCCGTGCTCAGCCTCTCCAACTTTTCCTCCCCCCAGCTGAGCACCGGTCTTGCCCTTTTCCTCTCTGAGGTTCTCAGGACCCCCTTATGGAGCTCTCTCTCTTCCACCATGGAGTTCCACGCACCACAAGAAGGGCATTTACCAAGCCATCTGAGGCTTGAAAAACCACACTCTTGACAGACGAAGGAAACCGTCTCATTTCTCTTAGCCATACCTAACCACGCTTAACCACTTGAGTTAGCATTTTATAGCTTTTTAAGGTTATACTTTGTGTAGTTAAACTTAGGCAGTGCAAATCAAAAATCAAGTTGAACCAGCGTTTGCGATAGGGTTCTTAGAGGACTTAGATATGGTATAATATGGGGACAAAAACCTGAGGAGGTAGCCATGAAGTTGACGCTGAGCGTTATCAAGGCGGACATAGGGGGATACGTAGGTCATTCCTCCGCCCATCCTGAGGTCGTGGAAAAGGTGAAGGAGATAGGTCTTGGGGAAGTAGAGAGGGGTAACCTTATCGACTGTCAGGTGCTCGTTTGCGGTGACGACATAGCTCTGGTGATGACCCACCAGCAGGGCGTGGATAGCGAACTGGTGCATGGCATAGCTTGGAGAGCCTTTGAAGAAGGAACGCAGGTAGCGAAAAAGCTAAAGCTTTACGGTGCGGGGCAGGACCTTCTTTCTGATACCTTTTCGGGCAACGTAAAGGGTATGGGCCCCGGCGTGGCTGAGATGGAGTTTGAGGAAAGACCTTCTGAGCCTGTTATAGTCTTCTTCGCAGACAAGACCGCACCCAGTGCATGGAACCTTCCCCTCTATGAGATGTTTGCGGACCCAATGGTGTGCGCAGGTCTTGTGATAGACCCTAAGATGCACGAAGGGTTTACCTTTGAAGTTCTTGATACCTTTACGGGTAAAGCGGTAAAGCTCTCCACACCGGCGGAGCTCTACGACCTTCTTGCCCTTATAGGCACTGTAGAAAGGTATGCGGTAAAGAGCGTATGGAGAAACTCGGACGGTGAGATAGGGGCGGTTGCTTCAACGCAGAGGCTCTCTTTAATAGCGGGCAAGTATGTAGGTAAGGACGACCCTGTGATGATAGTAAGGTCTCAGTCGGGTTTCCCTGCCATAGGTGAAATCTTAGAGCCCTTTGCAAGACCTTGGATAGTGGAAGGCTGGATGAGGGGTTCTCACAACGGACCTCTCATGCCCGTATCCTTTAGAAACGCAACCCCCTCAAGGTTTGACGGACCCCCCAGAGTTATAGCCGCAGGCTACCAGATAGCCAACGGAAAGCTCATAGGTCCCAGAGACCTCTTTGACGACCCAGCCTTTGATGAAGCAAGGCGTCAGGCACAGCTCATTGCGGACATACTCAGAAGGCAGGGCATCTTTGAACCTCACAGGCTACCCTCTGAGGAGATGGAATACACAACCCTCCCCAAGATACTGAAAAAACTTGAGGACAGGTTCTACGATATGGAGGAGGGCAAGAAGGCACCAACCGGTGAAGAGCACCACACGGAGACAGACTGATGGAAAAAATCTACAGCATAGAGGAAAGGGTCATCTTGCTTGTGGAGGAGTTTTTGACAGACTTATCCTCCAAAGAGCCCTTTCCCTCTCTCCTCTCCGAATACAGGTTTAACCTAAGGTCAAAGCTCATCCAGCTACTCAGCCAATTTCCTAACGATGCGCAGGCGAGGAACGCAAGCTTTGATAGTGCTCTTGAGGGCATAGTCAAGAGCCTGGAGGAAGCCATAAACAGAGCAAACCTTCAGGAAAAAAAGGAGTTGATGAGGCTTATAAAAACCCTTGAAGAGACCAACGAGGTTCTCAAAGAGTTTCTCTACGGAGACCAGATAAGGGACAAGTCGGTGCTTTCAAAGGTTTCTGGAAGGATAGGCGAGTGGGCGGAGAAGCTTAACATAGAGTTTAGGAGGAGGTTTGGCGGACTTATAAACCGTATAAAGTCCCTTTTTGGTAGATGATACCCTTCCTTGTGGTCTTCTTTGCTTGGTTTTTCCAGTCTTTAACTGGCTTCGGTGCAGGCATATTTATAATAGCCATACTTTCCCTGCTCTACGACCCAAAGATGGTAGTGGTTTCCTCCGCTCTTTTTAACCTTCTTGGCACTCTTGGGCTTCTTTATCAAAACAGAAAGGGTGCAGTAGAACCTTACCTTTTATTCTTTTTGGTTCTCGGCTCTCTGCCGGGGGTCTTTCTGGGTGCCTATTTTCTTGATAAGGTTGACCAAAAGACACTGAGACTCCTCATAGGCGTATTTATAGTCCTTATAGGGTTATACGACCTATTGGTAAACAAAGGTTGGCTAAGATTAAGGTTTGGCAAGAGGATGGCTCTACCCGTCGGTTTTCTTGGGGGTCTTTTTGCGGGTTTAGTGGGTATGGGTGGTCCCCCACCCGTAGTTTTCCTGAGCCAACAGCTAAAAGACCCACGCTCCATAAAGCTCATGTTAAACCTTTACTTTACTTCCAACATCCTCCTCAGGCTCACCTTCTATCAGCAAATGGAGGTGGTTAGACTTGACTGGGATTTTATAAAAGCTGGCTTGCTTGGGCTTTTCTTTGGGCTTCTCTTTGGCGGTCTCATGTCATCAAAGCTACCCCAAAACCTCTATAGGGCAGGCGTGTCCTATGGGGTTATAATACTGGGCTTCCTGCTTATAATCCTTACGGAGGTTAGTTTATAATCAAAGTATGAAGGTAGGCTATGTGGCTATAGTGGGTAAGCCTAACGTAGGGAAGTCTACCCTTCTTAACCAAGTGTTGGGAACGAAAATATCCATAATCTCACCAAAGCCTGGAACCACCCGCATAAGGGTGCTTGGCGTAAAAAACTTTCCTGAAGAGGCTCAGATAATATTTCTGGACACTCCGGGCATCTACAAGCCAAAGGATGCGCTTGGGGAAGCTATGGTGGAAATGGCGAGCAGTTCTCTCAGTGATGCGGACCTCATACTTTTCATGATAGACGCAGAAAGCGGCTTTAGGGAAGAGGACATGCAGGTTTTTGAAAACTACATAAAACCCTATGCGGAAGAAAAGCCCGTGTTTCTAATCATAAACAAGGTGGACAGGGTGGGTGGGGTTGAGAACCTCCTGCCTTTGGTAGAAGAGCTCTCTAAGAAATACCCCCAGTTCAGAGAGGTTCTCCCCCTTAGTGCCCTTAAAGGTTATAACTTAGACAGACTGCTGAAGACCTTACTCAAATACTTACCCGAGGGTGAGCCCCTCTTTCCCGAGGACAGTGTTACTGACCTGCCCTTCAGGCTTATGGCTTCTGAGGTAATAAGAGAAAAAATCCTGCTAAAGGTGCATCAGGAAATACCTCAGGGCGTGGCGGTGGTGGTAACGGAGGTGTCTGAAGGGAAGCACGACCCCAGCGTGCTGGTGGTAAAGGCGGACATAATCTTAGACAGAGAAAACCACAAGCCTATAATCTTGGGTAAGGGTGGACGGATGATAAAGACCATAGGAAAGCTTGCCAGAGAGGAGCTGGAACTCATAACAGGTAGGAAAGTCTACTTAGAGCTCTTCGTAAGGGTAAAGCCCGACTGGAAAAAGAGACCCGAGTTAGTCAGAAGCTTCGGATACACCCTCTGATAGGAGTATAACCACGTCCGCCCTTTTTGGAAGCTTCTTTTCAAGCTCCTCCTCTTTTTCCACCTGAGCTACCACAAGACCTTTCTTAAGAAGCCTTTCTGTGAGCTTCTTTGCAACTTTCTTGTCCTTAACAGTAAGAACCTTCATAGGCACACCTCCATCAACACCACATGCAGGGTCATAACTTATGGCTCATCACCTCCTCGGTTGTAAAAGTTACTTCTCCTCTGTTAAGATTTGATTAAGACTTTCGTATTTTTGACAGCTCTGCCCTTCACATACCACGAGACCTTCCACATCGGACCTTAACACAAACTTGAAAGGTCTGAAAAACCTGAGAGCTCCATCAAAGAAGTCTCTGGTCTCTACCCTGTATATGCCCTTAAGGTAAGCATAAAGGCTTATCAAGTAGGAATGAGAGACCATGGGCACCTGCTTAACAAACCTTGAAAAGGCCTGAAGGCTCTTCTCTCCATAATCGGTAAACCTGCCGTCACCAGTAAGAGCACCGAGCAGGAGTAAGGTATAGCCCGCAGAGCCGTTTGCCGACTGAGTAGGTGTGTCCTGAAGGTTTTTAAACCTCAGGCGAAGCAGACCTTCCCCTTCTCTCGCCGTGTCATAAAAACCCCAGTCCCTCTCATCCCAAAAGAGCTCTATCGCCCTTTCCGCGAGCTCTGAAGCGGTCCGAAGGTAAAGGGTCTCCTGCGTAATTTCAAAAAGGTCAAGGAGAGCCCGTGAGAGGAAAAGGTAGTCCTCAGAAAAACCTTCCACACCCTCTCTGTGGTAAAGGGTTCCCCCTCTGTAGTGCTCTTCCATAAGCCTTCTGACAGTCCTCTCCGCCATATCCTTGGCTTCTGGCTCGGAGAAGACCTTCCAGTATTGGCAGAGGGCGGATACCATAAGCGCGTTCCAGTTGGTGTAAAGGGTTTTATCTATGTAGGGTCTTTCTCTTCTTTCCCTAAAGTCTCGCAGTTTAAGCCTGACCAACTCCAAGAGCTTGCTCACCTCCTGAGAGGTCATACCCATAATCTCAGAAACCTCTTCCTCTTCCCTCTCTATGTAAAGCACCACTCTTTCAGGTTCGTGGGGCATTGGGGCAAATCCAAAATGCACGCTTGCAACTCTAAGCTCTTCGGGCGTAAGTGTGCCCTCCAGCTCTTCTCTGGTAAAGGTGTAGTATCCACCTTCTTCTAACACGCCGATGTCTGCATCCTGAGAGGCATAAAAGCCTCCATTGGGGTCGTAGCCCTGGAGCTTGTAGTATTCAAGAATACCCTTTGCGGTTTTCCTGTAGAGCTCCTTGCCAAAGACCATGTAAGAAAGAGAGTAAAGGCTGAGGAGTTCTGCGTTGTCGTATAGCATTTTTTCAAAATGGGGGATGTGCCATCTGTCGTCTGTAGAATACCTGAAGAAACCACCAAGAAGATGGTCGTAGATGCCACCCTTTGCCATGGCATCAAGAGAACGCTCTAAAGCCTTCTCAAGGGTTTCTGAGGGATGGAAGTGGTTATGGTATATGAGCAGTTCAAAGGCTTTTGCGTGATGAAACTTGGGTGCTGAGCCTATACCTCCTCTCTCGTAATCCATACTGGTCAGGATAGAGGATATGCCTCTATGGATAAGCTCTACCTCTATCGGGTCTTTGAAGTTTTCTCTGCTGTAAGACTGAAGGCTTTCGTATATGCTCTCCGCAGACCTGAGTATTTTGTGTCTCTCTTCCTTCCAAAGCTGGACGATGCGCATAAGTAAACTCTTGAACCCTGGCCTGCCCCAACGGTCTTCGGGTGGAAAGTAGGTCCCGCCAAAGAAAGCCTTCCCCTCTGGCGTTAGAAAGACAGTAAGAGGCCAGCCCCCCGAACCCGTCAAACCTATGACCACTTCCTGATACCTTCTGTCTATATCAGGGCGTTCGTCTCTGTCCACCTTTATGGGGACGAAGTGCGTGTTTATTATCTCTGCAATCTCGGGGTTCTCAAAGCTCTCGTGAGCCATCACATGACACCAGTGGCACCAGACGCCCCCTATGGAAAGCAGGACAGGCTTGTTCTCCTCCCTTGCCCTACTGAAAGCTTCTTCGGACCATTCATACCAGTCCACCGGCTGGTGCGCAGACTTCTGAAGGTAGGGACTTTTAGAATGTATAAGCCTATTTGCCATTCTTTCCTCCTGGAACTAAAATTAGAGAAACTATTATCTGCCAGCACTGAGAAAGCTCAGCTTAGCGGAATTTACTGAAGCATGTAGTCGTAGTTAACCTTCCAGGTTTTACCACCACTCCTTATGTATAGGTTTATAGAGTAAAGACCTTTCTCCGCCATCTGGAACCATCCACCGAAATTCTCTCCGTGCGTATGAGGATAAAGGGAAAGGCTTTTCTGTTGAGCCCTCAACAGAGGTGACCTGACCTCTGCCTCAACCTTAAAATTCGAAAGGTAGACTACTTTATCACCTTCCTTCTTCCAAAGGGATACTGCCAGATGGTGGGTGTCGTGTTTTGTGGGTGTTCCATTGTGCTTTTCCAGAAGGGCGTAAGCCCTCGGGAAGGTCTTTTTCAATTCTTCAATACTAACTACGCCTATGCTCACATTGAAACCCTCAAGCCTTTTCGTGAGGGGTGTCTTGATGAGTATGTCCTCTTCCTGAGCAAAAGAAAAGACTACAAAAAGAAGCAAGTAGAGCACATACTTAACCATTACCCAACCTCCTTCTTGTATAAGAAGATTATCTCAAAGGGTCAAAAAAGGCAATTAAAGGTGTTTGGAGGTTAAATAAGTGTATCTTATACTCTCATGCGTGTAAACTTACTGCCAGAAGAGGTAAGAAGCCACATAGCTTCGGGTGAGGTCATAGAAGGTCCTGCGGAGTGTTTAAAGGAACTCTTGGAAAACTCTCTGGATGCGGAGGCTACGAGGGTAGAGGTAGAGATAGTAAAGGGTGGTAAAAGGTTTATAGGCGTGCGGGACAATGGTATGGGCATTCCTGCGGAGGACCTACCAAAAGCCCTGCTCGGCGGAGCTACCAGTAAGATAAGGACCCTTGAAGACCTTCAAAACCTTCACACTTACGGCTACAGGGGTGAAGCTCTCCATGCCATATCCTTAGTGAGCAGGATGGTTATAAGGTCTCGCTTTTATCAGGAAGAGGTAGGGAGGGAGGTCAGGGTCGAAGGAGGGAAGGTAACAAGCCAGAGGGCGGTGGGTATGCAGGTAGGCACTCATGTGGAGGTTTACGACCTTTTTTACAATCTGCCGCTGAGGAAAGCCTTTCTCGGTAAAGAAGACAGAGAAAGGAGGCGGATTTACCACATATTTAAGGCTCTCGCCCTGGCTAATCCTTCCGTTTTCTTCCGGCTTGAGGCGGAGGGGAGGGAAGTCTTCAGACTAAAGCCCGGGGACATAAGAGAGAGGGCTGAAGAGGTTTTTGAGGAAAGGATGGAACACCTAAGCTTTGAGGAAAAGCCCTTTCGGGTTGACCTTTTGCTATCTCTTGGCAACACCAGAAAGGTGCCTTTCCTTTTCGTCAACAGAAGACCAGTTCACAACAAGGAGCTGATAGAATACCTCAAAAAGTCCGTAGGCAGGTGGGGTCTGTGCATCTGCCACATAAGCATGCCCCCTTACCTTCTTGATGTAAATGTCCACCCTAAGAAGACAGAGGTAAGGTTGATGAAGGAGGGCAAGATAAGAGAAATCATAAGAGAAGCACTCCGTAATAGACACAGCTTGAGACCCCCCAGCCTCTCTCAGGAAAGGGCGGTTTATGCCCAAGACCCCGAGTTTGTTGGTATAATAGATAATACCCTTATAGTGGCAAAGTATGGAGATTACCTCTACTTCTTCGACCAGCACCTCCTCTCCGAGAGGTATAACTACGAAATGGGTATGAGCGCAGAGGAGGCCTGCGGTATGTCTTTTAAGGCGGGGGACAGGCTTGGAAGAGAGCTCGCCAGAGAACTCCTCCGTAGATGGCTTCATTTTAAAAACAGAGAGGTTTGCCCTCACGGGAGACCCATCTACTACAGGATATATCTGGGTGAGCTCTACAGAAAGCTCGGAAGAGAATACTGATGCTTGCAAAGAGAATAATACCCTGTCTTGATGTGGATAAGGGAAGGGTGGTGAAGGGTGTAAGGTTTGTGAACTTAGTGGACGCAGGAGACCCAGTGGAAGTTGCAAAGGTTTACGAGGAAGAGGGAGCGGACGAGCTTGTTTTCCTTGACATAACCGCCTCTGCAGAGGACAGGAAGATAATGCTTGAAGTGGTAAAAAAGGTAGCGGAGGAGGTCTTTATGCCCTTTACCGTGGGTGGAGGTGTTTCAAACCTTGAGGACATGCGCAGGCTTCTCGAGGCGGGGGCGGACAAGGTTTCCATAAACACCTCTGCAGTAAAAAACCCCCAGCTCATACACGAGGGGGCAAAAAGATTTGGCTCTCAGTGCATAGTGGTTGCCATAGACGCCAAAAGAAAGGGTCAGAGCTGGGAGGTTTACATCCACGGGGGAAGGACTGCCACAGGTTTGGATGCAGTGGAGTGGGCAAGAAAGGCGGAAAGCCTGGGAGCGGGTGAGATACTGCTCACCTCCATGGACAGAGACGGCACAAAATCCGGCTACGACCTTGAGCTCATAGGAAGGGTGGTGGAGGCGGTCAACATTCCAGTAATAGCCTCTGGCGGAGCTGGCAGGATGGAGCACTTTTACGAAGGCTTTACCCTTGGTATGGCGGATGCCTGCCTTGCAGCTTCTCTTTTCCACTTTAGAGAGATAAGCATACCCGAGCTGAAAAGCTACTTAGTCTCTATGGGCGTGCCCGTAAGACCTTTCGCATAGAAGTAATTCTTAAGACACGCCACACTTCCGCTAAGCATGTGACTTACCAGTTGTTCCGCCCTTTTCCTAGCTAAATTACTGCTTATGCGATAAGGTCCTGAAGCATCCGCGTAGCCCTTAACCCTTATTTCGTATTCTCCTTCAAAGGGTAAGAGGCTAACTTCCATCATCAACTTCTCCAAGAATTTTTTATCTACCCTCGTTTTGCCCTGCTCAAAGTAGAAGCTGTAACTTCCGACGACCTTCTCTTCAACCCTTTCCTTCTTAACTATCGGTGAGGCAATCACTGGTCTGTGGATGAAAGAAGCCAGAACCCTATATTCAAGCTGTAGAGTTTCACCGGGCATAAGCTTTGGAACGCCTATGTATAGTTTGTTTCTTTCCATGTTATAGGGAGCGGTGACGAAGTCTTCCACCAGAAGAGGGCTTCTGGAGAGTATGCGTCTGCCCCTTATGAGACCTTCTATAGAACCCTCCAGAGCCTGAGTTATAACTATGTTGCTGATGGTCTCACCGCTCCCATTGGAAACCTCCACCCTAACATAGCCCGAGGGACTAACCTCAGACCTAAGAAAAAGTCTACTATCTGGATGGAGGGTCTGATACCTTTCCACTTTGAGTATATGGATGTCTACCCGCCTGTATTCCTTACCCTTCTTTGGGGAAACCTCATAATCCCAGGATACGCGAGGCATGCTCTCGGTGCATGAGAGGGAAGGATAGACAAAAAGCAAGGAACCTGCAAAGACCCCCACTAAAGATTTATAAACATACCCCATGGCTTTAATACTAAAACAAAAAGGTTGAAATGTCAAATTTTTATGGGGGCGGAGCCCCCAACTTCAAACGGCGACTTTTCTTGGCGGCGGTGGCAGGAAGGATTCAAGCCCCTGCTCTTGAGCCCATCTGTGAGAAAGCTCGTAGGCAGCCTTTGCTGTGTTTAGGTTCTTCTCTATAAGTTCCAACTTCTTCTTGAACTTTCTCTCAAGGGCAGAGTCAAGAGAGGCGGTTCCACCCGAGGCTACAAACTTCTTTAAAAACCTTGACTTTATGCCTTCCTCTATAGCTTCAACACCAACTGCACCTATTGCCCCAAAGAGTGCACCGATCATAGCCATGTTTGTGGAAAGCTCCGTGCCTGCTATGTCTATGGCGAACTTGGTAGCAGGGAAGTTAAGAACCTTCACTTCCAGGCTTTCCAGTCTTTCTTTGTCCTCTTCCGTAAGTAGGTCTTCCTCCGTGTTTATTATGATAAGCCCCCTTCTCTTTACGCCTGAGTAGAAGGGCATGGTGTAGGACTTACCCATGGTGATAACTTGCGGATGGAAAACCATTATCACATCTGGGTAAACCACTTCACCTCTGTCGTATATGGGCTCCATGCCTATACGAGCGTAGCTCTCCGCCGGCGCCATCCTCTTCTCCGCACCGAAGAAGGGGTTAGATACCGCATAATAACCCTCGTAGTCTGCGGCAGTGGCTATAATGTGGGCCGCTGTAACTGCGCCTTGTCCACCCAAGGCAGGCATCCTTATGTTAACCCTTCTCCTTTTCATAACAGACCCTCCTCTTTCTTGCGCTCTATAACCTCTTTTGCGGGCTCACTAACATACTCAAAGAAGGCGAATCTCTCCTTATCCCTCTGTCTCATCTCATCAAGACCATCGTCGGAGTTAAGACCTATTTCCAGGATGCAAGGGGTGTAAAGGTGGACGTAGGTTGGTCCAACCTCTCTCGCCACGTAGATTGCCTTCTTTATGACCGTTTCTACCCTTTTTGGTGAGGAGACGGTGAGCCTTGCCACATAGTGGCAGCCTGAGTCTATGGCTATTTGCCAAAAGGGCACTTTCTCCCACTGTTTACCCTTCGGTGCCATTTTGAAAACATGACCCTTGACCGTTAGACCGCTCTCCTGTCCTCCCGTGTTTGCGTAGACTTCGTTGTCAAAGCATATGGTGGTTATCTTTTCTTGACGGAAGAAGGACTGAAGGGTGCAGTCAAGACCTATGTCTACGGTCGCACCATCGCCTGCAAGAACTACCACGTCCTTTACCTTGTCCGGGAACCTCCACTCAAGCACTCTCTTGATGCCAGAAGCAACCGCGTTCTGGTTTCCAAAGAGGGAATGAACCGTGTGGAGGGCTATGTGAGGGAAAACAAGAGAGGTGCAACCGGTGGAGTTTATGATTATGGTATCCTCAGGGGCTGGGAGGGACGCCAGTATGTATCTTAAAGCCATGGATTCGGGGCATCCTGCACAAAGGGAGTGCTCCTCTATAAGCTCCTTGGAGTAAGGGAGGTCCATAACACCTCTTTTTGGATTGCTCCAAGTTGCTCTAAATTGAAGGTCCCTTATCTCCTGAGGCATAACGTCCAGAAGGTCTTCGTTTATTTCGTAAATCTTATAAGACATGTTTCACCTCCTTACCTGTTAGCTTAAGGACTTCTTTGACTATAACCTCTGCGGGCATGGTCATACCACCAGCCACTCTTGGAGCACCTATTACCTCCGCCTCAGATACGCCGTAGAGATATCTTCTTACCTCACGCTCCAGCCAGCCAACCACATTAAACTCGGGCACGAATATGTATTTTGCACCCTTTACCAACTGCTTTAGCTCCTCTATGGGGAAGGGTCTTATGGTCTTTAGCTTTACCACTCTTGCCCTTATACCCTCATCCTCAAGAAGTCTAACCGCTTCCTTTGCCTGTGCGGCGGCGGTTCCGCAGGCTACAAAGACCAGCTCGGCGGATGGGTCGCCAAACTCCTCCACGAGACCTCTGAGGTAGTGCTTGGCGTATGGTCTTGACCTTTCAATGGCGGAGCGCACCTCCCATTGCCAGCTGGCATGGGTTGCGTAGGATATGTAGTTGGACTTCATGACGAAGGGGTCTCTAAGAAACCTGCCGGGTGGCACCTCCGCATCTATGACTGGCATGGGTGCTTTGTAGGGGTTATAAGGTGGCAGGGCTATATCATCCGGCGGTAGCATGATGGCTTCTCTCGTGTGTGAGACAAAAAAGCCGTCCACTACCGTTACGACGGGCACATGGACATCGGGTTGCTCCGCCACAGTAAAGCCTGCCAGTATCATGTCAAAGAGGTCTTGGGCGTTCTCCGCATACCATATCATACAACCCGTATCGAGGAGAAAACTTACCTCTAAGTTGTCAGGTTGTATGGAAAGGGGTGAGTTTACGCCCCTCGCCATGAGCACGAGCTGAACGGGTATTCTGGTGCCAGCCCACATGGGGAAGTTTTCAAAGGCTCTGAGGGTTCCCGGTCCTGAGGTGGTGGTTATGGTTCTTGCACCCGCCATGGCACAACCTGCAATTTCGGACATAACCCCAAACTCAGACTCACCCCTGAAGTAGACACCCACATAACCTTCTACCCAGAGCTCACCTATGAGGTGCGCAGCCTCCGACTGGGGCGTTATAGGATAGGAAACAGAAGCATCCACAGAAGCTCTTTTGACTGCCTCCTTGACCGCTTCGGAGCCCGTCATAAAGTGCTTGGTTCTTGGCGCCTCAAAAAGAAGGTAGTCTGGCGAGACTACCCTTTGTCCCGCCCTGTTGTATGTAAGGTTTTCGCTGATGGTCTGCATGGTTTACCTCCTCGTTAGGTTTTGTATAAATGTATAGAAATAGGCTGTTGAAAGCATGACCTTAATCACCGAAGACCTCCTCTAAGCTTATGCAAAAGCCTTCCAGAAGTTTAGAGCATATCTTACCCTTTTCATAACCCCAAGAGTGCACCTTGTATTCTGAACCCTCGAGGCGGAAGACCTCAATTACCTTCTCCTCAGGAAAGACGAGCCAAAACTCTTTTACACCATAGCTTGCATAGAGCCTTCTTTTGTCCTCTGTGTCTTTTTTAAGGCTTGAGGGTGAAACTATTTCCACCACCACATCTGGCACGCCAAATATTCCTTTTTCCTTTACCAAAGACAGACTATCCTTCAAAACCACCACCAAGTCTGGCTGAACCACATTCTCCTCGCTCAAAACCACATCAAAGGGTGGTATGTAAACTTCACCTAAGCCTATTCTTTCTATATGGTTGGTAAAGGCAAGGGTGAGCCTTAGGGCAACTCTCTGATGTTTTCTACTTGCACCGGGCATGAAATAGAGTTCTCCTTCTATTATCTCATATCTTTTGTCCTCTTCCAGCTTCAGGTAATCTTCGTAAGTCCAGACCTTTGAGGTAGTTTTCATTTCCCCAACTCTCTCTTGACCTCTTCCACAATCCTTATGAACTTTTCCATCTCTTCTATGTGCTGGTCTCTTAGGGTTATCATAGCATCCTCATGCCCTGCCATACCGCACATGGCTATGGTAAAGCAGTCTGTCTCCGCCCTTATTATCTTTAGGGCTACATTTGCATAATGGCAGTGGACGCCCACAAAGATACAGGCTTTTATCCTGTTGTGCCATATGGTCAGGTTGGGGTGGTTGGGGTTTATCTCAACCGCTGGGTTTATCTTTGGATACTTAGGTCTGTAGTCATACATGGGTATTATCTTCGCCCCTAACAGCTCCCCCATTTTCTTAACCAACTTTGCCTTTTCCTTTGCTTCTTCGTTCCAGCCGTAGAGCACCTGAGGTCCTGGGAATATGGTGGGGTTCTGGCGGGTGAGCATGGCTCTTGCTGCCTCTCTCATGGCAACATTTTCCTCAACTATCTCGTTAAACATGAGAGCGTATCCCGGTGGTGGGTTCAGAAGGCTTTCGTAAACCGCAACCGGGTAAGGAGAAAAACCGCTTGGTCCAAGCGTTGCCATAATTTACCTCCTCAAAAATGTATTTTCTACCGTAAAAGTCTTCTCAAAAATAAAAGACATAAAACCCTTCATATCTCACTTCTCGGCATGCACCTCCGGCATCACCATGTGTATGGCATTTCTCTTTAGGAGGTTTATGCACACATAGACGCACAGGGCACAGCCCTTACATCTTTCCTGAACCACATAAGCGTGGTGTTCCTCATCAGTATACATGAGGGTGTTGGGCTCTGGACAGAAGAGAGTGCACTGCTTGCAGTTGTACTTACTGCACTCCTCGTTAATCACCTCCGCCACATAGTACATGCCTTGCCTCCTGGTAAGTTAGTTGAGTTTTTATTAAGTTATTACCCTTGAATATTTTGTCAACAGAACTATATTTACCTCCACGAGCATCCATGGGCGTGTCCCTTCTTTTGATACTTGTGCTTCTTCAGGTAGCGGTAGGTGGAGAGCAATGCTCAAGAGAGGAAGCCATATCAAAGATTAACAGCCTTCTGGAAAGACACTATCTGTGGTGGGACAAAATAAGAGAACTTAAATGGAAAGATGAACAGGAGCTCATAGAACATTTGAGAAAGATAGGAGACCGGTGGACATCTATATCAAGGCAAGAAGAAGACAGACTTTGGTATTCAAGTTCAAAGATGGTTGGTCTGGGCATAAGGTGGGATGACAAAGGGTATGTGACAAGGGTCTTTCCCGGTTCACCCGCAGAGAGACATGGCTTGAAAGAGGGTGACCTTATAATATCTGTACAGGATATAACAGACAGAAACCTCTGGAGAAAGGCGATAAGAGAAACGGAGAAGGGAGAGCCTGTAAGGGTGGAGCTTATAAGGGATGGGCTTTTCCTAAGGACAGAAGTTAAAAAGGGAGAGTTCGTTGTTCCGGTCGTAGAGGAGTTGAAGGTTCTCAGGAACGAAAACAGAAGTTTGGGCTATATAAAGTTGAGCAACTTTACCCAACCTGCAGTGGAGGAATTTAGAGAGGCTCTGAGCCTTTTCAACAGGGAGGGCGTAGATGTGTTGCTGATAGACTTCAGAGACAACGGCGGGGGGCTCATATCGGTGGCAAAAAGCATAGTGGACATGTTGGTTGGAGGAGAGGGAGTCATGTTCTATCTTGAGGGTAGGGGTGCAAACATGGGTGTTTACCAGTTTAAAAACAGAGAAGGCTTCAAGAAACCTATAGTGGTGCTGGTAAATAGACATACCGCCTCGGCCGCAGAGCTGGTTGCGGTTCTTCTAAGACGCTACGCAAAGGCAGTTATAGTGGGGGAAAACACAGCGGGTAAGTATGTGGGTAGCAACCTCTTTCCTTTTGATACCTGCAAGGGTGATGTTTTAAGGCTTATAACCTTTGAGATGAAACTACCAACGGGTGAAAGGATAACCGGTGATAAAGGTATATCGCCAGACTGCAAGCTTGAGGGTAAAGACCCTATATATGGGTCTCTTGAGTGCCTTTCCAACCCTGCTGTAGG
This sequence comes from Aquificaceae bacterium, assembly GCA_025056375.1. Classification (GTDB taxonomy): domain Bacteria; phylum Aquificota; class Aquificia; order Aquificales; family Aquificaceae; genus Pampinifervens. The sequence continues at coordinate 32,572 of JANWWH010000008.1, forward strand.
AGTATCTCCTTAAGCATAGCTCTGAGCTCTTCTCTATCTTTCTGCGTATTCAGTGGTAAGGCGTAATCGGGTGGCAGGAAGGTGCTCTTCTGTCTAAGATACACTTCCAGGTTTGCGTCAGATATGTCCTCTCTTTCTTTAAGCCTTTTGATTATCTCTTCCTCCTCCGCCCATGCCAATAAGAAGACCGCCTGTGGAAACTTTTCCCTTACCAGGCTTCTTTGCCACTCCTCGAGGAAAGTAGCGTCGAGAACCACATCCTTCCCATCCTTTACCATCTCCTCCGCCCTTCTTAGCATCTCTCCATAAACCTTCCTTGTCCACTCTGGGGCGTAGATGCCCTCACCGTAACCCAGACTGACCTTTTGGTCTATATCCATTCCAGCCATTTCCTTTCTGAGCTTGTCGCTCCTGAGCCACTCAAAGCCGAAGTCTTCTTGCAGTATCCTTGCCAGAAAGGACTTGCCCGAACCAGAAAGACCCATAAGGACCACTATCATTTTATCCCCAGCTCTTCAAGAAGCTTAGGGCTGTATCCTTCTATCACCTTGTAGCTTCCCAGAACTATGTTGTAAGGTGTGCTTTGAATGTTTAACTTCTCTGCGACCTTCGTGTGTTCCTTAACGAGCGGGCACTCTCCCACCTGTGGAGGATTTCCGTCCCAGACCCCTGAGAGAACCTCCTCGAGAGCTTTCAGCTTGTCCTTTGAGCAGGCTATGTAGTTGGACTTTGCATAGCTCTCGGGAAAACTCCTAAAGGGCAGGAGGAACACATATACCTTTAGCTTATCCATGTGGGGTTTAAGAGCCTGCCACTCCTTCCTACAGTGTCCACAGTCGGGGTTTATAAAAGTAATGAGCTCTCTTTTCCCCTTACCTGCCACTATGGCTTTGTTGAGGGGTATTTCCTTCACCTGAGACTTTATAAACTCTCTGTAAAGGTCCTGAGCGGTGCCAAAGCCAAGCAACAAAAGGAGAAAAAGGAGAAGCCTCATATTTAGGATTATACCACCAGATGCTCTATGTTACTTACCACCTCTCTTATTATCCAGTCTGGCGTGGAGGCACCTGCGGTGATACCCACCCTACTCACACCTTCAAACCAGTCTTTCTTGAGTTCCTCAGGCGTTTCAATGTGATAGCTTCTTGGGTTGAGGCTTTTGGCTATTTCGTATAGTCTCCTGGTGTTTCCACTGTTTTTGCCACCTACAACTATCATAACATCCACTTGAGGTGCCAGCTCGTAGACATCTTCTTGACGCTCGGAAGTGGCATTGCATATGGTGTTTATAACTTTTAATTCCTTTGCCCAAAGGGCTATCTCTCCAACCACCTCCTTGAAAAACTGCTCGTTCTGAGTGGTCTGTGCAACAAGACCAACTCGGTCTCTTCTGAGCACCTCCTTGAGGTCTTCTTTAGTTTCCACCACCACGCCCCTCCCGCCGCAAGCCTGCAGGTATCCTAAGGTGCCTATGACCTCAGGGTGGTTCTTTTCACCGACAAGAACCACAAAGTAGCCCTCCTTAGAGAGCTTGACCACTGCCTCGTGAACTGCCTTGACGAAGGGGCAGGTAGCATCCACAAGTCTTACACCTCTTGAGAGGAGCTCTGCTTCCTTCTGGGGTGGTATGCCATGAGAACGCACTATAACCGTGCTGTTTGCTTTCAACCCATCCTCGCTCTCAAGAAGGCATAGACCCTTACCCTCCAACCTCTTCACCTCTTGAGGGTTGTGTATAAGGGGTCCAAGGCTAAAAACCTTACTGCCATGACCCCCTTCCTTTAGTGCCTCTTCCGCAAGGTTTATCGCCCTCTTTACTCCAAAGCAAAAACCCGCATGCTCCGCTACTACTATCTCCACCATGTTATGAAATTATAGGCTTTTACCTCTGCTGATGTCTGAGCTTTCTCATGCACAGGAAGAGCTCTTCAGTAAAAAAACCTTCAAAGACCTTACAGACGCCACCTTCCAGAAAGGTTTCCTCAAGGTTATCCTCGAAGTCAACCCTGAGGAGTTCACCCCCCTTCGTATAAACCTCCACGGGCTTTTCCTTCACCAAACCTTTCCTGTAAGCTACGAGGGCGGAAGCAACCGCACCAGTTCCACACGCCAAGGTCTCGCCCTCCACACCGCGCTCGTAGGTTCTTATCCGCACAGCTCTACGGGACAGTGGCTGGATAAAGTTTACGTTAGTGCCCTTGGGTTCGAACTCTTTATGAAACCTTATAGCTCTACCCAGCTTTTTTATGTCCAGAGCTTCCAGTTCATCCACCACAACTACAAAGTGAGGCACGCCAGTGTTTATAAAACTCCCCTCTATGATATGTCCATCAATGTCAAGAGTAGCCTCCCTGTAATCCCGAGGCTTAGTGAGCTGAACCTTCACCCTGCTACCCCCTTCGAACACCCAAGCTTCTATCACGCCTGCCAGCGTCTCAAACCTTGCTTCCTTATCCACTATGCCTCTGTCATAGGCAAACCTGACCGCACAGCGAGAACCGTTGCCACACATCTCGGCCACCGAGCCATCCGCATTAAAAAACTGCCACCGGAAGTGGTTTTCTGGGCTACTGGGGTTCTCTATGAGTATAAGACCGTCCGCCCCAATACCCCTATGAGGTTCGCAAAGGGCTAACACAAAATCCTTTACCTCAAGCCCCAGCCTTCGGAGAAAGAGGTCCACCTTTCCGTCTCTGTTGTCTATGAGTATAAAGTCGTTTCCTGACCCTTGCAATTTTGCAAACTCCATGCTATATTATTATACTCTAACACCCCAGCAACCCCATGGCTCACCTCCTCCCCACCCCCCTCTGGGGGGTGACAAACACTGAGCTTAACACAGCCCAAACCCAAAGTCTCCAACCCCCAAAAGGGGTAGTCCACAACCTTTTAATGCCTAAAGTAGTTTCTTGCCTGACACGTGTAAGGGTTTATAATCTTATAACAGGATGAAAGTTCTTTTGGTCTTTTATTCCAAGCTTCTGGAGGATGGTGACCTCTTGCGGAAGGTCAACGAAAAGGTCAACCTTCTAAAGAGGTTTATAGGCCCAGACAGCCTGTATGCGGTGATAACCACCGAGATGAAGGATTTTATAGACCGTTTTCCCGACCTTGTTTTCATAAGGAACGATAGGGGGACTTTTCTCTACGGACTTTATAAGGGTCTTAGAAAGCTAAGGGGAAACGATGTGCTTGTCCTTGACCCTTTGAGGTTCACGAGCCTCGATAGGCTAAAAGACTTCATCAGTAAGAGGAGAAGAAACGCCCTTTATACCTCCGAAGGCCAGTGGAAGGGTCTGGCTCTTTTCAGGCTCGTAGACCTTGACTATTTTATAAGGACTCTGGAGAGCTCTTTTCAAGAGGAAAGAGACCTGTTCGCTGTTGTTGAAAAGGTTAAAGAGGATTATGGTATAGAATACGAAACACTCTAAGGAGGTTATAGATGGAGGATATTCTGGTAGGCAAATACGAAGTAAAAAGGGACAGATATTACACGAAGGACCATGAATGGGTTATGGTGAAAGGTAACAAAGCTTGGATAGGTGTAACGGACTATGCTCAGAAGGAACTTGGAGATGTGGTGTATTTAGACCTACCTCAGGTGGGTGAGAAATACGAGAGCGGGGACATCCTCGCCAACATAGAATCTGTGAAAAGCGTGTCCCCTGTTTACGCCCCCCTTTCGGGCACAGTGGTAGAGGTTAACGAGACTTTGGAGGACGAGCCCCATCTTGTGAACGAATCACCCTACGAAGAAGGTTGGATTGCGGTCATAGAACTTCTTGACCCTATGGAAGTTGAGGACCTTATGCCTGCAGAGGATTATGCCCAGCTTTTGGTGGAAATTATAAAGGATGATAAGGGAGAGGTAGTAAAGCTCGGTCTTCCTGAAGAGGAGGAGAGATTTGAAGAATCTCTCGAAGCTCTGCCAGAGGAAGAGCTGGGATACGAGGAAAGAGAAAGATAATGTTTATACCCCACTCGGAGGACGAAACCAAAAGCATACTGGAAACCCTCGGTTTTTCCTCGCTTGAGGACCTCTTTTCCCATATAGACCCTTCTCTCCTCTCCGAACCTCAGCTCCCTGCGGGTAAGGCTGAAGAAGAACTGAGAAGCTATTTCAAAGAGGTGGGTTCACTGAACAGAAAACTCCTTTGCTTTGCAGGCTTTGGAGCCTATGACAGGATAATTCCTTCTGCCATAGGGCAATTGCTTAGCAGGGGCGAGTTTTTCAGCGCCTACACACCTTACCAACCAGAAGCCTCCCAGGGAACACTTCAGGCGATATTTGAATACCAGACTTTGATAAGCGAGCTTACGGGAATGGAAGTGGCAAACGCCGGACTTTATGATGGTGCCTCCGCCCTTGCGGAGGCGGTGCTTATGGCAAGGGCTATAAGGGGAAGGGGCAAGAGGGTGGTGCTCTCCGAAGGCATCCACCCTTACCACAGAAAGGTGGTAAATACCTACCTTTTGGGTTATCAAGATGAGCCGGTGATTTGCCCCCTGGGGCAAGAGGGTTATACAAACCTCGAAAGGCTCGAGGAGCTTTTAAGGGATGGCGAGGTTCATGCCCTTGCAGTTCAGTATCCCAACTTCCTTGGTTTTGTGGAACCTCTTAAAGAGCTTTCTGAACTTTCAGGTAGGTATGGAGTGCCTTTGGTGGTATCCGCAGAGCCTATAGCCCTTAGCCTTCTAAGACCCCCGGGCGAGCTTGGTGCGGAGCTGGTAGTGGGCGAAGGACAGCCTATGGGCATACCCCTGAGTTTTGGCGGACCCTATGCAGGTTTCTTTGCCACGCGAAAGGAACACGTGAGGAAGATGCCAGGGAGGCTCGTGGGTATGGCAGAGGACATAGAGGGCAAGAGAGCCTTCACCCTCGTATTGCAAACCAGAGAACAGCACATAAGAAGAGAAAGGGCTACTTCCAACATATGCACCAATCAGAACCTTATGGCTTTGGCAAACCTGCTCTACATGGTGCTCTTAGGAAAGGAAGGTATGAGAGAAGTGGCAGTTCAGAGCCTTTCAAAAGCCATGTATCTGAAAGGAAAACTCCTCGAGTTTGGTTTTGAGGAGGTCTACAGTGGAAGGCATCTGTGGGAGTTCCCCCTGAGGCATGGCAGGGCAAGAGAACTCTACGAGAAGGCTTTGAAGGCTGGTTTTCTCTTCGGTGTGCCTCTGGATAGGTTTGGCTACACAGACACGCTTCTTCTTGCGGTTACGGAGAAGAGAAGAAAAGATGAGATAGACAGGCTTCTAAAAGCTCTAACCTAAGCCCTTCCGGTAGCTAAACCCCGAGAGGTTCTATAATAGAAAGGAGAGTTTATGGAAAGGCTTGCTGGGGTTTTACTGCATATAAGTTCTCTACCCTCCGACTACGGCATAGGGGACCTGGGACCCTCCGCTTACAGATTTGTGGACTTTTTGGCAGGGTCTGGGCAAAGCTTGTGGCAAGTGTTGCCCCTAAATCCAACGGAGCTTGCCCATGGAAACTCTCCTTATTTTTCCCAGTCTCTCTTTGCGGGTAACTTCTTGTTTATAAGCCCTGAGCTTATGTATGAGGATGGTCTTCTCAAGAGTTCTCACCTTGAAGCACTAAGGTCAGAAGCTTATCATAGGGTAGACTACACGGAGGTCTACAGAAAAAAAGAGCATATGCTCTCCCTTGCCTTTGAAAACTTTAAGGGAGGAGAGGACTTTGAAAGGTTCTGCGAAAGAGAGGCTTTCTGGCTTGAAGAATACTCAAGGTTTAAGGTTATAGGGGATAGGACGAAAAAACCTTGGTGGTATTGGTCAGGAGAGGAAAAACCCCCAGAGAGAGAGCTCCTAAGGGAAAAGTTCGTGCAGTTTGTCTTTTTCCGTCAGTGGGAAAGGTTGAAAAACTATGCCAACAGCAAGGGCGTAAGGCTCGTGGGTGACCTACCCATATACCCTGCCCACGACAGCGCGGATGTATGGGCAAACAGAGAGCTTTTCAAGCTGAGGGAGGACGGACTTCCTGCCCTTGTGGCTGGCGTGCCACCTGACTACTTTTCAAAGACGGGACAGCTCTGGGGTAATCCCGTTTACAACTGGGAGAATTTGAAGGAAAGGGGCTTTGACTGGTGGCTACAGAGGATAAGACACAGCTTAAAGCTCTTTGACCTTTTGAGGTTTGACCACTTTAGAGGCTTCTCCGCCTTTTATCAGGTGCCTTATGGAGAAAAGACCGCAGAGAGGGGGTGGTGGGAAAGGGCACCGGGCTACGAGCTTTTTGAAAGGGTAAAAGAGGAGTTCCCCGATATGCCCTTTTTAGCAGAAGACCTGGGCACCATAGACAGAGAAGTCATAGAGCTCAGAGAACGCTACCAGCTTCCGGGTATGAAGGTTCTCGTCTTTGCCTTCTTTGACAGAAACTCCACCCACCTACCTCACAACCACACCTACAACTCGGTAGTATATACCTCCACCCACGACACCATGCCAATAAAGGGTTGGTTTTATCAGGAGATAGAGGAGTATACGAGAGCAAAGGTGTTGGACTATCTGGGTTATGCCCCAGAAGATATAAGCCAAGCCCTCGTAAGGCTCGCCTACATGTCTGTGGCGAAGTACTGCATAATTCCTATGCAGGACATTCTGGGGCTTGGAGGAGAGAGCAGGATGAACACGCCGGGAAGAATTCACGGTAACTGGGAATGGAGGATGAAAAACATACCCTCGGAGGGACATAGAGAATTTTTGCTTTTTCTCTGCGAGACCTACGGAAGGCTCGCTAATTGAGCTATCTGGTCGGGGTGAGGGGACTTGAACCCCTGACCTCCTGCTCCCGAAGCAGGCGCTCTGCCACCTGAGCCACACCCCGTCAGTTAAACATTTTACTTCTCAGGAATTCTTCTATTCTTTCTTTCCACTTGCTTGCCAAAAAGAGGACCTCTTCCTGGTCTATGGTTTTAAGCTCTCCCTTCTCCATGATGACCTTCCCCTTGCATATAACCGTATCTATGTCCGAGGACTTGGCGGAGTAGACAAGTTGTGCTATAGGGTCGTAGAGGGGTTGGAGATGGGGGCTGTTGGGGTTTAGGAGAAGGAGGTCCGCGTCGTAACCCACTTCAACCCTTCCAGCCCTTATGCCTACAGCTCTGAAACCTTCCTCAGTGGCGATTTTGAGAGCAGTCCTTGCGTCCATAGCCTTTGCGTCAAGATTTATACCCTTCTGAAGCTTTACCATAAGGCTTGTCTCCTCCAGCATATCCAGATTGTCGTTAGAAGCTGGTCCGTCGGTGCCTAAACACACATGAATACCCCGCCTCAAGTAGTCACTTATGGGTGCTATGCCCGAGGCAAGTTTCAGATTACTCTCAGGGCAGTGGAGCACCTTTGCACCCTTTTCTCTTATCATCTCCCTCTCTTCTTCAGTCGTCCATACCACATGGGCCATAAGGAGCTTATCTCCGAGAACTCCGAGAGAATGCAAGTGCTCAACAGGTCTTTTACCAAACCTCTCGAGAGAAGCCTCCACCTCCGAAGGCGTCTCCGCAACATGCGTATGGAGGTAGACCCCCTCCTCAAGGGCCATCTCCAGAGACCTCTTGAAGGTTTGGGGTGAACAAGTGTAAACCGCATGAGGGCAGAGAACGGGGAAAAGGAGTTCCTCCCCTCTAAATGCTCTAATAAAACTCCTTGCCCTCTGAAGGTATTCCTCGGGGGAGCTTGCTACCTTCGTGGGGAAGTCAAGCACGCCAAAACCAAGACCCGCCCTTATACCTGCCTTCTGAGCTACCTCCGCCACAGCTTCCTCAAAGAAATACATGTCCATAAACAGGGTAGTCCCGGAGCGTATAGCCTCCGCAATACCTATCAAAGCCCCATCTCTGACGAATTCAGAAGACACGAACTCCCCCTCCAGCACCCAAATAACCTTCTGAAGCCAGTCCATGAGAGGAAGGTCAGCACCGAGACCCCTCAGAAGGCTCATGGATATATGAGTATGCATGTTGGCAAAGGTAGGAAAGAGCAACTTTCCCTCCGCCCTTATGATGTATCTCGCCTCCTGCCCTATGCCCTCTCCTATCTCCACTATCAAACCATCCTTTATGCCCACATCTACAGAAGAGGGTCCCTCAGGAAGTCTTGCGGACTTAATCAGAAGGTCAAGCATGGCTTATATTATATTCCTTGTGAAGTCTGAAAAACTCCGAAAAATCTTGCACTTCCAGAACTTGGAGATGGAAGTCCTCAGAACTAAAACCGCCATTGAAAAACTACAACTCCGTATAGAAGAGGTTATGGAGGTTGTGGAGAAGTCCAAAGAGAGAAGAGAAGCCCTGTTAAAGAAGATAGAAGAAGTCAAGGCGGAGATAGAGAGGCATAGAGAGATGGTAGAGGAATGCAGAGGTAAGGCTAAAAAGGCAGAAGAAAGGTTAAACCTTGTAAAGAAGGCGGAAGAATACAGAGCCCTTCTTAAGGAAAAGGCAAAGCAGGAAGACTGCGCTATAAAGCTTGGAGAGAGCCTTAAAAAACTGGAGGAAGAGCTAAGAGCTCTCGAAAGGGAAAAGGAGGATAGAAAGCCCCTCAAGGAACTGGCAGAGCTTGAAGAAGAGCTCTCAGACATGAGATACTCCCAATCAAGGTTAAGAGGTAGGCTCGAAGAGCTGGAAAGGGAGCTCGAAAGTCTTAGAAGTGAGGTAGGGGGCGATTTCCTTCAAGAGTATGAAAGGCTCAAGAGGAAGCACGGTTTACCGATAGCCCTTCCTATAGACGCCTTCGGTGCCTGCGGTAGCTGTGGGACAAAGCTACCCTCCGCCCTCTACTCAAGGCTCGTCAGCGGAGAGGTGGTGGTATGTCCTTCCTGCGGAAGGCTTGTTTACTATGAAGAGGCTGTTTAGAAGTTTCCTCTCCGACTACGACCCCTATCTGGTCTTTGCCCTCGCCTCTCTATGTCTTGTGGGACTTCTGGGTTTATACAGTGCCACCTACAAAGGAGGTCCCTCGCCCCTCTTTATCAAGCAGGCGGTATACCTAACTGCGGGCTGGTTCATCATAATCCTTTTGTCGAGGCTCAACTTCAGAACCCTCTACGACTTAGCACCTCTGGTCTATTTTGTGAACCTCTTTCTTTTGGTGCTCGTGCCCCTTTTTGGAAAAACTGTCTACGGTGCCAAGAGGTGGCTTGACCTTGGTCCCATCAACCTTCAACCTTCAGAACTCTTTAAGTTCTCCTTCGCCCTTTTCTCTCTCTACACCCTTAGCCATACAAAAAGGCTCTTCAGCAGGGAAAGCCTCATACTTCTCTTCGCCTTCGCACTACCTTCGGTGCTTACCCTCAAACAACCAGACCTTGGCACCACTATAACTTACGGGGTCACCCTTACCCTTCTCCTCTTTTTCTGGGGTATTAGAGGTAGATACTTCCTCCTTGCCGGCTTTACCCTTGCCCTCTCCTCACCCCTTCTCTGGCAACTTTTGAAAGACTACCAAAAGGAGCGCATCCTTGCAGTGCTTGACCCTTACAGAGACTACCACGGTAGTGGCTACCAGCTGGTTCAGTCTGTTATAGCCATAGGCTCGGGAGGTTTGTGGGGAAAGGGTTTACTTCAAGGAACTCAGGCTCACCTACTCTTCCTGCCTGAAAAGCACACGGACTTTATATTCTCCGTGATAGCGGAGGAGTGGGGGCTTCTTGGTAGTATCCTGCTCGTTTCCTTGATATTTTTGATTTTTTACAGAGTAGCCATCTATGCCTTGCGGACGCCCCACTTGCAGGAGAGGGCTTATCTCAGTGTCTTTGCGGGTCTGTGGCTTTTCCAGAGCCTCGTAAACCTTATGATGACCATGGGATGGGCACCAGTGGTGGGCATACCTTTACCCTTTGTGAGCTACGGTGGAAGCAGCGTGCTTACCTTTTCCCTCTTTATGGGTCTTGCACTTTCTATTATCAGAGAACAAAGGAACAGACCCATAAGGTTTGAAGATGGTTAGGGGGCTATACTTTCACGTGCCCTTCTGTTCCTACAAATGTCCTTACTGCGACTTTCTCTCTCTAGTGGACCCAGGGGCAGACCACAGGGAATATCTTAACCTCCTCCTCAGAGAGCTTG
>JANWWH010000009.1 GCA_025056375.1 Aquificaceae bacterium
TTTGTGGAGCTTGCCCTCCACATAGCCAAGCACATAGCCAGCCTTCCAGAGAACATCAACAAAAGGGGCTCTGGCGAAGACATAGGGGGGCAGGTCACCCAAGAAGGCATCACGGTAGCGGACCTAATAAAGTCCGCCATAGCGCGCATAGGAGAAAACATACAGCTAAGGAGGTTTGTCAGGTTTGATACGGAGGGCTTCGTGCATGCCTACGTGCACGGAATAGGAAAGGTGGGTGTCCTCGTGGATTACACCGCACCCTCTCTGGAGGAGCAGACCTTGCGCGCCGTTCAGGATGTAGCACTCCAGATAGCGGCTATGAAGCCCGAATATGTAAGCATCCAGAGCGTAGACCCAGAAGCCCTCGAGAGAGAAAGGAGAATTCTTACGGAGCAGGCAAGACAGGAAGGTAAGCCAGAGAACATCATAGAAAAGGTTGTGGAAGGGAGGCTTAAAAAATTCTATCAGGAGAAGGTGCTTTTAGAACAGGCTTTCATTAAGGAAGAGAAGAAGACGGTGGGGCAATACTTGAAAGAAAGCTCTACGGGCGTAGAAATCAAAAGATTTGTCAGGTTTGAGGTAGGTGGTGCCTGATGGAGGAGGTGCCGGTTTACAAAAGGGTACTTCTTAAGCTCTCTGGCGAAGCCTTCGCCGGGGACCAAGACTTTGGTATAGACCCCAAGTTTTTGCAGTATGTGTGCGGTGAGATAAAGAGCCTTGTGGGGGCTGGGGTGCAGGTTGCGGTGGTTATAGGGGGCGGAAATATCTTCAGGGGTGTGGAGGGGCTTGAGATAGGTATAGACAGGGCAACGGGTGACTACATGGGCATGCTGGCTACGGTTATAAACGCTCTTGCCCTTCAGTCCGCCTTAGAGAGGTTAGCCCAAGTGCCTACAAGAGTCCTATCCGCCATAGAGATGAGGCAGGTGGCAGAGCCCTACATAAGGCGTAGGGCAATAAGGCACTTGGAAAAGGGTAGGGTTGTCATATTTGGTGCTGGCACGGGCAACCCCTTTTTCTCCACGGACACCGCAGGAGCTCTCCGAGCTGTGGAAATAGGTGCGGACCTGTTTATAAAGGCTACCAAGGTGGACGGCATATACACCGACGACCCAGTAAAGAACCCTCGGGCGGAGTTCATTCAAGAGATATCTTACCTTCAGGCAATAACTATGGGTCTTAGGGTTATGGACCACACCGCCATGACCCTTTGTAGAGAAAACCACCTGCCCATTCTGGTTCTTAACATAAAAAAACCCGGCAACCTGCTCAGGGCGGTGATGGGAGAGAGGGTGGGTTCTCTGGTAAGATAGGAGGTTTCACTATGATGGAGGATGTGTTCAAAAGCACTGAAGAGGACATGAAGAAAGCCATCAACTACTTCAGGAACGAAATATCAGGTCTGCGAACGGGTAGAGCAAGCACCTCTCTGGTGGAGGAGCTAAAGGTGGAATATTACGGCTCGAGGGTGCCCCTCAAACAGCTGGGCACTATAAGTGTGACGGATGTAAACCAGATAACCATCCAGATATGGGACGCTAACGCAGTCTCAAGCGTGGAGAAGGCTATAATGGAAAACCTGAACCTCACACCTCAGCGACAGGGCAACCTGCTGAGAATAACCCTTCCACCCCTGACGCAGGAGAGGAGAAAGGAGCTAACGAAGATGCTTCACAAGATGGCAGAAGAGGCAAGGGTAGCAGTGAGGAACATAAGGAGAGAAGCCAAGGAGCTCATAGAGGACATGGAAGGCGTCTCCGAAGATGAGATAAAGAGAGCTTTGGAGAGGCTTCAGAAGCTTACAGACAGATACATTGAGGAGATAAACCAGTTAGCGGAAGGGAAGGAAAAAGAGATTATGGGCGGTTAGAAGGAAGTGACAGCAACTCCGTAGGAAAACACATAAAAACTTAGCTTCAGAAAAAGCCTCGCAAGCTCGTATATTAAAACATGGCTTTTTGTGATGTGCATATCGTAAACCTTGTCTTTGGAGAATTTTCAAACACTCTAAAGTTTTGATAAATGGGGTCGCAACCCCACACAGTGGGATTAAAACCCATTAGGGCTACCTCTCTGGAAGCCTTGTCAGGTTTGGTTTTTAGCATGCCCCCACCCCTTTCAAGTGCATGCAAATTTTCTCGAAGCGGAGGTAATGCATTTTTTTGCACCACACGGAAGAAAGCTTAACCCTATTCAGTTGCTAAGATGACAAGGAGCTCTCAGCTCCTCCGTTTGTATATAGTATAACGCATCTGCTGGAAAGGTTTATTTATCCTCTTTGTGAGGAACTTCCAAAACCTTATACAAAAGCTGGCGGATTTCTCGTAGTTCTTCTTTAAGCTCCTGCCTTAGCTCGTCAATCCTTTTGTTGACTTCCTGAAACCTTCTATCCGTATCCTGCTTTAGGTCGTCAATCTTCTTGTTTGTGTCTTCAATCCTCTTGTTTAACAAGCTCACTGCAATACCTATAACAACCGTCAGAGCTGAGATTACGGTTATGACCTCCGTTAAGCTCATAAGAGAAAATATAAGCCACTTTTCAAAACTTTCGCAAAAAGCTCAAGCAAGCTAACTGACTACAAGTCGCAACCCCACACAGTGAGGAAAATGTTTGAGAATTTTAAACATCCTCACAAAGTGCCCGGGGGGATTTGAACCCCCGACCTTGGGTTCCGGAGACCCACGCTCTGTCCTACTGAGCTACGGGCACTGCAGAGGATATAATATACCCATGTTTAGAGAAAAGGTCAAAAGCTTCCACTTTGTAGGCATAGGCGGTATAGGCATGAGCGGTATAGCTCAGATACTTTTAGAGATGGGTTACGAAGTCTCCGGTTCAGACCTCAAAGAAAACAAGAACACGGAGCTCCTAAAAAGGAAGGGTGCGAGGATATTCATAGGACACAGAGAGGAGAACTTAGGGAGAGCTCAGGTGCTGGTTTACTCCTCTGCGGTCTCCGAGGACAACCCTGAGCTTAAAAGGGCGAAAGCCCTTGGCGTTCCTGTAATACCAAGGGGTGAGATGCTGGCAGAGCTCTTCAGACTTAGTGAGGGTATAGCGGTTTGCGGTTCTCACGGAAAGACCACTACCACCTCCATGATAGCACACACCTTCCATAAGGCAGGCTACGACCCCACAGTGCTTATAGGTGGAGTGCTTCGGAGCCTTGGCTCTAATGCAAAGTTAGGAAAGGATAAACTCATCATCTCCGAAGCGGATGAGAGCGACGGAAGCTTTCTAAAGCTCCTACCTACTGTGGCGGTAATTACCAACATAGACAGAGAACACTTAGGCTTTTACAAAGACCTTCAGGAGATAAGAGAAGCCTTTTTAAAGTTTGCGGATGCGGTCCCCTTCTATGGTCTCGTGGTCTTAAACAGGGACGACGAGAACTGCGGATGGATAGAAGAGAAAACCCACAGAAGGGTTATGAGTTACGGTATAGAGAGAGGGGCAAGTTTGACAGCCAGAAACCTGAAACTTTTAGAGGGCAGGTATGCCTTTGAAGTTTGGCGAGAGGGAGAGAGGCTCGGGGAGGTTTATTTGGGCGTGCCCGGAAGGCACAACGTATATAACGCCCTTGCCTGCACCTGCGCGTGTCTTGAGGCGGGTATAGACTTTGAAACCATAATGGAGTCCCTCCATAGCTTTAGGAATGCGGAGAGAAGGCTTGAATTTAAGGGCTATTTTGGTGATGCGCCCGTCTACGACGACTACGGACATCATCCTACAGAGATAAGGGCTGTCCTCAGGGCGGTTAGGGAGATGTATCCAGAGAGAAAGGTGGTGCTTGCCTTCCAGCCTCACAGATATTCAAGAACCCACTACCTTTTTGAAGACTTCCTGCAGGTCCTTAGGGAGGCAGACCTATGTCTCCTTACGGAGGTATACTCCGCGGGTGAGGAAAACTCCTTCGGCGTAAAGGTGGAGGAGCTGGCAAAAGGTGCGGGTTGTATCTTCTGCCCTACGAAGGAAGAGCTCTTTGAAAAGCTTGAGGAGCACGCCTGTGAGGGAAAGGTTCTACTCTTTATGGGTGCGGGGAGCATCTCACGGTGGTGTGAGGAGTTTTTGTCTTTGAGAAGGGTATGAGGGGTATCTCGGGCAAGGAATGGTTACTCCTGAGCGAGGTTATAAAGCCTGACGAGGAACTCGTAAGGAAGGTAGGTTACCTCAAGGCTCAGTTCCTCGCAAACAGAAACATGGACGAGACCGTTCTGGAAAACAAGCTGAAAAACCTGCTACCACCCTTTGAAATCCCTAACATAACTACAGCCAGCGAGATTATAGCGGAGTATGTGAGAAAGGGCAAGAGGATAGTCCTCTTTGGGGATTACGATGTGGACGGTATAACTGGCACTGCCATGCTCTACCACCTGCTCAAGCAGGCGGGGGCAAAGGTCTTACCTTTACTACCTTCAAGAAAAAAAGGTTATGGGCTTACGAAGGAGCTGGCTCTAAGGCTGAGCAGGTATGCGGACCTTCTCATAACCGTAGATAATGGCACAAGTGCGGTGGAAGAGCTGAACTTAATGAGCATACCCACTATAGTGTTAGACCACCACAACCCGGGCGAAGACCTGCCCTCCGTCCTCATAGTTAACCCTAAGCTCGGTAGGGGTGAGGTTAGAGAGTTCAGAGAGCTCTCTTCTTCGGGGCTTGCCTTCTACCTATCCGTCCTCCTGAGGAGAGAGCTTGAGCTTGACGTGGATGTGCGTGACTACTTGCACCTTGCCTGCCTTGGCACTGTAGCGGATGTGGTGCCTATGAACCTACTGAATAGGATAATCGTTTCCAACGGTATAAAGCTCCTTAACCACATACTTAAGGGTAGCCTTCCACTGCCGGGCATGAGACTTCTGATGGAAAGGTCTGGCATTAAGGAAGAAGTGAGCTCGAGAGACATAGCCTTCTCGCTGGCACCCAGGCTCAACGCACCCGGGCGGGTGGCAAAGCCTTACGTGTCCTTTAAGCTCATCCTTGAAAAAGACGAAAAGAGAGCCCAGGAGCTCATGGATAAGATAGACAGGCTAAATCAATACAGGAAACACCTGAGCCAGTCCGCCTTTGAAGAAGCACTCAAGCAGGCTCAGGCACAAAAGGGAGAGAGGGTTATAGTGATAAGGCTGGAGGAATGGGCGGGTGGTGTTGCGGGCATAGTAGCCGGGAGGCTGTCAAAAGCCTTTAACAAGCCTGCAGTGGTTCTTTCGGTAGGTAGGGAATACGCCAGCGCCTCCGTGAGGGGGACGGAGGGTGTGGATGTTTACACTTCTCTTAAGGTCTTATCTCACCTTTTTGTTAAGTGGGGTGGGCACTCCTCTGCCGCTGGCTTCACCATAAGGAGCGAACAAGTTCCCCTTTTTGAGAGATTGGTGAAGGAGGTCTTCTCCGAAGAGTGGAGAGAGAGGGGTAAAGTTTACATAGACATGAGCCTTCCCTTCTCCTCTATAAACCAGAACCTCTATAACCTTCTGAGAGAGCTTGAGCCCTACGGCGAAGGCTTCCCCGAACCCCTCTTCCTCTCAGAGCCGGTGGACCTGATGCCAGTAAGAAGAGAAGAGCAAAAACTTACCCTCAGAGTAGGAGACTTTTTCTTAGTTGTGTGGGATAACCTGTTAACAAAAAGTATGGAGTTTCCCGTGAGAAAGAGAAGAGTAGTCTATCAGATAGACAGAAGAAGGGCAAAAACACTTTTGCTTGTGGACCTGGAGGCTTGATGGCTCTTGGTAGAGGGCACGACTTTGCAAACCTGCTTATGCTACCCTTATGCCTTTACTACACACCTAGGGAGTTTTATCTTGCCTTTACCGCAGGCTATCTGGTTGGCACCTTCTTACTCTCTCCTGACCTTGACCTTCCACACTCAAAACCCTCAAAGAGGTGGAAGGGGCTTAGTCTCTTGTGGAGACCTTACCAGCACCTATCAAAGCACAGAGGGCTTTCACACATCCCCCTTTTGGGCACTTCTGTAAGGTTGGGCTACCTTACTCTCCTTTTCCTCTTCTCCTATTTTGTCCTGCTGGGGTTTTCTCAGAAGTATGCACCCGGGTTGAAGGAGCTCCTTTTACTCCTTGACCCCCTTGAATTTCTCTCTTCCCTTGCGGAGAAAGAGTGGGTCTTCTACTTCGCCCTTGGAGTGGTAGCGTCAGAGCTCTTCCACATAGCCCTTGACCTTCTTACGAGTTTTTTTAAGGGCTTCCGCATAGCTCGGTCAAAAAGAAGGAGATAGTTCCATGATATACACGGCGAGGTGGTAAACTATGGTTGGACAGAGGGAAAGACTCTTTTATGAAACACTTAAAAACCTCTTTGTGGGTGCAAAAGTGGAAGGAAAATCTGGTTACATAAACCTTATTAGGATTAAATCAAAGTATTACAGTAAGATAGAGGAGCTTATAAAGAGGGACATAGAGGAAATACTTCAAAAGTGGCCAGATTTTAGAGAGGAGCTCTTTGATAAGCTCTACAGCTTCTTCAAGAATTACTTTTCTGAGAGCGGTTCAGTTCACTTTAGCTCCTCGGGCGTCCACAATCAAGTTTACGAGAGGGTCTACGGGGATGGAGAGGATGTATCTCTCTTCTGGAAGACACGCGGGCTTTACTATGTGAAGACAGACAGGCTCTTCCGAAGCATGAGGGTAGAAATAGAAGGGAAGAAGTTCTACTTTGATGCGAGCCAGATAGAACACAGAAAAAGTAACGAGAGAAAAAGCCTCTATTACCAGTTTGATAAGGTGGAAGGAGGAGAGCTACGCCTTAAGGTCCAATACGGAGAGGGCGGTGTTAGGACTGACTTGGAGGAGAT
Source organism: Aquificaceae bacterium (assembly GCA_025056375.1). Lineage (GTDB taxonomy): Bacteria > Aquificota > Aquificia > Aquificales > Aquificaceae > Pampinifervens. The sequence continues at coordinate 6,804 of JANWWH010000009.1, forward strand.
ATGCAGGCAAGCGAAGGCTTCAGGCGTGTCCTTAAAGGAAGAGGAGTTGGAAAAGGCGATAAGAACCTTCGAGAGGCAAGGAGAGGCGGACTTTTTCTTACATAGAAGGGCAAGAGAGTTTTTAAAGGAGCAGTTTGACCTCTGGCTATACCGATACCTAACGGATACTGGCGTAGAGTGGACGCAGGAGAGGATAGAACAGGTTCAGTGGTTAAAAAGGGTAGCTTACAAGTTGATAGATTTTGTGGGGCAGTTTGAGGAGGAACTGGTGAGAATTTGGGAAAAGCCTAAGTTTGTGAGGAGATCCAACTACGTTGTTAGCCTTGACAGGATAGCGAGCAAAAAGGGGGGTAAGGAGGTAATAAAAAAGCTCATACAGCACGCGGGTTGGAAGGAACAGGTGAGGGAATGGATAGAGCTTGGAATACTGGAAAGAGAGCCCGAGGCTTTGATGGAAGGTGATGTTATAAAGGGAAAATACAGGTTTTTGCCCATAGACACGAAATACTTCAAGGACGTGGAACTTGAGGTGCTTAAGCTTTTCCATCCCCTTGACAGAGAACTTGATGGTTGGCTGATAAAGAGCGAGAACTGGCAGGCACTTAACACCATACTCCCAAAGTTCAGAGGAAAGGTTCAGACCATATACATAGACCCCCCCTTCAACCTTGAGGGTTCCAACCAGTTTCTCTATCTAACCAACTACAGAGACAGCACATGGGCAACCATGCTCGAGAACAGACTGATTTTAGCCAAAGAGTTTCTTAAGGAAAGTGGAAGCATTTTCCTCAGGTGTGGTCAAAAGGGCAACTGGATTGCCAGATGCCTTATGGACCAGATTTTTGGTGAGGAAAACTACAGGAATGAGATAATCATCAAGAGGGGTAAAAGGACTGAGAGCAGAGAAGGAAAAAGGTTTGAAAGCGACACAGAATCACTGTTTTTTTACGCTAAAGATAAGGACAGGATGTTCCCTTTTCGCGTGCCCCTGAGAAGGAAAAGGGAGGAAGAGATGGAGTGGACAAGTATGTTTTTCCCCGAAGAGAGAGGCGACCCCCTCAGGGTTATCTTCGGCATAGGCATAAGGGCACCTGTGGGCACCCACTGGCAGTTTAGTCAAGAGAGAATAGAACAAGAAGCCAAGAAGGGCAACATAAGGATAATTTGCAAGAGATGTAGCTACATACACCAGGACCCAGAAGTTACCATAGAAAGCTGTCCTCAGTGCGGTTCTGTAGACTTCAGAGCGGAATACAGAAGAAGGGAGGTGCCTCTTACCAACAACTGGACGGACATACCCGGCTATGTCTACACTGTGTCCAAGTCAACGGGCTTTCTGACTGAGAACTCGGAGACCCTTCTTAGGCGCGTCATAGAGTCCACCTCCGAAGAGGGAGACCTCGTAATGGACTTCTTTTTGGGCTCGGGGACGACCTGTGCAGTGGCTCACAAGCTCCGGAGAAAGTGGATAGGGGTTGAAATGGGCGAGCACTTCTACGGGGTCGTGTTGCGGAGGATGAAAAGGGTTTTAGCTTACGACAAGAGCGGTATATCGGAGGAAGAGGGAGTTAAAGAAAAATACAACAAAAACAGTGCAGGTGGTTTTTTCAAGTATTACGAGCTTGAGCAATACGAGGATACCCTTTCCAAGGTCAAGTACGAGGATGAGGAGCCCTTTGAGGGCTTTGAGGATACATACGGAGCCTACCTTTTTATGAAGGACGAGAAGCTTGCTTGGGTGCTGGAGCTGGGAGAGCAAGAGGTATGCGTCAACTTTTTCAACCTTTACGATGATGTGGACTTGGCGGAGACCCTTTCCAACCTTACGGGTAAGTTCTTGGAAAGCATCCACGAGTGGGGGGTGGTCTTTGAAGGGGGAGAAAGAATAGCTTGGAATGATGTGGATTACAGGCTGGTAAAACCTCTCCTATGGTGGTAAACCATGAACAAACCAAGGAAGACAAATTACACGGATATAGAGTTTAGAGACATGATAAGGGGGGTCAGCGATAGTAGCCAAAGGGTTTACTTTAGCGATGTGGACTTTGTGGAGTACGTATATAAAAACAATACCAGAGAGTATGTATGTATTTTGGAAGCCAAAAGGAAGTATCAAATAGGGAACGGTGAATACAGACTGGTTGATTCAGACAAGGCAGTCATAGGCTTGGCAAAGCGGTTAGGAATACCCTTCCTTTTTGTGTTTTATGAGGAGGGAAAGCTCGAAGACCAAGAGGACGTCCTTTTAGTGTGGGTAGAGGAAGAGGTGGAACTTCTTAGCGTTAGCGGGGCACTCCAAGAGGGTAAAGCGGTCAATTTAAGTGTGGGTAAACTCAAGGAATTCCTAAGATGCGTAGGAAGCAGACCCTTTAAAGATTGCTGGAGAGAACTTCAAGGGTCTTTTCTTAGATGATACTGAGCGGAATAATAAAGAGCCTGAACTTAGACTGCGACAACCTCCTAAAGACAGACCTTTTTACCTTTTCTCTTTCCAAGACCCTCTTTGAATATCAGGTGGAGGCAGTTAAGAGTGCGGTAAAAGTCCTATACCTCTACTACGGAGAAGGTAGAGAGAAGCTATACCATAGGTATAAAAGGTATTCGGAGGGTAAAAGTCTTTGCTTCAGGCTTAAAAAACAAGCTGTAGAGATACTTAGTAGTGAAGGTTTTCACATAGAAGAGGACAGGATATGCCTGCAACAGATAATAAACCGCGCCAGCTTCTGGATGGCTACCGGCTCTGGTAAGACGCTGGTAATTATAAAGGTAATGGAAGTTTTGAAGGAGCTAATCGGTAGAAAACTTATTCCAAAGTCAGACATTTTGTTCCTTACCTACAGAGAAGACCTTATAGAGCAGTTCACGAGGCACCTTGATGAGTTCAACCAACACAGAGATGATAAGATACACGCTTTCAGTCTCAAAGACTATGCAAAGGTAAAGGCGAGGGTAGACTTACACTTAAACAGAGATGGTGTTGATGTGTTTTACTACAGGTCTGACCTCCTTTCGGAGGAGGAGAAGGAGAAGATACTTAACTACAGGAGATTTCCAAGAAACTGGTATCTCCTACTTGACGAAGCACACAAGGGAGACAAAAGGGACAGCAAAAGACAGGCTATATTTACCGCTCTGTCAAAGGAAGGGTTTATGTTTAATTTCTCCGCCACCTTTACCGAGGAGATAGACCACCTAACCTGCGCTTACAACCTGAACCTTGCAGAGTTTCTTTCTCACGGCTACGGGAAAAGGATAGCACTCCTTGGATACGGCACAGAGGCAATAGTGGACAGGAGAGGAAAATTCTCAAAAGAAGAAAAGGAAAAGACGCTTTTGAAAACTTTGATTTTGTTCACGCTAATAAAAAAAGCAAGAAAGAGAACCCCTTTCTATCACGAGCCCCTTATGCTCGTGCTGGGCAACTCGGTTAATACTGAAGAGTCAGACCTTGAGCTGTTCTTTAAAGAACTTTCAAAAATTGCGGGGAAAAGGGTGTCCGACAAGATGTTCAGCTCCGCACAGGAAGAATTAAAAGAAGAACTCTCCAGCATGAGGTATGCCTTTGAGAGGGAAGCATACTCTCTAAGTGTAGAAGATGTATCCATGGAGGAGGTCCTTTATAGGGTTTTTAACGCGGAGGGTCCAGGAGGAATAGAGGTGATAAAGATGGAGGAAAACGCGCAAGAGCTCATTTTTAAACACAAAGTCTCCGACAGACCCTTTATGTTGCTGAAGATAGGTGACATCTCTAACTGGTTAAAGCACAAACTGGAGGGCTACGAAATAGTTGAGAAGTTTGACACGAGAAAGGTATTCAGCGAGCTCAACAGCCCAGAAGGCTCCAGCATAAACCTTCTCCTGGGTTCAAGAGCCTTCTACGAGGGATGGGACAGCAGTAGACCCAACTTAATCCTCTACCTTAACATAGGAAAGCAAGAAGCTAAGAAGTTCCTGCTCCAGTCCATAGGCAGGGGGGTTCGCATAGAAGTCCTCTCAAAAAGAAAAAGGCTTGCCTTCGTAGACCCTCAGGAATACGAGAAAAACAGAAAATATGTGGACTATCTGGAGACCCTCTTTATCCTTGGCACAAAGCCTGAAGACCTGAAAAAAGTGCTGGAGGTGCTCAAGGAAGAAGATAAAAGAGCCAAAGAACAATCTTACGAGGTAGGTCTCTCGGTAAGAGATAAAACTCACGCCCTTCAAAGAGAAGAACCCTCAAGCTTCCAGAAAGTGCGGATAAGCGAAGAGGATTTTGAGCTCTTGAAAGCTTACTGCCAATATCTTGGTCCAAAAATACTCCTGCTTAAGCATAATCTTAGCTTAGGAGCTCTAAGGTTTATCCTTGAAAGTATCGAAGAGCCTGAAAGATTTTACGATTTTGAAGGACAGAGCCTAAGGGACATAGAGCTAATAATGAAAAGAGTAGTGGAACACTTCAAGGTGACCTCATCTCTTCATCCTTAGCTTTCTTGGCTGTGCCTTGCTCCTTTCCCTTGCCTTCTGAAAGTCCTCCGGGTCTTCCATCTCCGGCAGTCTAAGCAGGTGGAGGCTTTCTTGAAAAGCTCTCTGGAGGTCGTAGGCTCTGAAGTTTTTTATGTAATCTGGCAGGAGGTGATACTCTTCTTTGCGGAGGGCTTCCACGAGCTCGATTGCCTGAGGTGATAGCTTTAGCCCCTCCAGCTCCACACCTTCAAAGCCAAATCTGTAAAGACCCGCCAGCAGGACAGCTTCCTGATAGCCCAGTGAGAAGCTGTTAGCCTTTTTTGTCCCTTCGACCTTTACCGTTCTTTCTTGAAGGCTTGTCAGTGGAAGCCCGGTAATCCTTGAGAGCTCCTTAAGGAGCTCATACCTCTTGACGCTGTCCGGGATAAAGCTGCAGAAGTAAAGGAGGTCCTCAAAGGCTTCTTTGTTCCCTTCTCTTATCCTTTCCAAATAGTCAACCTCTACCTCTTTAGCGGAGAGGAGAAGGTTTTTAAGGGTTTCAGGCTCTTTTCTTACAAAAGAATCCGGGTCCTCACCCTCAGGGAGGTAGACCACCCTCACTTTCATACCTGTCCTGAGAAGGTAGGGCAAGGAAGACCTAACCGCCTTCCTTCCCGCCCTGTCTCCATCGTAGAGTAGCACCGCCCTTTTTGTAAGTTTTGAAAGGAGAAGGGCTTGCTCCTCGGTGAGTGCAGTGCCAAGGGGTGCGGTGCAGTTTCTTATGCCTTCTTGCCAGAGGCTAAGGAGGTCAAAGTAGCCCTCCACCAGTATAACTTCTTCCTTTTCTCTTATGTAATCCTTAGCTTCGTGCAGTCCAAAAAGACCTGACCCTTTCCTGAAAACCTCCGATTCGGGAGAGTTCACATACTTAGGATGGCCTTCTTCAAGACTTCTACCCCCAAAGGCTACCACATCACCGCTCATGTCCCTTATGGGTATAACCAGCCTCTTCCTGAAAAGGTCTCTGTAAAATTCTCCCTCAACATTTACAAGGTTACCGCTCCTCTCGTAAACCTCCAAAAGACCTTCCTCCTTGAGGAGCTTTACCAGCTTCTCCGTGTCTCCGCCAAAACCAAGCTGGAATTTGTTGATGGTGCTTGAGTTCAAACCTCTGTTTTGGAGGTATACAAGAGCCTGTGGGTTTTCTCTCAGCTCCTGCCGGTAAAACTCCGTAACCCTCTGAAGGGCAAGCAGGAGCTTGCTATTCTTCTCTTTCTTCTTAAGTTTTATGGGTATGTTATACCTCTTTGCAAGCTTCTCAAGAGCTTCCAGATAGTCTATGTTTTCGTAAAGAGAAACAAACTTGACCGCATCACCGCCCACACCGCAACCAAAGCATTTAAATATACCCCTGGAAGGAGAAACGTAAAAGGAAGGCGTGTCATCTGGATGAAAGGGGCATCGGGCAACAAAGTTGTTACCCACTCTTTTGAGTTCTATGTAAGAGGAGATGACCTCTACTATGTCTATTTTTCCAAGCTGGTCTTTGGTGGTGGGCATAGGATAAATTATAGGCTATGAGGGTGGTCCTGACACGAAGCCCCGAAGATATACAGAAGGACAGACAGGTCTTTGAAAGGGAAGGCTTTGAAGTCATAGCCCTTCCCCTCATACAAGAGGTGCCCCTCCACTTTGAAGTGCCGAGGGTGGAGTTTGACTTTGTAGTTTTCCAGAGCCCAAGGGCTGTCAGGCTCTTCCTCTCAAAATACAGACTGGATGGAGAGAAAGTAGTGGTGGTAGGTGAAAAGACGAAGAGAGAGGTAGAGAGGTTTGGCTACGAAGTTTGGGCTATGCCGGAAGACTACTACGGGAAGGAACTATTGAAAATCTTCAGAGGGCTCTCTGGAAAGGTGCTCCTACCAAGGTCTGGCGTAGGCAGGGACGAAGTGATAGAGGGTCTTAGGGAACTCGGGCTTGAGGTCTATCCTCTGGAGGTTTATACCTTAAAGGAGAAGATTTACGAAAGGGGTGAGCTTGTGGAGAAGCTTTCAGGGGCTGATGCAGTGCTCTTTGCCAGCCCATCCGCCCTCAAGGGACTTTTGGCAAACTTGCAAAAGGAAGATATAAAAAGGCTCTTAGCAGGAAAGGTCTTAGTATGTCTTGGCAAAACCACAGAAGATTTCCTGAAGGAAACCCTCTGCCTTTACTGTCATACACCTGAAAAACCAACCCTTGAAAAGGTGGTAGAACTCCTCAAAACAATGGCATTAAAATTGCATAATATAAATGGAGAATGAGACAGGGGACAGTGCTCTATCCGGTGGAATTTAAAGGCATAGGTTTGCACAGTGGAGAATTTGCAAGGATAGTGCTCCATCCTGAAAAGGCGGGGACGGGCATAAGGTTTTTGGCTAAGGGCGTATACATACCTGCGAATTACAGATATGTGCTACATACGGACCATGCGACCCTTCTTGGAAAGGAAGGCGTAAAGGTGAGCACGGTGGAGCACCTTCTGGCAGTCCTCTACATACTTGGGTTGGACAACTTAACGGTAGAGTTTTTAGAGGGTAGTGAGGTGCCCATCCTTGACGGAAGCGGATACCACTTTTACAAGGTTCTCAAAGACATTAGGCTGGAGTTAGAGGAGGAGGTAAGGGTTTTTGAGATAAAGGAAGTCTTTGAAGTAAAGAATTGCAAGGCTTATATAAGGGTTGAGCCCTACGAAGGCTTTTGTGCCCTCTACAGAGGTTATGTAAAGGGGCTACTTGAGGAAGGGACAGTCCAATACTGCGGAAATGTAAAGGATGTGGTCTTTGCCCGGACCTTCTGCTACGAGGAGGATGTAGGCTTTTTGCGTAGCAGAGGTCTTGCCAAGGGGGGGAGTCTGAAGAACGCGGTAGTGATAGGTAAGGGTTATGTGCATAATCCCGAGGGTCTTAGGTCAAAGGATGAACCCATAAGACACAAGCTTTTAGACCTTCTGGGCGACCTTAGCCTTCTCGGTATAAGGATAAGGGGTAGAGTTTTTTCACATATGGGTGGACATACCCTAAACTACGCCTTCGTGAAGAGCCTTGCGGAGAGTTCCTTTTCCACGAGCTCCACATCTTCCTGCGTATCCACGCCGTGATAGTAGTTTTGGGTGATTATCACCTTTATGGGATAGCCTGCCTCCAAAAGTCTAAGCTGTTCAAGAGCTTCAAGTCTTTCCAGCTCACCCCTACCCATTCCTGTGAACTCAAGTAGGACCTCCTTCCGAAAGGCGTATATACCCACATGCTTAAGGGGGTAGAGCTCTGAGCTTTCCTTCCTGTAGGGTATAGGAGCTCTCGAGAAGTAAAGTGCAGTCCCATCTCTTTTGAGCACCACTTTAACAGAGTTTGGGTCTGTATAGGAATGTTCGTCCCTGACCGCAAGGGTTGCCACAGGATAATCCTTAAGGGCGAGGAAAAGCTTCTCAATGTCTTCTCCGTATACGAAGGGCTCGTCTCCTTGGTAGTTTATCACCAGCTCCACATCCTCATTGCTTACCACATGAGCTACCCTGTCACTCCCCGAAGGGAGCTCTGGAGGCGTATACCTCACCTCCACAGGAAGGTCCTTTACCACCTCGTGAACCCTTGCGCTGTCGGTGGCGAGAACAACCCTCTCTTCTGTCCTCAAACAACCCTCCACTACCCACCTTATGAGAGGTTTACCGAGCAGTTTAAGGAGGGGCTTTTCCTTCAGTCTCGTAGAATTCAACCTTGAAGGAACAACTATAACTCTTTTCATTGTACGGAGAGGTATATTATCACAAGGAGAAGAAGCATAACAAGGAATACAAAGGACACAATCAACCTCCTGTATGTGCTAATCTCGCCTGAAAGAGACCTTATCATCTCTTCCTTTGTTTTTGATAACCTCTCTATGTTCTGTATGTATTCTGTCAGGCTTTCAATCTTTTCTTTCATGGAGGACTTTTCAGACTCAAGTCTATAGACCCTCTCACGCATAGACTGTTCTTGAAACCTCAAGCCTTCCATCTCTTTGCGACATTCTTCGAGCTTTTCCATACAATCTCTGAGCTTGTCGTAAGGCTCTTGCATTCTTAGTGGAGAATTATAAAACCCTTCAAGCCTTAAGGCTTTTTCTTCTCAAGGCTTTTCTGTATTCCTCAAGTGCGAGTTTTTCCTGTTCCTCGTAAGCACTTTCTCTCTCTATAAGGTTCGCCCAGTCCACCAAGTGGGCTTCAAACCAAGGACCATCGGTGCATGCCAATCTTTGTTTTCCTTCCACAAGAACCCTGCATACCAAACATAGCCCCACCGCATCCAGCATATGAGTGTTGACCATGCTTATCACGGGCTTTTGACTGTATATAGAAGTTAGCCTTTTTGATAGCCTGTTACTACCTGCGGAGGCTACCAAGTCCACATGGAGAGCTCTGAGCTCTCCATCGTGTATAACTTCGTCAAAGACCCTTCCTGCCTCTTCCTGCAGGTAAAAATCCTCTGATGTATGGAAGAGTAGGAGCTCCTTTCCTTGAGCCTTCAGAGCCTTTGCCACATTGAGAGCGGGTGCTATACCCCAGGAGTGGGTGTAGAAGGCTACCTTGCGGTAATGTCCGAGGGGAAAAGGCTTTCCGAGGGGTCCTGCCACATAGAAGAGGTTCTCCGCCTCCTCTATAAGTTCAAGGGTGGACTTGCCTACACCTTTCACAAAACAGGTAAAGTAACCCTCGCTAACCTCTAATATGCTGAGGGGCACAGGTTCAGAGGTTTCTCTGTGCTGGAGCATCACGAACTGACCCGGCATAGCCCTTGAGATATGCTCCGCCTTAATCTTTAGTAAACAGGCTTTTTCGGAGAGCTTCACCTTTTCCACTATAGGGTGCATGCACAACATTATAAGGTCTTTGGGTCAGGAAGAACCTTCCTTGCTGGAGGTGGGTATGTAGAGCCCCGGGTGGGTCTTTAGGAGCTTACCCCTTTTGTCAAAGATGTATGTGGAGGGTAGAAAGGTTATAGGAAGGTGGTCGTTAAAACGCACCTCCGTGTCAATCAGCGTAAGGAATTTGTCCCTTATGCCGAGCTCACGGTAACTCTTCAACACATCCTCGGAGGTCATGGCTACCGCGTAGGATATGATTAAAAATTCTTTTCTCTCTTCTACAAGCCTATTTAGCTCCTTCAGGTCTTTGGAGTGCCCCGCACAGGTCTTGCTCCAAACATAAAGCAGAGTATCCCTACCCTTGTAGTCGGAGAGATAGACAACCCTGTTGTCGAGGGTTCTCACCTGCACCTTTGGAATCTTCTCAGCTCTGCAGGAAAGGAGAAAAAGGAGGAAAAGAAGAAGGAGTTTAGACATGGGTGAGTATCTTTTCTTTAAAGTCCGCAAGGCTTGGCTTTATGTGAAGGGTTTCCTTCAGGTATCCCTCCAAAACCTCCATGGTCTTGTAGCCGTTGCCCGTTATGTATGCTACTACCCTTTCCTCTTTTCCAAAGGCACCCTTTTGGACGAGCTTTTTCAGAACCGCTATGGTTGTTCCACCTGCGGTCTCCGTGAATATACCCTCTGTCTCCGCAAGGAGCTTTATACCCTCTATGATTTCCTCATCTGTGGCAGTTTCCCAGTCTCCACCGCTATCTTTCGTAACCTGAAGGGCGTATATGCCGTCCGCAGGGTTACCTATAGCTATGGACTTCGCTATCGTGTTGGGTCGCACGGGTTTTATAAAGTCCCTTCCCTCTCTCCATGCCTGAGCTATAGGAGAGCATCCCTCCGCCTGTGCACCGTAGACTCTTGTCTTCACCCCCTCTATGAGCCCCACTTTCAACATCTCTCTAAGACCCTTCCATATCTTGGTTATGAGCGAACCTGAGGCAGCTGGTGCTACCACCGCATCGGGTGCTCTCCAGCCGAGCTGTTCCACCACCTCAAAGGCAAGGGTCTTGGAACCCTCCGCGTAGAAGGGTCTTATGTTTATGTTTACAAAAGCCCACTGAAGCTCACTGGCTATCTCCGAGCATAGCCTGTTTACATCGTCGTAAGTGCCTTCCACTGCCACCACCGTAGGTGAAAAGACTAAACTTCCGTATATCTTCTGAGACTCCAGGTTGGCTGGTATAAAGACAAAACAGTTAAGGCTTGCCTGTGATGCGTGGCTGGCCACCGAGTTGGCAAGGTTTCCTGTAGAGGCGCAGGCAACAGTGTCAAAGCCAAACTCTATGGCTTTGGATATGGCTACGGATACAACCCTGTCCTTGAAGGAAAGGGTAGGGTGGTTTACCGAGTCATCCTTTATGTAGAGGTTGGAGAGCCCCAGCACCTTACCCAAGTTCTCCGCCTTTTTCAGAGGCGTAAAGCCCGCGTTCAGACCTACCTTTGGCTCTTCCACGGGCAGGAGGTCTACATAACGCCAGAGGCTTTTTGGTCCTTCCTCTATCTTCTCCCTGCTTATCCTCCGCCTTATCTCTTCGTAGTCATACTTTACCTCCAAGGGTCCAAAACAGAACTCGCACACGTGCATGGGTTGTATAGGATACTCTCTACCACACTCTCTGCACTTAAGACCGAGGGTCTTTGCCATACCGCCACCTCCGCCAGTGGTCTAAGAGGTTAAGATTATAATATACGCTGACCTGCATAAAGAAAAGTTTTAAGGTCGGAGGCTTTGGATGAAAAACAGCGAGCTTTTCCAAAGGGCAAAAAGCCTCATGCCCGGTGGCGTCAGCTCGCCGGTAAGGGCTTTCAAGGCTGTGGGCGGTGAGCCCATTTTGGTGGCAAGGGCACAAGGGTCCAGGCTCTGGGATGTGGAAGGCAAAGAATACATAGACTTTCTCATGTCCTGGGGACCCCTCATCCTTGGGCATGCCCATCCTGCGGTTGTGAGTGCGGTAAGCGAGCAGGCTCAAAAGGGGCTCTCCTACGGTCTTACCAACATACACGAGATAACCCTCGCAGAGCTTGTGGTGTCCTCCATGCCCTCCGTGGAGATGGTTAGGTTTGTGTCCTCTGGAACGGAAGCCACCATGTCCGCCATAAGGCTTGCCAGAGGATACACGGGCAGAAGGTATGTGGTTAAGTTTGACGGTTGTTATCACGGTCACGGGGATGCTCTCCTCGTAAGCGCAGGGTCAGGCGTTGCCACCCTCGGCATTCCTGGAACGCCCGGCGTGCCGGAGGAGGTAGCAAGGCTCACTCTGGTGGTTCCCTACAACGATGTGGAAGCCCTGGAAGAGGTTTTTAGAAGATACGGAGAGGAGATAGCTTGTGTGATAGTGGAACCGGTAGCGGGGAACATGGGCGTAGTCCTTCCAAAGGAGGGCTTCTTGGAAGCCATAAGGGACATAACGCGCAGTTACGGAGCTCTGGTCATATGTGACGAGGTTATAACCAACTTCAGGCTCTCGAAGGGTGGTGCACAGGAGCTTTTCGATAGAGACCCGGACATAACCTGTATGGGTAAGATTATAGGTGGTGGTATGCCTCTGGGTGCTTATGGGGGTAGGAGAGAAGTTATGGAAAAGGTGGCACCCGAAGGACCGGTCTATCAGGCGGGAACTCTCTCTGGCAACCCCCTCTCCATGGTGGCAGGTATCGCAACTCTCAGGGAGCTCTTCCGTCTCAACCCTTACGAAGAGCTTGAAAGGCTCACAAAGAAGCTCACCTCAGGCATAGGGGAGGTGCTTTCTCGCAAAGGCATAGCCCACCGCATAAACCAGATAGCCTCCATGTTTACCATCTTCTTTACCGAGAAGGAGGTTTACGACTACCAGACCGCCAAGAGCTCCGACAGAGAACTCTTTGGAAGGTTTTTCAGGTTACTGCTAAAAGAAGGCGTCCTCATCCCACCCGCCCAGTTTGAAGCCTGGTTTTTGAGCACTGCGCACACAGAGGAGGACATAGACCTTGCTCTGGAAAGGATAGAGAGGGCTGTGGCTTCACTTTAAGAGCTCCAAGTAGACATAGTAGTTGTAGAGCACCTTTTTAACGTAGTCTCTGGTCTCTCCTATGGGTATGGTTTCTATGAAGAGATACTCGTCCTCGTGTTCCTTCCAGCTTCTCACCCTCGTGGGTCCTGCGTTGTAGCTGGCAAGGGTTCGGACCAGGTCTCCCTTCCATTGGTCAAGCATGTGTCTGAGGTAGGCTGTGCCAAGGGTTATGTTGGTCTCTGGGTCGTAGATGTTCCTTATGTTGACACCCTCCTTCTTTGCTACATATTGGGCGGTGCTGTCTATTAGTTGCATAAGTCCTCTCGCCTTAGCCACCGAAACCGCATAGGGGTCAAAGAGGCTTTCTTGCCTCATTACCGCATATATGAGGGCGGTTTCCACGCGATATTTCCGCGAAGCCCTCTCTACTATGTCTCTGTAGGGTTTTGGAAAGGCGACCGCATTATAGACAAAACTACCGTAGCCATACTTTTTTACCGCAAGCCTCACGGCAAGGTAGGGGTCAAGGCTGGAGAGAGATAGGATGTCCGAAGAGGACATGTCCCTTATCCGTCTGAAGGCTTCAAGCCTTGCGTATTCGGGAAAGCCTGCAGACCATATAGCCCTTACAATTCTTGCGGTTCTTGGCAGGGCTTCGTCTTCCATAACCACCCTCATGGCTCTGCTCGCTACAGGAAGACCCAACATGGAACTTGCCACCGCATGGTAAAAACCCGCACCGTTAGAAGCCTTTACCAGATACTCATCCGCTCTACCTTTGTCAAACAGTAGGGAGCTCTTATAAGCCCAGAAGTAGCCCGCGGACCTCTCCTCTCCCTTTTTGCTGTGGCTTACAGACTTGAGGAAACTTTCGTAAGCCTTTGAATACTCACCCCTCATGTAGTAAGCGAGCCCCAGGTTGAATTCCTTCCTGAAGGAGGGTTGCATCCGTTCAAAATACTCAAGGGCTTCTCCATGCCTACCTGCGTAAAGACTGCGTCTTCCCAGCCTAAATAGGGCTTCAGACATAAGTTCTTTGTCAACTATCTCCGAGAGGGTCTTCTCAACCTTTTCCTTGTCTCCGAGGTCAAAGTGCAAAAGGGCAAGCTCTACCTTACCCCTCTGGTCCTCACACCTTTCAAACACCCCCAGAGCTCTGCTACCTTCCTTCAGAGCCTGATAGGACCTGCCCAGTAAGTAACAAACCCTCTGAAAGTCAAGGGGCTCAAGAAGGGCAACCACATCTCTGTAGTATCGCCTTTTGAAAAGCTCTTCGGAGGCTCTAAGGGCTTCATCTTCGGAGAGCTTTAAGCTGGGTATGAACTCTCTAAAAAGTAGGGGGGCTTTTAGGAAGCCTGACTTTGGGTCAAGTTCCAGCTCCTTCCAGAGGTCTGCATAGGAACTCTTCAGCTCATCTCTAAGGTTGCCGGGGTTTATCTCCTCCAGAAGTCTCCGGGACTGCTCCCTTCTGCCCTTTGAGTTTTCCTCCCTGGCTAATAGGAGCAAGAGCTCGTCCCTGAATACCGCATTAGGGTATTCCTTCAAAATTCGGTAAGCCAGAGAGGAGTCTTTGCTCTGTCTGTATTTTATAAGGAGCTCGTATTCCTCCGGTAGCTGAGCCCAAGAGAAAAGCAAGGGCAGTATGAGAAGAAGGATTAACATATCAGCTTATGTAGGTTATTATTAGTAGGACCAGAAGTCCGAGAATTAGGTTAACCGCCACGAGGTTGGGCACCTGAGATAGTCTCCCTCTTCTAAAGAGGAAAAAGTATAGGTAGACAAAGACCAGCGTCATAAGGGCAAAGAGGAAGAGTTTTGCATGAAAAAGAGGGTTATCGGAGAAGTCTCTTCTGTAGCCGTGCCACAGACCCATCCCCGTCAAGAAGAGAACCAAAAGGGAGAGCCAAACCGCGGAGAAGAAGCGCGAAAGGACGGATTTCAGAAACCTGTGTCTTTGCTCCTCTTGAGCCAGCTCCTTCAGAGAAGGTTTCAGAAAGAGAAGGCTATATACCATACCCCCTATCCACACAATAGCGAAGAGAAGGTGCAGAAAGAGAAGGCTTTTAACCACCTTCAGACCTCTTCCTGAGCCTTACCACTTGCACCTTACCCTGTGCGATGTCCTCTATAGCCTGAAAGGTCTTTTTTATGAGCTCACCCCTTGCCCTGTCTCTTATGAATATGTCCTCCCCGCGTTCAAGGAGCTGTTTTACCCGCTTTGCGGACGCATGGACGAGCTCATACCTGGAGGATACCCTTTTTAAAGCCTCCTCTACATTAGGTCTTTTACTCATTCCGAACCTCCTTCCTTTTATTATATACAAAGGGAAAACATCTTCAACAAACAATGAGGATGTTTGACAATTCTCCAAAGCAGGAAAGGCAATGGTGAGGTTTATTCTGCGGAACTTGATGGTGCTCCTCCCGATAAATTTTTCTGCGTTCTCCTATGTGCACTACAGAATTGTTGTCGTATGCTTATCGGATAATTTTCAAACATTTTCAGAGAGGATAACCTTGTATTCAGCAACCTTTTCAAGAGACTTCAGCTCCGGGGGAAGTTTTGAAAGTTCTTCCATGAAGACTTCTCTTATCTCCTTTAGAGAGGGTAGGGGTCTTAGGAGCTTGCCTTCTTTGCAAAGGAGCTCTACAAGCCCGCCTTCCTTATAAGGGACAACAAGGTCAAAGGACATAAAGCCCCCCTCGTAATGTCTTATCACCTGCCTTTTGTAAGGGAAGGTTTCCTTTCCTGGGCTAAGTTTGAACTTTGGCTTCCCTTCGTATTCTACCAGCTTGTAGGCTATGTCCAGATAAGGTGCGTCCGCAGAGGTGAGAAGCTTCGTCCCCACTCCAAAGATATCTATGGGCGCACCTGTGGAGAGCCATAGGTCTATGTCTCTCTCCTCCAATCCACCGCTGACCACTATCTTAACATCCCGAAAACCTTCTCTGTCAAAGAGAGCCCTTACCTCCCTGCTAAGCCTTTCCACATCACCGCTGTCTATACGAACGCCTACCACCCTTACGCCTTCTTTCAGGAGCTCGAGAGCTCTTTTTGCACCCTGCAGGGTATCGTAGGTGTCTATGAGCAAAACTGTCTTATCAGGAAAGCTCCTTGCAAAAGACCTGAAGGCTTCCTTCTCTTCCTCAAAAACCATTACGAAGGAGTGAGCCATAGTGCCAAACACGGGCAAGGAATACCTTTTGCCCGCCAGAAGGTTGGATGTGCCCGCAAAACCCGTTATGTAAGAAGCTCTGGCACCGTATAGACCCGCATCAAAACCGTGAGCTCTTCTAAGCCCAAAATCCACCAGCGTCCTGCCCCTCGAGGCTATGTAGCATCTTGCGGACTTGGAAGCCAGCAGGGTGTTGTAGTGCATTAGGTTTATCACCAATGTCTCCAGTAACTGCACTTCAGGCAGGGGACCTTCCACCTGCACCAAAGGTTCGTTATGAAAGACTATCCTACCCTCTCCTATGGCGTAGAGGTCAGCTCTAAACTCGTAAGCTTCCAGATAGTCCAGAAACCAGCCCTTAAAGAGGTTCAAAGACTTGAGATACTTGAGGTCTTCTTTTGTAAACCTGAAGCTCTGAAGGTGTTCCAGCAGGGGTTCAAGACCGCAGGATACGAGGAAGTTTCTGGTCTCCGGCAGTTTTCTGACGAAGAGGCTAAAGACCGCCCTTCCCCTTTTTCCTGCCTCGAGGTAAGCCTGAGCCATAGTAAGCTCGTAAAGGTCTGTGAGAAGGGCTGTAGAAGGCATGCTACTAATTTTACTCAAATTCCAAAAGCTTCAGGGTTTCTTGACTTAGACTTTCCTTGTTTTCCCAAGCCCAGTTTTGAAGCTCCCAGAGGTTTAACATGAGTTCCATACTCTCCACCTTCCTGTTGTATTCTCTCACGAAGTTTGCAAAAGCCCTTGCCTCTTCCTCCGAAAGCCCTTTACGAACCCTTTTGCCTATGTAAGTCTCAAGACAAAACTTGATAAACTCGTCCCTCACATGGAGCATGAGGCTATCCGCCTTTCTAAGAACCTCCCATACCCTCTCTAAAGGTGCCAAGGCTTTCAAAAGCAGGTAGAGCTTTAACCTCAGGTGCGCTTGAACCTTTGACCTCATCAGCCCCTCCACCTCGAAGGGCTCACCGCGGGCGCGCAGAAGGAGGTCTTCAAGAAGACCCTCGTAGCCCTCAGTAAACCCCACCTCCGCCTCCAGATAGTCAACCGCCCAGCGGTCAAGCAACCAACTGCGAAGAGGTTGGGGCATGCGTTCCAATCTGAAGTCCTTAAGGTCCTCTAAGTACTCAAACTCTTCCTCTGTTTCCTTGTCCTCTAAGTGGACCTTCCAAGGTTCAAAACCCTCTACTCGGTAATGGTATTTACCCAATTCCCCTTCCTGGGGTATCACGTCAGAAAGTTCGAGAACTACCAGAGAGCTTGAAAGTCTTTTCTGTGAAACTGCATGAGGTAGCACCAGCTTATGCCACACAATAAAGCCGTTGGCGTAGCTCTGCAGGTTGCCGGGGGCGTCTCCTATGGTGTTAAGGAAATCCTCCTCCAGTTCTCCATCCCCGAGGAGGTCTATGGCTCTTTTGGCGAAGAGGAGGTTCTTTACCGTCTCTATGCCTGACAGGTCCGCAAAGAACCAGCCGTCGGAGGAAAAGGCATAGCTTACATACTTGTAGGCGTAAAGATGTTTCAAGAGAAGCTTTCTCTCTTCTTTCTTGAGCTCTCTCTTCGTGTGTCTTCTGAAGTATTCCTCCTTCGAGCCACCCATAAGCACCTCTACGAAGTCAAAAAGAGCCTCCTCTGGGTCGTAAGTATATCTCTCAAGAAGAGGAAAGAGCCTTCGCTTTACCTCTGACCTAAGCCTTTCAAGGGCTTCCCTCATGGGCTCTCTCCACATCTGTTGCCAGCCAGGCATACCACCCGCCGAACACCCACAGTTAGACCTCCACCTCTCCACCCCATGGGCACAGCTCCAAGAGGTGAACTCCACTATCTCTGTTTCACCGCCGGGCTTTAGAACCTCGTAGACCTCTTCAAGGGTTTTCATGCTTGGGCAGTTCTCTATAAGGTAAGCAAGTCCCATCTCGCCAAACTTCTTGTGATGTCCGAAGGTTTCCCCGTCCACCGCCACAAGCGTAAGCCCCTTTCTATTCCTCGTCCTCTTAATGAGCTCCTCCATGTTGTTTGTGAGCTCGCCAAAGGCTATACCGTGAGAGAGCTCCCCATCGTATACGAAGATGTCTATGTGTCCACCAGAGAGCGGATGTCTGAGAAAGGCACCCCTTTCCTTTACTTGGTGGGGCGCAAGTATTACATAACTTATGCCATGTTTAAGAAGTATAGAAAGGGTCTTTCTGTCTACTGCCAGCTCAGGAAGCCAGAAACCCCTCGCTTTTCTTCCAAAAACTCTCTCAAAAGCTCTTATGCCCCAAACTATCTGGACTTCTCTGTCCTCCTCTGGGTCAAGGGGTAATATGGTATGGTTAAAGCTGGTGGCTATTGCATTCCTGCAGTAGTTTCTCAACTTTTCCACAAACCAAGGTTTTTCTCTCCTTAGCCAGGAAAGGAGACTAAAAGTAAAGTTAAAGCTTATCCGCTCGTAGTTGTTTACCACCTTAACCAGCTTGCCCTCCCTTCTGTAGTGGGCGTAGAGGTTAGGCAGGTAGGATTCTCTGAATATCCTCTCGTTCCAGTTTTCGTAAGGTTGTGCGGTGGGCTCCATGGGTAAGAGACCCAGATAGGGGTTTTCTCTGGGCGGTTGGTGAAAATGGCAGTGGACACAAAGAAGGCTCATGTCTCTACGAAGGCCCCCATCCTCTCAAACTTCCTCATCCTCTCCTCCACCAGCTCCTCCTGCCCCATTTTTAGGAGCTCTCTCAGCCCCTTTCTGAGGAAGCACTTGAGTATTCTGGCACTTCTGCGATGGTCCCAGTGAGAAGCCCCCAAAGGTTCGGGAACTATGGCGTCTATGACGCCGAGCTTGAGCAAGTCTTGGGCGGTGAGCTTGAGAACCCTCGATGCCTCTCTTATCTTGCTCTGGTCCTTCCAGAGAATAGCTGCGCAGCCCTCTGGAGATATGACCGAGTAAACTGCGTTTTGGAGCATAAAAACCCTGTTAGCAACCCCCAGAGCAAGGGCACCACCAGACCCACCCTCGCCTAAAACCACCGCTAAAGTGGGCACTCTCAGGTATCCAAAGGTGTATAAGCTCTGGGCTATAGCCTCCGACTGACCCCTTTCCTCCGCCCCTATACCCGGATAAGCACCCGGCGTGTCTATGAGGGTTATCACTGGCATACGGTAACTCTCCGCTAACTTTGCCACCCTTATGGCTTTCCTGTAGCCTTCTGGGTGTGGCATGCCAAAGTTTCTTTCCATCTTCTCCTTCGTAGTCCTTCCCTTCTCCTGTCCTATGACCGCCACAGGCATATGGTCCAAGTAAGCAAAGCCCGCCACTATGGCTTTATCGTCACCGAAGCACCTGTCTCCGTGAAGCTCTACGAAATTTTTGAAGATAAGGTTTATGTAGTCTATAGCGTGGGGTCTTTGAGGATGTCTTGCTACCAGCACCCTTTCCCATGGCTCGAGCCTTGAATAAGTTTCCCTGCTGAGTTTCCTGAAGTCTCTTTGTAGCTTTCTGAGTTCTTTTTCCTTTTCCCTATCCCCGAGGGTATAAAGCCTCTTTAACTGTTCTATTTTCTGGTTTAGTTCTTGGAGCTCCCTCTCAAAGTCCAGATGCATTTGGAAGATTATAACATGGTAGGCGCGGGCGGATTTGAACCGCCGACCTCTGGCGTGTCGGGCCAGCGCTCTGCCAGCTGAGCTACGCGCCTTTGGAGAGAAAATTATAAACCATAAAGCACCACAAGGAGTGTTTTTGGAGATTTCGCGCCCACGCTATGTTAAAATTATAGCTTTGAAGATGCAAAAACACTTAATATCCGCCAGAGACCTAAGCAAAGAAGACCTGCTCCTACTAAGAGCTCTTTATGAGGATTTCAAAGGAGGAAGGAGAGAAAGCCTTGAGGGCGATGTGCTTCTTTTCTTCTTGGAGAGCTCCACGAGAACGCGCTTTTCCTTTGATAGAGCTTGCAGACTTTTGGGTCTTAGAACCTACTACACGGGCAGGGGCGAGAGCTCCATAGAGAAGGGTGAAAGCTTCTACGATACGGTAAAAACCCTTAAGGTTCTCGGCTTCAGAGCTCTAATCTTTAGAGTCCCCTTTGTGCTCTTTCCTTACGAAGGATACCTGAAGGAAGGAATGAGCCTTATAAATGCAGGAGACGGCACACACCAGCACCCTACCCAGGGGCTAATTGACCTGTTTACCGCCCTGGAGGTCTTTGGTAAACTTGAGGGGCTAAAAGTTGCATACATAGGCGACATAGTTCACAGTAGAGTGTTTAGATCAGGTGCTCACCTTTTCAACCTCTTTGGTGCAAGGCTGGGGGTTTGTGGACCAAGAACGCTTATACCCTCAGACCTTTCCCCCTTCGGTGTAGAAGGCATCTTCAATAGTCCAGAGGAGGCTATAGACTGGGCGGACTTATGCATATGGCTCAGGCTTCAGGAGGAGAGGTTTCAGGAAAACCACATACCCAGCAAGGAAAGCTACTTTATGCAGTTTGGTCTTACCAAGGAAAGGCACGAGAGAATAAGGGGTTACTTTATGCACCCAGGACCGGTAAACCTTTACGTGGATGCGGACGCGCAGGTTTTGTATTCAGAAAAATCTCTCCTACTTAAACAGGTGGAGAACGGGCTCTATGTAAGGATGGCGGTGCTTTACTGGGCTTTAACAGATGGGTAAGGTTCTCCTTGGGGTCAGCTCGAGCATAGCCATATACAAAGCCTGCGAGCTGGTGAGAGAGCTCAGGAAGTCTGGTCATGAGGTAAGGGTGGTGCTATCGCTCTTCTCCGAAAGGTTCATAAGCAAGCTAACCTTTGAGGCACTTTCGGGCAACAGAGCTTACGTGGACTGGGAAGGTGACCCTCTCCTTCACATAAATTTGCCGCGCTGGTCTGATGTTTTCCTAATAGCACCCTGTAGCATGAATACCCTTTCCAAAGTTGCTCTTGGCATAGGCGACAACCTCCTTACTACCTGCGCTCTCTCTCATAAGGGACATCTTCTGATAGCACCGGCGGGCAATGTGGAAATGTATAAAAATCCAGCGGTGCAAGAAAACCTTAAGAGGCTAAAAGAAAGGGGGGTGATAGTGATAGAGCCTGAGGAGGGGAAACTCCTTTGCGAAGAGGAAGGGCAGGGAAGACTTGCTTCTCTTGAGAGACTTCTGGACTGGGTGGAATATGCCCTTAGACCAAAACCCTGGAAAGATAAAAGAGTGCTCCTTACTGTGGGTGCAACCAAGGAGTTTATAGACCGCGTAAGGTTTATCTCCAATCTCTCCAGTGGACTTCTTGGTTTTTCTCTGGCAAGGGTCTTTAGATGGTATGGGGCACAGGTGAGAGTGGTAGCTGGCTTTACCACAGCGGAGGAACCGCCGGAGGTGGAGCTCACAAGGGTAGTATCCACTCAGGATATGAGGGAAAGGGTCAGAGAGCTGGTAGACTGGGCGGATGTAGTGGTAATGAACGCCGCAGTGGCGGACTACAGACCTTTAGAGACCTACGCAGGAAAAATAAAAAAGGGTAGGCGTCTTACACTTGAGTTAGTGGAAAACCCTGACATACTTTTGGAGCTCGGAAGAGAAAAGGGGAATAAGTTGCTGGTTGGCTTTGCCCTTGAAGAGGAGGAAGGTCTAACTGAAAAAGCAAAAGAGAAGCTCATCAGAAAGAACCTTGATGTGGTAGTGGCAAACCCCTTGCAAAGCATGGGTTCAGGGTCATATAGAGGAAAGGTTATATTTAGGGAGGGTAGGGTTGTGGATGTAGAAGCGGAGAATAAGTTAAGAGCGGCGGAGTGCATAGTTCAGGCTATTACTGAACAGCTCCTTTAAAGACCCCGAAAACCTCTTTGAGGTCTATTTCAAAGCCTTCAAGAACTTTTGAGCTTACTTTGCCCTCTTCTGTAGCGTAGGAAAAAAGCTCATAGCTTGCGCCCTTTAGTGCGTATACCATCAGGGTCTTCTCTGAAGGAAAGAGGAGCCAATATTCTCTAACACCTTGAGCCTCGTATATCTTCATCTTATCCACCAAGTCTCTCTTAAGGGTGGAAGGTGAAACCACTTCTACCACGAGGTCAGGAACGCCGTATATCTTGTCCTTAACCTTTGATAGCTCCGAAAGGTAAACTATGTCAGGTTGTAATACCGTATCCTCTGAAAGAACTACGTCTATGGGTGCCGGGACAATTCTATCTTTTGTTTCCGGATGTTTAAGAAGAAGACTTAATAACCTAACTACCACGAGCTGATGAGAGAAGCTGGGTGCGGGCATTTCATAGACCTCCCCATCTATGAGCTCGAGCCTCCTTTCTTCAGGATAGGTTTTGAAAAACTCCTCTGCGGTCAGCTTGCTCCTTAACGCCATAGGGTTAAATCTATCATACTACCACCTGCTTGGCAAAGATGATATGGGGTAGTCTTCTTAGTTCTTCTAACACATCTTCAGGGATGGGGTCGTCGAGGTTGAGTATGCCAAGGGCTATGCCACCCTTCTTCTCCCTTCCGAGCCGGAAGCCTGCTATGTTTACGCCTGCGCTACCCAGCACACTGCCTATCTTGCCTATGACGCCCGGCACATCTCTGTTTTCAAAGACGAGCATTATGCCCTCAGGTTCCACATCAACCCTGTAACGGTCAATCTGGAATATTCTCAAAAGGTGTCCCTCCAAGACGGATCCAGAAACCACTCTTTCCACACCGTCTCCCTTTGCCACCACCTTTATGTAATGTTTATAATCCTCGCTCTCCTCCGAGGTAAGCTCATCCACTTTTATACCTCTGTCTCTAGCCACATAGCTGGCGTTTATTATGTTGACGGGGAAATCCACCCTTTCTTTGAGGATGCCCATAAGCACTGCAGAGGCTATAGGATGAAAGTGTTGAGATATGTCTCCTCTCACCTCTATGTGGACTTCTTTTATGCCCTCCTCTGCCCATTGAACTAAAAACTTTCCCATCCTCTCCGCCAGGTCTAGGTGCGGCTTTATGAGAGTAAGAACAGAAAGGTCGGGGAAAGGTGCGTTAACCACATACTCCACCGTTTGACCTCTGAGAGCCTTTATAACTTGCTGGGCTACTATAACAGCCACATTTTCTTGAGATTCGTAGGTGTTGGCACCTATGTGAGGTGAAAGGGAGACATTGGGAAACTTTGAGAGCTTTTCTATAAAATCCCTGGAAGGTGGTTCTACAGAAAAAACATCAAGCCCTACGCCCAATAGCTTACCGCTTTCAAGTGCCCACAAAAGGTCCTCGTCCTTCACGATGCCTCCCCTTGCACAGTTTATGAGCACCGCACCATCCTTCATAAGCTCAAATTCCCTTTTTGTTATCATGTGTTTGGTTTCGTGGGTCAGGGGTGCGTGTATGGTGAGGATATCTACCTGTTTTATCATATGGTGGAGGTTATCAAAGAGCTTCACGCCCAGCCTGTCTCCCTTTTCTCTTGGTATGTAGGGGTCGTAAGCGTAAACGTTCATACCGAAAGCCTTCGCTCTTATAGCCACTTGAGAACCTATGTTGCCGAGACCGATGATGCCAAGGGTCTTCCCGTAGAGCTCCGTTCCCATAAACTTCTTTCTGTCCCAGCGCCCTTCCACCATGCTGTTATGAGCCACATGGGCGTTCCTTATCACATTGAGCATGTGGGCGAGAGTGAGCTCGGTAGCGCCTATAGTGTTGGCACCTGGGGTGTTTACAACCAGTATTCCTCTCATGGAGGCGGATTCTATGTCCACATTGTCCACACCTACGCCCGCTCTCCCTATAACCTTCAGGTTTTTACCCCTCTCTATCAGCTCTGCAGTCACCGGTGTCCTACTTCTGGTAACTATGCAATGGTAGTTTTCTACCACCTCAAGGAGCTCTTCGTAAGATATGTCCGGCTCATTGTTAACTTCAAAGTCCGGCTCTCGCCTAAAAAGTTCTATACCCTTCTCTGAGATGGGGTCTGTTATAAGGATTTTGTGCATCTTTGACCTCCAGAGAGACCTATTATATTACAGAACGAGGACTATTGCAAAATTAATTGCTGCAAGCTTCTTTATTAAGGTAGCCTTGCTGAAAAGCAAAGTTAGGTTTTATACAATATACTACTATGAGTAAGGAGCTCAACTTTAGAATCGTCGGAGGTTGGACGCTTGAGGATTTTAGGCTTTACATCAGAGCTACCCTTATAGAACTTATAAAGTTGGAACTGGAAAACCTACCACGGGAAGAGTGGGAGAAAACCCTCGGCACTTGGAAAAAAATATGTAGCTTTTGCAAAGCTATAATGAAAAAAGAAGAGAAAGAGAGACACGAACTATACAGAAGATTTGGATTTGACACTACAATGACGCAGATTTCCGAGAGCTTGATAGAAAAGCTACAGACTGCTCAGAACCTTGGTTTAATCGCCGAAAGTGAAAACCCAGATAAGATAATAGAGCTTGGACTTGAAGGTATGGAGGCTCACTCAGAAGTCGTAGCCTTCATGAAGGATTTTTTCAAAACTAAGTAGAAGCAAGAATGTATAAAAAACTCACAATTTCACCATGGGTTTATCTTCTATACTTATAAATGTAGGATGCTACTTCTCAAGGATAGGCTTCTCTCCGCAAAGGATGCGCGTATATACATGTCCACCGAGAGAACTTATCTGGGATACATAAGGATGGCTCTTTATACCCTTTCCTTTGGCGTCTTTCTTAGGAAGTTTGAGGCTTTAGCCCTTATAACTCAGAAAATCCATGTTTCTCTCTTTTTGGATTGGACAGCCAAGGCTTCGGCCATAGCGGGGGATATCCTTATCCTTCTGGGGCTTCTTGTCTTCTACAGAGACATAAAATACATAGAAGGAGGTATAGAGGTGTCACCCAAGGAAGTTACAGACCCAAGGATATACATGGCGGCGGAGAGAACCTTCCTCGCCTGGGTAAGGACAGCGATAGCCCTCATAGTCTTCGGCTTTGTGATAGAGAAGTTTGAGTTTTTTTTACTTCAGATAGAAGGGATTTTTAACGTGCGTATAGGTGGTGACCATAGGGGCTTGGTGGGTGTAGGTGTTTTTATAATCCTCATCGGACTTTTGACCCTTGTGCTTGGTCTGATAAACTTCTACCGCACCATAGCCCAAGTAGACAGAGGCTACTACAGAACCCACACGCTGCTTTACAAGGTTTACGGTGCGGTTATATTTATCGGTTGTCTGGTGCTTACTTTCTATGTGCTGAGAATAATCTGAGTTAAAATTGTAAGCCATGAAATATTACGACGTAGTGGTAGTTGGTGCAGGTGGTGCGGGGCTTCGCACCGCCATAGAGTGTGCAAGAGACTCCTCTGTAAAGGTGGCTGTGGTTTCCAAAGTTTACCCCACCCGTTCTCATACGGGCGCGGCACAGGGTGGGCTTAACGCTGCGCTGGGCAATGTGGCTCCTCAGGATAGCCCTGAAGCTCATGCCTTTGATACCATAAAGGGGTCTGACTTTTTGGCAGACCAGGATGCGGTTTACTTTATGTGCAAGCATGCACCGGAGGTGGTCTATGAGCTTGACCGCTGGGGTGTGCCCTTCTCAAGGATTGAGGATGGAAGGATAGCCCAAAGGCCCTTTGGGGGTGCCTCCTTTCCAAGAACTGTTTATTCCGCAGACAGGACGGGTCATGTGCTTTTGCATACCCTTTTCGAGCAGGCGCTGGCAAGGGAAAACATAGACTTCTTCAACGAATTTTTCCTTCTTGACCTAATCCACAACGGACAGAGGGTTAAGGGTGTGGTGCTTTACGACATAAGGAACGGGGAAGTGGTTAATCTCAGAGCAAAGGCTGTGGTCCTCGCTACGGGTGGTTTTGCCCGCATATACTGGCAGAGAAGCACTAACGCCACGGGAAACACTGGGGATGGTGTAGCAGTAGCTCTATTAAATGGTCTTCCTATCAAAGACATTGAATTCATCCAGTTCCACCCTACTGGACTTGCCAAAACAGGCATACTCCTCTCAGAAGCCTGTAGAGGAGAAGGTGGATATCTTATAAATAAGCTGGGCGAGCGCTTTATGTTTAGGTATGCACCAGAGAAGATGGAATTAGCTCCAAGAGACATGGTCTCAAGGGCTATAGAATATGAAATAAGGGAAGGAAGGGGCTTTGGCGAAGGCACCTCCGCTTATGTGCTTCTGGACCTCAGACACCTTGGGGAGGCAAAGATAAGGGAAAGGTTGCCACAGGTGCGTCAACTTTCTGTGGATTTTGAAGGGGTGGACCCGGTTCACGAACCAGTCCCTATAAGACCCACCGCTCACTACTGCATGGGTGGTGTGCATGTAGAAAACTACATGACTTCCGCCACGCCCCTTGAGGGGCTTTACGCAGTGGGTGAGTGTGCCTGTGTGTCGGTGCATGGAGCAAACAGGTTAGGAGGCAACTCTCTCATAGAGCTTTTGGTCTTTGGTAAGTTCTGCGGTATATCCGCCAGAGAGTATGTAAAGCAGGTAGACTTTCTGGACCTTACACTGGGTGAAGAGAGAAAGGGCGTGGAGTTTATAGAGGGGCTTATGAAACGGGAAGGTAAGGAAAAACTCGCGGATGTCAGAAGAAGGATGGGGGAAATCACCTGGGAAAAGGTTGGCATATTCAGGGACGAAGCCTCTTTACAGTCCGCCTACGAGGAGCTTTCTGAACTACTTCAGAGGTGGGAAAGGGTTCCCGTAGTGGACAAGAGCAAGGTCTTTAACATTAACCTCCTTGAGCTTATAGAGCTGAGAAACATGTTGCACCTTGCGAGAACGGTCGCCTACTGTGCCTTACACAGGAAGGAATCCAGAGGTGGACATTACAGGAAAGACTACCCAGAGAGAGAAGACGAGGACTTTCTTAAACACACGCTGGTAAAGCAAGAAGGTGATAAGCTCAGAGTAGAATACATAGAGGTGAAAATAACCCACCACCAGCCTGCGGAGAGGAAATACTGATGGACATTCAAGAGGTCATAGTTAACCTCCCAGCCCTCATGATAGCGGTTATTTTTCACGAATACGCCCACGGATGGGTAGCTTACAGGATGGGTGACCATACCGCCAAAGAGTCCGGAAGGCTTACGCTCAACCCCATTCCCCACATAGACCTCTTTGGCACCCTCTTACTGCCGGGGCTTTTGATGCTTGCAGGTTCACCCATACTTTTTGGATGGGCAAAGCCGGTCCCAATAAACCCCCTCAGGTTTAAAAACCTGAGGCTTGGCACCTTTATGGTTTCTATAGCTGGCATAGCCATGAACCTCTGGCTCGCGTTACTCTTTGCTTCTCTTTACAGGCTCATAAGAGAAGGGTATCTTAATTTTCTCAGCGATGAAATCCTAATACCCCTTGCTCTATTTCTTGGAAAGGGAGTCCTCATAAACCTGGTGCTCGCCTTGTTTAATGCTATACCCATACCCCCCCTTGACGGAAGCAGAGCTGTGATGAGCTTCTTCTCGGTGAAATACTGGGAACTTTTCTACAGGTTTGAGATGTACGGATTTTTGATAATAACTCTCCTTCTCTTTACGGGTTTGCTGGGCAGGATAATATTTCCACCCATACTGTTCCTTTGGAACTATCTTATAGGAAGGGTATGAGGTCCTGGGTATACTACATAGAACTTCTTGGGCACTACGAGGGGGGGAGGCAAGAAAGAACCTCCGCAGTTTATGTGGTGGCTTTGCCCGAAAACGAACCTCTCACACCAGTGGATATGGAATGCTACGCCTCTGAATACGCCCCTGCCAGCTTGGCTATAAGTCAGGGGAGAGCCTACGCTATGGGCGTGGATGAACCCATAGAAAACCCACAGGAGCACGGACTGAGAGGCTACAGAGAGGACCTGGAACTTTACATCTTCGGTGAGGGCGTGGATTTTGAAAAGGGTCTTGAGGAAGTATATAGGGTTTTATACAAGCACTTGAATAAGGAGGGTCTCTTGGCGGTAGAGCCGGTGGTGGATGTGGGGTGTCCCCCGAGGGAGTTGATGATAAAGTGCCTGAAAAGGGCAGTATCATAGTCTCATGAAGGGCACCTCCGCAAGGGTAGGATGGGGTAGGCACACTTTCGAAAGCATATCAAGGTTCAGCTCGGAGAAAAGACTTACCGTAAGGGCTGAGGCTATCTCTCCCGCATCTCTTGAGAGAACCTCCGCACCAATAAAAAAACCCTTCCTGTCAAAGTAAAGGAAAGCCATACCCTCCTCCGTGTGGTAAATGCTACCTACCGCAAAGGCTCTGAAGCTAACACCCTTTTCTGTAAACTCCATACCTCTCTTCTCAAGCTCTTTCCTTGATAGACCTATCCTTGCGTAGGACAGGGGCTGCGTGTAAAGCACGTAGGGCACTTTATAGGCAGGAGTATAGAAGCCTTCACCCCTTACTATCCTTTTGGCGACGGAGAGAGCCTGTAACCTGCTGGCATGGGCAGTTTCGTATATACCGTTAAGGTCACCCACCGCATAGTGGTTTTTTAAGCTCGTCTCGTAGTTTCTGTCTACAACCACATGCCCCAGTTCATCTTTTGCCACATCTACCTTTATGCATGCGGAGTTTGGCACTCTTCTGCGCAGATAGTAAGCACCCTCCACAGGTGCATCCGCTGGGCTAAAGACAACACCTGTCTCCTTAAGGCTCTTTATCAACCTGTTCTTTATAGAGGGATGGAAAAGCTCCAGAGAAGCCTCCTCGAAGAAAACCTCCACCTTTACCCCCATCAGGGCAAACATGCAGGCAAACTCTAAAAGAAGTAGGTCATCCCCAAGGAGTTTCAGACTCTGGGGAAGTTCCTCAAGCTCCAGAAGGTGGTTGCCGTTTGGACTTTCAGGGTAGTTCTTTCCCGTGTTAAGAATAAGGTTTTTTGCACTTATCCTTTTGCCTTCCACATCAACCACGTGGGGCTCGACGAGCTCCCCGTATCCTTGTATAAGGTCCACGCCCTTGAGCATGTTCTCAATCTGGTTTCTTAAAAACTTGGTTAGTTTTTGCTTCTTGTCCTTTAAGTTCTTCAGGTTAAGTTTTAGGGTCTCAGCAGAAAGAAGGGGGGAACACCTAAGGTCGTAAAGCTTCCTTGCCTCAAAGAGATAGAGTTTTGTGGGTATACAGCCCTCGTGAAGGCACACACCACCCAAATGCGCCATATCCCTCTCCACTATAGCCACTTTCAGCCCCGAGTTCCTGATAAACTCAGCCCCAGCGTAAGCAAGCCCCCCGCCCAGTATAAGCACATCGTAATCAAACATGCGTATAATTATAAGGTGGTTATTAAAGCAGGACACCACAGTGGCTCTGAGAATGTTTGAAAAATCTCCAAAGCAAGAAAGACAAGGTTTATAATATGCACCCTACAAAAAGCCATGTCTAAAGGAGTGGCAAACATGAAATATATTAGCAACAAAGATGTATCCTTCCTCTTAGAGCTAATTAGCCACACAGTTCTACAGTCAACATCCACCAGCAAAAAGACCAGGCAAACCCCAGTTTATCCTATAGGACTCATCTTGCTCGCC